>NZ_JAVRPS010000225.1:0-3415 GCF_032162105.1 Mycobacterium sp. | reverse complement strand
TGCCGCACTGGAGAAGCCGCGCCGCGTGCTGATCATGGTCAAGGCAGGCGACCCCACCGATGCCGTCATCAACGAGCTCGCCGACGCGATGGAGGAAGGCGACATCATCATCGACGGCGGCAACTCGCTCTACACCGACACCATCCGCCGCGAGAAGGCGATCCGTGATCGCGGCCTGCACTTCGTCGGCGCCGGTATCTCCGGCGGCGAGGAAGGCGCGCTGAAGGGGCCGTCGATCATGCCCGGCGGCCCGGCTGAGTCCTACAAGTCGCTCGGCCCGCTGCTCGAGGAGATCTCCGCGCACGTCGACGGCGTGCCCTGCTGCACGCACATCGGTCCGGACGGCTCAGGGCACTTCGTCAAGATGGTGCACAACGGCATCGAATACTCCGACATGCAGCTGATCGGCGAGGCCTACCAGTTGCTGCGCGACGGGCTGGGCAAGACCGCTCCCGAGATCGCGGACGTCTTCGCCGAGTGGAACAAGGGCGACCTGGACAGCTACCTCATCGAGATCACCGCCGAGGTGCTGCGTCAGACCGACGCCAAGACCGGCAAGCCGCTGGTCGACGTGATCCTCGACGAGGCCGAGCAGAAGGGCACCGGTCGCTGGACCGTGAAGTCGGCACTGGACCTCGGGGTACCGGTGACCGGTATCGCGGAGGCCGTCTTCGCCCGCGCGCTGTCCGGTTCGGTGGCGCAGCGCAAGGCCACCACCGGCCTGGCGTCTGGCGCCCTCGGTGCCAAGCCGACCGACGCTGCTCGGTTCACCGAGGACGTCAGCAAGGCGCTGTACGCCTCCAAGATCGTGGCGTATGCCCAGGGCTTCAACCAGATTCAGGCCGGTAGCAACGAGTACGACTGGGGCATCACGCCCGGCGACATGGCAACCATCTGGCGCGGCGGCTGCATCATCCGCGCCAAGTTCCTCAACCGGATCAAAGAGGCCTTCGACGCAGAGCCCGAGCTCGCCACACTGCTGGTCGCGCCGTACTTCCGCGATGCCATCGAGGCGGCGATCGACAGCTGGCGCCGCGTCGTGGTGACCGCCACCGAACTCGGCATCCCGATCCCCGGCTTCTCCTCGGCGCTGTCCTACTACGACGCGCTGCGGACCGAACGTCTGCCTGCTGCCCTCACACAGGGTCTGCGCGATTTCTTCGGCGCGCACACCTACGGCCGCATTGACGAGGACCCGACCAAGAAGTTCCACACGTTGTGGAGCGGTGACCGCAGCGAAGTGCCTGCTTGAGGTCAGTCGGGTTGAGGTCAGGAAGGAGAGTGTCACCTTGAGGTTTCTCGACGGCCCGAAGCCGCCATACGACCTGACCTACAACGACGTCTTCATCGTGCCAGGGCGCTCCGACGTGACGTCCCGCTTCGACGTGGACCTCTCGACCGTTGACGGTTCCGGCACCACCATTCCGGTTGTGGTCGCCAACATGACGGCGGTGGCGGGCAGGCGGATGGCCGAGACGGTGGCGCGACGTGGCGGCATCGTCGTTCTGCCCCAAGACCTTCCGATCTCGGTGGTCAAGGCGACGGTCGACTTCGTCAAGAGCCGCGACCTGGTCGTCGACACACCGGTCACCCTGTCGCCCGACGACTCGGTATCCGATGCGACGGCGCTGATCCACAAGCGGGCACACGGCGCAGCGGTGGTCGTCGACGGGAACCGTCCGGTGGGCCTGGTCACCGAGGCGGCGTGTGCTGGCGTGGACCGGTTCGCCCGGGTGCGCGACGTCGCGCTGTTCGACTTCGTGACCGCCCCCGTCGGGACCGACCCCCGCGAGGTGTTCGACCTACTCGAACACGCGCCCATCGACGTGGCGGTGATGACCGGGCCGGACGGCGGCCTGGCCGGCGTCCTCACGCGCACCGGCGCGGTCCGGGCCGGCATCTACTCCCCCGCGGTGGACGCGGCGGGCCGACTGCGCATCGCCGCCGCCGTCGGCATCAACGGCGACGTCGCAGCCAAGGCGACCGCGCTGGCCGAGGTCGGCGTCGATCTGCTGGTCATCGACACCGCCCACGGCCACCAGCTCAAGATGCTCGACGCCATCAAGTCGGTGTCGTCGCTGGATCTGGGCCTTCCCCTGGCCGCGGGCAACGTGGTGTCGGACGAGGGAACCCGAGACCTGATCAGTGCGGGCGCCTCGATCGTCAAGGTGGGCGTGGGCCCTGGCGCGATGTGCACGACGAGGATGATGACCGGAGTCGGCCGGCCGCAATTCTCCGCCGTCGTCGAATGTGCTGCCGCAGCACGGCAACTCGGTGGGCATGTCTGGGCCGACGGTGGGGTTCGGCATCCCCGTGACGTGGCGCTGGCGCTGGCCGCGGGGGCGTCGAACGTGATGATCGGCTCCTGGTTCGCAGGCACCTACGAGTCCCCCGGCGACCTCATGTCCGACCGCGAGGAGCGGCTGTACAAGGAGAGCTACGGGATGGCGTCCAAACGCGCCGTCGCCGCCAGGACGGCAGGCGACCGCATGTTCGACCGGGCCCGCAAGGCGCTGTTCGAGGAGGGCATCTCGACGTCCCGGATGGGCCTGGACCCGGCCCGCGGCGGCGTCGAGGACCTGCTGGACCACAGCACCTCGGGCGTCCGCAGCACCTGCACCTACGTCGGCGCGGCGACCCTGCCCGAACTGCACGAGAAGGTGGTGCTCGGCGTGCAGTCGGCGGCCGGATTCGCCGAGGGACACCCGCTGTCGGGCGGTTGGTGACCCAGCGGGGCCCGGTCCACCCGCTAACATGAGTTCTTCACCACCTCGGCTGAAGGAAGGGATCACGTGCCGCAGGCACCCGTGGAGGCCCCCACGTCTGACAGGGCCGTCGGGTCCGACCGGCCCGCCCGCGAGCCCGGCCTAGAACCTCAGGACGCCGAACCCTCCAGTAGTCAGCCGGGCGCGAGACCCGGCGAACATTCTGCGAGGCTGCGATGAGCGTCGGATTGACCCTGCTCGCCCTCCTCGGTTTCATCGTGCTGACTGCAGGCACGGCGCTGTTCGTCGCCGCCGAGTTCTCGCTGACGGCACTGGAACGAAGCACCGTCGACGCCAACGCGCGCACCGGCAAGCGCCGCGACAAGCTGGTGCAGCGGGCGCATCGAACGCTGTCGTTTCAGCTGTCGGGCGCCCAGGTCGGCATCTCGATCACCACGCTGATCACCGGTTACCTGGCCCAGCCGCTGCTCGCGCAGCTACTGAAACCCGTGTTCACCGCGCTGTCGCTGACCAGGAGCGTCGCCGACGGCCTGGCGCTTGCGCTGGCGCTGCTGATCGCCACCTCGGTGTCGATGGTGTTCGGCGAACTGGTCGCTCAGTACCTCGCCGTCGCGAAGCCATTGGCCACCGCACGCGTCGTAGCCGGACCGCAGCTGCTGTTCTCGATGGCCACCACCCCGCTGATCAAG
>NZ_JAVRPS010000224.1:0-2698 GCF_032162105.1 Mycobacterium sp. | reverse complement strand
CACGCTTGTCGCGCTCGGCCCGCATCTGCTTCTCCATCGCGTCCTTGATGGATTGCGGCGGGTCGATGGCCTTGATCTCTACCCGGTTGACCCGCAGCCCCCACTTGCCGGTGGCCTCGTCCAGCACGCCTCTGAGTTGGCTGTTGATGGTGTCGCGGGAGGTGAGTGTGCGCTCCAGGTCCATGGACCCGACGACATTGCGCAGTGTGGTGACCGTGAGCTGTTCGACGGCTTGCAGGAAGCTGGCGATCTCATAGGCGGCTGCGCGCGCGTCGGTCACCTGGAAATAGAGCACAGTATCGATCTCGACGACCAAATTGTCCTCAGTAATCACCGGTTGCGGCTGGAACGAGACCACCTGTTCCCGTAGGTCAATCATCGGATAGACCCGGTCGAAGTAGGGGATGACGAAATTGAGGCCGGGCTGCAACGTGCGGTCGTAGCGGCCGAGCCGTTCGACGTTGCGGGCACGCGCCTGGGGCACGATGCGCACCGCCCGCAGCACGGTGAAGGCTACGAACAGCGCGATGACCAGTCCGGGGATAAGAGAGAGTGCGGTTTCCATGGGTTACTCCCGGGGGTACACGAGCGCGGTGGTGCCGCTGATCTGCAGGACGTCGACGGTCGCTCCGGCGGGTATCACCAGGGTTTGGTCGTAGGCGCGCGCCGTCCACTCCTCGCCGCGGATACCGCCGATGCGAACCCTGCCGTCCAGCCGGGACACCTCTGACACGACATAGGCGGGCTTACCGATTAATGCTTCTACGCCGAAACGCTCGAGCTGGGGCCGGATCATGTGCCGACGGACGATGGGGCGGATGAGCAGCACCCCGATCGTGGCGGTGACTGTGAACGCAAGGAATTGGACAGGAACGGGTAGTCCGACTGCGGCGAAGCCCGCGGTGATCAGTGCAGCGACACCGAGCATCCCGACCGCTGCGGTGATAGTGAGCATCTCGACCACCAGCAACGCTACGGCGATGATCAACCAGATCAGCCATGCATCCATGCGGCGATCCTCCTTGAACATTCGACGGATGCGCGGGCGGGACGACTGCTACTTCCTCCATCGTGTGCGGTAGGTCACACCCTTTACATTATCTCCCCCAAGCCAGTCGATGTCTCCCCCAAGCCAGTCGATCTGATCGACAATTCGGGAGTAGGGGCCGATGCGGAATCGCTCCGGTGAACGCAACGTGGGAAACACGTCACCGTCGATTTGGGGCAGCGACTATCGGCGCATCCGCTATTGCGCCAACTAATAAGCGCGACAGTCTGAGATGGGTCATAGGATCCAGTCCCCGGTCGTCCTGGCCCCTGGATCAGTAGCGCGCGATAGCAACTGCTAGCTGAGCCGGCGAGGGATCGCCGCGCGCTGTAGACCGCGCCGATCCCCACGCCTCGGCCTATATCCGGACAACGGTTCCAACGACGTGCTCCACACCGGCGCACCAGACCCGCCGAATCTGTCGTGTGGCGCGGATGTCGGCGATGGGATCGCCGTCGATCAGTACGAGGTCGGCCCGTCGGCCGGGTTCGATCACGCCTCTGTCGTGTAACCCGAAGTGTTGGGCTGGCAGTACTGTCGCCGCGCGCAGCGCCTCGACGGTCGACAGGCCGGCTTCGATGAGCAATTCGAGCTCTTCGTGCAGGCTTTCGCCGTGGCGGGGTGAGAAGGGTATGCCGGGGCCGGCGTTAGCGTCCGTACCCGCGAGGATCGGCACACCGGCTCGGTGCAGTTCCGCGACGCTGCCGCGGGCTGATTCATAGCTCGGCCCAGCCGCCGCTACACCCTCGGGCTGCGAAGCCGCCGCAGTGGCGATCCGGTCGACGACGCCCTTCATCATCGTTAACGTCGGAATGCTGACGCACTCCTGCGCGAGTATGCGAGCCGCTGTGGACTCGGTGAGCCGGCGGTCGAGCGGGGCATGTGTGATCATGTCGACCCCGGCCTGTAGTGCCATGTCGAGGGCGGCCGTGGACACGGCATGTGCGACTGTGAGCTTGCCGTGCCGGTGCGACGCGGCAACTAGTGCGTCGAGTGTCTCCTGGTCGGGTCCGGGGATGTCGGCGATGAGCTTGATGTAATCGACTTCCTCGGCGATGCGGTCCGCCACGAATCGGGCTGCGCCCGCGGGACCGTCGACGAATTCCTCGGCCGGATACCCCGGTAGGTGACTGTGGGTACTGCCGGCGGTGGTCGCGGGGATGCCTGCGCTGCGAATATCCGCCATACCGGTTCTGTTGCGCAGCGAGTCGACCATGGATGGCGGCCAGGCCCCCATGTCCAGCGCCGTCGTGACCCCGAAATCCGCTAGTTGTTGCAGGTGCCCTTCCTTCAAGAGGTGAACGTGGGCATCGATGAGTCCCGGCAGCAGGGTGGCGCCGCCAGCGTCGATGATCCGCGCGCCTGCGGAGTCGTTGCCCACGATCCCGCCCTCGATGACCACAGTGGTGGACCCGCGAAGTTCACGTCCATCGAACACGCGCACGTTGGTCAATGCGATCTTTTCACTGCGAGCCGTCCGGGCGCCGTCGTTCGAATCAGACATCTATTCTCCTTTATTCTCCTTCAAACGATGGTGCATACTTCTGTGACGCGCGGTTGCGTCGTCATGTCCAGCCCTGCCTCGGTCAGTCGAGCGCCATGTTTCGCAGTGCGCGACTGACTACCTTGCCTGCTGCGTTCTTCGGCAGG
>NZ_JAVRPS010000223.1:0-2784 GCF_032162105.1 Mycobacterium sp. | reverse complement strand
TTCTTCGTGTTGCCGCGGTGGCCCGAGATGATCGGCGACACGTCCCACACCCTCGGCACCGTGCTGCGCATCGTCACGGGTGCGCTGATCGGGCTGGCCGCGCTGCCGGTGGTGTTCACGCTGCTGCGCACGCGTAAGCCCGAGTTCGGCACGCCGCGACTGGCGCTCGCGCTGCGGGTCTGGTCGATCGCCCTACACGTGCTCGCGGGCGCGCTCATCATCGGCGCCGCGATCAGCGAGATCTGGCTGAGCCTGGACAGCGCGGGCCCCTGGCTGTTCGGCATCTACGGCGCCGCGGCTGCGATCGCGTTGCTCGGTCTGCTCGCGTTCCAGCTGGCGTTCACCGCCGAATTGCCGCCGCCCCCGCCGAAGCCGTTGAAGTCCAAGACGCAGAACCGTCGTCGCGGTCGGCGCGGGGCTGCCGACGAGGCATCCGTCGATGAGGCCGACGCGCCCGCTGAAACCGAGGTGACCGACGCCGACGAGGTGGAGAAGGACGACGCCCCGGCACCCGTCGCGGTCGAGGAGCCGTCCAAAACCAGCGAGGCAGTTGAGCTCACCGAGACCACTGCGGCCGACGAGACCACTGAGGCCAATGAGGTCGACGAACCCGCTAACATCGGCGAACCCGACGACGATAGAGCAGACAACGACGAGGAAAGCGCAGGCAAGCTGCGCAATCGACGTCCGTCGGGGAAGTCGTTGTTTCGGCGCTCACGCGGTGGCGTCGCCCTCGAAGACTGATCCCGTTCGGCCGTAGGTCGCGCGTTCGTCGACAGCCTGGGTACTCCCCGTAAGAATTGTGGGACACATCTAGGTTAGGTGGCGCATGGGCACGTTCGGATCCCGCTGGCGACTCGTCGTCGGCGTCGCGGCGGCGCTCGTCGTCGGTCTCGTCACACCCGCCCCTGCCGGCGCGGCACCCGTCGACCTCTCCGGGGCGATCGCACAGGTGGAACCCGCGACCGTGCGGATCGACACCGTCATCAACTACCAGCACGCGATCGGTGCGGGCACCGGCATCATCCTGGATCCCGGCGGGACCGTCCTGACGAACTTCCACGTCGTGCAGGGTGCGGACAGCATCACCGCGACGGCCATGGGCCTCCCCTACGACGTGGACCTGGTCGGCTACGACCGCGGCCACGACATTGCCGTGCTGCAGTTGCGCGGCACCGCGGGTGGCCTGCCAGCAGCGCTGATCGGCGACTCGTCGACGCTCGCGGTGGGTGACCCCGTCGTGGCACTCGGCAATGCCCGCGGCTCGGGCAGCCCACTCACCACCGAGACGGGCACGGTGACCGGCTTCGGTCGTACCATCACCGCCAAGGACGAATTGACCGGAAGCTCCGAACAGATGACCGGGCTGATCGAGGTCGCCGCGCCGGTCCGGGCGGGCGACTCCGGTGGTCCCCTGATCAACGGCAGGGGCGAGGTCGTCGGCGTCACCACCGCGGCGTCGGTCAGCTTCCGGATGGGGCCGGGCGGAGAAGGGTTCGCCATCCCGATCAACGACGCGTTGGCGGTGGCCGGCCAGATCCGGTCCCACACGCCGTCCGGCACAGTGCACATCGGCCCGCCGACCCTGCTCGGCGTCGGCGTCAGCACCGGGGATCAGAGCGAATCGCTGCCCGGCGTCTTGCTGCGCGAGGTGCTCCGCGGCGGTCCGGCACAGCAAGCCGGCCTGCTAGACGGCGACGTGCTGCTGAGCATCGACGGCACCCAGTTGGATTCGGCCACCGCGCTGACCGACGTGCTGGACAGGCACTATCCGGGTGACGTGATCGACCTGGTCTGGATCGACCGGGGCGGTCAACAGCGCACGGGGAAGGCGACGCTTTCCACCGGCGGCTGAGATCCGGCCGATCGGGCGGGTCGCGTTCCCCATGCTGAGCGAGTGCCCAGCAATCCTCGCGTCGTGCAGTCCGCTGCCCACGATTGCTTGACAACCCACTATGTTTGGGACGTCGTGTGAGCGGGAACACAGGGCACGACCATCCGGCCAGGGGAGGGACGCCGTGTACATGACTTGGGTGTGGATCTACGTGGCGGCATGGGCGGTGACCACCGCGATCACGTTCGTCGCCAGCCGACACTTGGGGGATCGGACCCAACCTCCAGTGGACATCTTCTTCGTCTGCGTGCTGGCCGGCGCGTTGTGGCCGTTGCTCCTCGTCGGCGTAGTCGAGCTCAGTTCGGTGGCGGCGTACACGACGGCAGAGAATTGGCTGGTCACGCCTGATCCGGACGACCACGTCAGCGAGGTCGTGGTGACCCTGCGCTAGTCGCGCTCGCGGTCGGCGTCCTTCGACGGCTGCACCCGCATGGGCCAGCATCGGGCGGATTCTGACCTCATCGGCAAATGATCTGAATGAGTTCGGTACCCCAGTGAGCGGCGTATCGTTGCCGGCACGCTGCTGCAGGCAAAGAACCGGGCTTCGATTTTTTGCCACCCCGGTCTCCCTTAGGACACCGACATGACCACACCATCTCGCTGGCATCGCCCCGCACTCGCGTTCTCAGTTTCGCTTCTACTCGTCGCCGTGGGACCCGCGCCCGCATTTGCAGACCCGATGGGTCCAGAGCCCGTGCCAGGGCCAAGCGTGGAAGACCCCGGCTACGACCCGTACTTTCCTCCGTTGACCGAGTTCGAACCCGGGAGCGATGTGATCGTCGTGGCCCCGGGGGCGCCGGCCCCTGATCCTGTGTTCTTCACGTGGAACATCTACCAAAACGTAGTCACCGGAGGGCTTTCACTGGCGCAGCAGAATCCTGGCTACGGTT
>NZ_JAVRPS010000222.1:0-5960 GCF_032162105.1 Mycobacterium sp. | reverse complement strand
CAAGCCGCCCTCGGCATGTCGAGCATCGGGCAGAAAGACGTCGCAATGACCCCGCTGCAGAACGCCGTGGTGGCCGCCACGATCGCCAACGACGGGGTCAGGATGGCGCCCTATCTGGTCGATGACCTGAAGGGCCCCGACTTGGCCAACATCAGCACCACCACTCCTCAGGAAGTCCGGCGGGCAGTGTCCTCACAGGTCGCTACTACACTTACGGATCTGATGATTGGCGCCGAGCAGGCGACTCAGCAGAAGGGGGCCATCGCCGGCGTGCAGATCGCTTCCAAGACGGGCACCGCCGAGCACGGCACCGACCCGCGCAACACTCCGCCCCATGCCTGGTACATCGCGTTTGCACCGGCCAAGGCCCCCAAGGTCGCCGTCGCGGTTCTCGTGGAGAATGGTGGCGACCGATTGTCCGCCACCGGCGGTGCGCTGGCCGCGCCGATCGGCCGGGCCACCATCGCTGCAGCGCTGCGGGAGGGATCATGAGCGCGCGCGTCGGAGTGACGCTGTCCGACCGCTACCGGTTGCAGCGGCTGATCGCCACCGGCGGCATGGGCCAGGTGTGGGAGAGCGTCGACACCCGGCTGGGCCGCCAGGTCGCCATCAAGGTGCTCAAGGCGGAGTTCTCCTCCGATCCCGAGTTCGTCGAGCGGTTCCGCGCTGAAGCCCGCACCGTCGCCATGCTCAACCACCCCGGCATCGCCAGCGTGTACGACTACGGCGAGACCGAACTGGACATCGGCGAGGGACGCACCGCCTACCTGGTGATGGAACTGGTCAACGGTGAACCGCTCAACGCGGTGATCAAGCGCACCGGGCGGCTGTCGCTACGGCACGCGCTCGACATGCTCGAGCAGACCGGCCGGGCCCTGCAGGTCGCCCACACCGCCGGGCTGGTGCACCGTGACGTCAAGCCGGGCAACATCCTCATCACGCCCACCGGGCAGGTGAAGCTCACCGACTTCGGCATCGCCAAGGCCGTGGACGCCGCGCCCGTGACCCAGACCGGCATGGTCATGGGCACCGCGCAGTACATCGCGCCGGAACAGGCGCTCGGCAAGGACGCCACCGCGGCCAGCGACGTCTACTCACTCGGCGTCGTCGGGTACGAAACCCTCGCAGGCCGGCGGCCGTTCACCGGCGAAGGCGC
The DNA here is from genome assembly GCF_032162105.1 of Mycobacterium sp. Taxonomy (GTDB): domain Bacteria; phylum Actinomycetota; class Actinomycetes; order Mycobacteriales; family Mycobacteriaceae; genus Mycobacterium. The sequence goes on along the minus strand of NZ_JAVRPS010000222.1, from coordinate 4,804 downwards.
GCTGACCGTGGCGATGAAGCACATCAAGGAACAGCCCGCGCCGCTGCCCGCCGATCTGCCGCCCAACGTGCGCGAACTGATCGAGATCACCCTGGCCAAGGAACCCGGCCACCGCTATCGCTCCGGCGGGCCGTTCGCCGACGCCGTGGCCGCCGTGCGCGCCGGGCGACGACCGCCCCGGCCGAACCACGCGCCGTCCATCGGCCGCGCCGCTCCGGCGGCGATTCCGTCGGTCACGCAGGCCCGCGCCGTCGCCGACTACGGCAGCAGACCAGCGGCCGCCGCCCGGCCCCGCCCCGTGACGGGCAGCCACCGCACTCCGGTACCGCAGCGTCGCACCTTCTCACCCGGTCAGCGCGCCCTGTTGTGGGCGGCCGGGGTGCTCGGAGCGCTGGCCATCGTCATCGCGATCCTGATCGTGCTCAACGCCCAGGATCGCAAGGCCAACCAGTCGCCGCCGCCCACGATCACCAACACCAGCACCACCGTCATACCCCCACCGCCTCCTGCATCGCCGAGTGCCATGCCCGGCCCGGAGTGGCTAGATCAGGGGCCGATCGGTATTGATGGAGACAACAGCGCAGCCGCCCTACCCCTGGCTGCCTTAGAACAGACATGGCAATGACCACCCCTCAACACCTGTCCGACCGCTACGAACTCGGCGACATCCTCGGTTTCGGTGGCATGTCCGAGGTCCACCTCGCGCGTGATGTCCGGTTGCACCGCGACGTGGCGGTCAAGGTGCTGCGCGCGGACCTGGCCCGTGACCCGAGTTTCTACCTGCGCTTCCGCCGGGAAGCCCAGAACGCCGCGGCACTGAACCACCCGGCGATCGTCGCGGTCTACGACACCGGCGAGGCCGAGACCCCGACGGGGCCGCTGCCCTACATCGTGATGGAGTACGTCGAAGGCGTCACGCTGCGCGACATCGTGCACACCGAGGGTCCGATGGAGCCCCAGCGGGCCATCGAGGTCATCGCCGACGCGTGTCAGGCGCTGAACTTCAGCCACCAGCACGGCATCATCCACCGCGACGTCAAACCCGCCAACATCATGATCAGCAACGCAGGCGCGGTGAAGGTGATGGACTTCGGCATCGCCCGCGCACTGGCCGACAGCGGCAATCCGGTGACCCAGACCGCCGCGGTGATCGGCACCGCGCAGTATCTGTCCCCCGAGCAGGCCCGTGGCGAGACGGTCGACGCCCGTTCCGACGTGTACTCGCTGGGCTGCGTGCTCTACGAGATCCTCACCGGGGAGCCGCCGTTCGTCGGTGACTCGCCGGTCGCGGTGGCCTACCAACACGTCAGGGAGGATCCGGTCGCGCCGTCCCAGCGCCACGACGGCATCTCCCCCGAGCTCGACGCCGTGGTGCTCAAGGCGCTGGCCAAGAACCCCGAGAATCGGTATCAGACCGCCGCGGAGATGCGCACCGACCTGATCCGCGTGCACAGCGGCGAAGCCCCCGACGCCCCGAAGGTGTTCACCGACGCAGAGCGCACCTCGCTGATGACGTCGCCGCCGCCAACGCGCGGCCGCGCGCAGCCGACCGAACACATTCCCACTCACCAGCCCGGCTACGTCGAGCGCGATCGCGGCGGGTCCATCGGCCGGTGGCTGATCGCAGTCGCGGTGCTGGCGGTGCTGACCGTCGTGGTGACCGTCGGGATCAACATGATCGGCGCCAACCCCCGCGATCAGCAAGTACCCGACGTAAAGGGGCAGGCGGAGCTGGATGCCACCGCGGCCCTGCAGAACCGCGGGTTCAAGACCCACATTCAGCGGAACCCCGATTCCACGGTGCCGCCCGGCCGCGTGATCAACACCGACCCCCCCGCCAACGCTGCAGTGGCCGCAGGGGACGACATCGCGATCAACGTGTCGACGGGCCCCGAGCAGGCCGAGGTGCCCGACGTGAAGGGTCTGTCGCCTGCCGAGGCGGAGCGCAAGCTCAAGAGCGCCGGCTTCGAGAACGTCACGCAGGCCCCGTCAGCCTCGACGCCAGAGTTGAAGGGCCGCGTCATGTCCACCAACCCACAGGCCAATTCGACGTCGGCGATCACGAACGTGATCACGATCATCGTGGGCACGGGCCCGGGGAGCAAGGTAATTCCGGGCTGTGTGGGCCAGACCGTCGACATTTGCAAACAGATCCTCAACGCGTCCGACTTCCCGAACACGCTGCCCGTCCCGGTCGACGGCACCGAGCCCGCCGGGCAGGTCGTAGGCACCGAACCAGCTGCGGGACAGAACGTTCCGGTGGACACCATGATCCAGATCCAGGAATCCAAGGGCAATCAGTTCGTAATGCCGAATCTGGTGGGACAGTTCTGGGTCGACGCGGAGCCGCTGCTGCGTAACTCCTACGGTTGGACGGGTGGCCTGATCAAGGGACCAAACGCACAGAACAGCGGCGTGCCATCCAACGGGGTAGCGACTCAGAGTCCGTCGCCGGGTACCCCGCTGAAATTCAGCGACTCGATCACGCTGAGCTTCGCGCAGTAGCCGCGCGCACCGTATCGGCCACCTCGCGTTCGAGCTGGGCCACCAGCGCCTCAGCGGGCGGCGTTCCGCACAGCGTCAGCCAGTTGGCCAGCATCCGGTGACCCCCCTCGGTCAGGATCGACTCGGGGTGGAACTGGACGCCGTGGATCGGCAGGTCGACGTGCTGCACGCCCATGATGACGCCTCCCTCGGTGCGCGCGGTGACCTGTAGAACCTCGGGGAGCGTGTCCGGCAGGATCGTCAGCGAGTGATAACGCGTGGCCGTGAAGGGGTCCGGGAGTCCTTGCAGCACACCGATATTCGCGTGGTACACGCTGCTGGTCTTGCCGTGCAGCAGCTCGGGTGCGCGGTCGACGGTGCCCCCGAACGCCACCCCGATGGCCTGGTGCCCGAGGCAGACGCCGAGCAGTGGGGTCGTCGCGGCCGCGCACGCCCGCACCAGCGGGATTGACACGCCTGCGCGCTCCGGCGTGCCGGGGCCGGGGCTGAGCAGGATGCCGTCGAACTCGTCGGCCGCCGCACGGATCTCCCCGTCGCCCGCGAGCCGGTCGTCGTCGTTGCGCCAGACCTCCGCGTTCACCCCGAGCTGCCCCAGGTACTGGACCAGGTTGAACACGAAGCTGTCGTAGTTGTCGACGACGAGAACCCGCATCAGACCAGATTACTGGTGTCCTCAGTAGCCGAGGGGACCGGCGGGCTTGGCGAAGCGCATCCGCACCGGGGCCGCGTGCCCGACCAACTCGACGCGGTCCCGCGGTTGTTCGGTGTAGCCCAGTCCGTACCGCACCACGTACTGCTTGTAGAGGATGACCAACGGCGCCGCGGCGAGAGCCGACCGCATGGCTGAGACGTCACCGATCGCGGTGATGACGTACGGGGGACCGTAGGTGCGCCCGTTGAGCAGCAGGGTGTTGCCCACGCAGCGCGGAGCGGACGTGCCGATGATCCGCTGGTCCTGCATCTGGATGCCTTCGGCGCCCGCGGTCCACAGCGCGTTCAGCACCGCCTGGACGTCCTGCTGATGGACCACCAGGTCGTCGGGGGAGGCGTCGCCGGGGAATCGGCCCTCGGCGTCGCGCTGCGCGTCGGTCAGGGTGATCACCAGACCTGGCCCCCGCATGGGATCCAGGCCTGCGTCGGCGGCGAGGCCGTCGGCCCGGACGGTGATGGCGGCCAGCGCGGCGTCGGCGCCGGGGGAGCCGCCGTGACGGGTATCGATCTGGGTCACCAACGCGTCGCGCTCGCCGGAGAGCCGGTCGACCGACCGCTGGGCATCGCGCACCAGGTCGACGAGCCGGGGCGCGTCGCTGCGACGGATCTCGCCACCGTCGGAGGCGGTGTGGGTGGCGGCCAGGAGCAGGCCGGCGCACAGGCAGACCGCTGGTACGCCGAAGCGCCAGGCGGAGCGGCGTGTGGTGCTCATCGCCCCCTCCTCGGTGGCCTTGGGATTTCTCTGCCGGACGGCGTGCTGGGTTAGGCTCTCAAGTGCATCCGCTCCATCGTCGCACCCGCGACGCCGACTGTCCGCGAAGGTACCCATGCCCAAGTCCAAGGTTCGCAAGAAGAGCGACTTCACCGCCCACTCGGTGAGTCGCACTCCGGTCAAGGTCAAGGCCGGGCCGTCGAGCATGTGGTTCGTCGTGCTGTTCATCGGACTGATGCTGCTCGGCCTGATGTGGCTGCTGGTGTTCCAGTTGGCGGCTACCAACCCGGTGGACGCGCCGAGTTTCCTGAAGTGGATGGCCGACCTCGCCCAGTGGAACTACGCCATCGCGTTTGCCTTCATGATCACCGGTCTGTTGCTCACGATGCGCTGGCGGTGAGCGTCCTTCCCGCAAGGATGCATTCAAAGTGGTCTCGGTGCGTTACCCATTCCGCAACCTTTTCGTCACCCAATCACATCGTTGTGATTCATCCCCATTGGGGATAGCGCCTGTGGATAACCCCATACGCCACGGTTAGAGGGTGTTAAGAAGCGATGCAGCAAACTGAGTGGAGCCCGTCGACCGCTGGAATCGCAGCGTGTGGGTTTCTGGGTCTGATAATGGCTATCGGCGTTGTGACCGTAGTCACAGATGCCCCCGGTCGCATCCTCGGGGGCATTGCCGCGGTGGGACTCCTCGCGTTTGCAAGCATGTCCTGGCGGGCGCGGCCAAAGCTGGCAATCACGCCTGACGGCCTGGTGATCCGCGGGTGGTGGCGCACCGATCTGCTGCACCGCGACGACATCGCGAAGATACGCATCACGGAGTTCCGTCGTATCGCGCGCAAGGTGCGGCTGCTGGAGCTCGACACGGCC
>NZ_JAVRPS010000221.1:0-8732 GCF_032162105.1 Mycobacterium sp. | reverse complement strand
GACTCGGGGGGACGGCCACGGGAGTGGTACCCGCCAGTGCGCTGCGCACCAGCACCTGCAGACCGGCGACGTGGTAGGCAGGCAATGCCAGCAGCCAGCTGCCCGGACCCCCGAGCCTGTCGTGGGTGGCCGATGCGCTGGCGATCAGTGCTGCCGCGGTCAGCATGGCGCCCTTCGGCACGCCGGTTGTGCCCGAAGTCGACACCACGATCGCGATGTCGTCGTCGATGTCCTCGCCGACCCGCAGTGACGTCGTCAGCAGCTCGGCCTGGCGTTCGTCGTCGGCGGGCACCGGCAGCATGGCCGGCTCCTGACCGTCGAGAACTCCCTCCAACGCCGTCAGAAGTGACAGCGTCGAAGGGAGCTCTGGAATGACGAGTGCGCGAAGTGGAGCTATGCGGAACCCGTTTCGTCGGTCGCATCCTCCGCGTCACGGGGATCGTCGAGCGGCCAACCCTTCGAGGCCAGCCGCACCCGCACCCGCTCGATGTCGTCGGGCGTTGGCAGTTCGTCGGTCAGCTGGGTGATCAGCACCCCGATGTCGACGTGGTCGAAATTGCCGCGGTTGATCAGGTCCTCCGCGACGGCCTTGACCTCGTCGTTGGTCAGCCGTGGGGTGAGTAGCGCCAGTAGTGGCACCCGGTCGGGCCCAGGCACGCCTTCGGGGTACCCGGCATTGAGCCATGTCACGATCCTGCCGAGAAATCCGTTCACAACGTCACTTCCACAAGTCGTTTTCGGGCTGCATCCATCGCCACGGTCTCGAGCGTTCGTGCGATCTTACTTCTTGTGCGGCGCCCCGAGGATGTACAGCCCGGTGTTGTGGGCGATGAAGTCGCGTGCGATGAACAGCACGCCGATGATCACCGCGGCAAACACGATGGCGAACAGAACCCAGCTCAGCGCGTTGAGCGCCGGGTTCTTCTGCGGGGCCGCACCATCATGGGAGACGACGCCGACGCCCTCGGCGTTCAGCCGCACCCCGATGGAGAACAGTGCGGGTAGTCCGGCGCCGATGATCAGGCCGGCGACGATGATCTGAAAGACGGCGGTGGGGTTGATCCAGCCATTCACGATATTTGGCCTTTCGGTCTTGGGTTCGGATGGCTCAGACGGCGGGGGTGGACTCGGCCTTGGTAGCGGGAGCCTTCTCGCTGGTGCCCGCGGTCAGGCTGCCCTCCCACTCGTCGTTGACGTTGTTGCTGTCGATCGGTGCCTTGCGCGACTGCAGCCAGATGGCGCCGGCCACTGCGACCAGCAGCAGGAAGCCGACCGCCGCACCGGCGAAGCCGCCGATGAGATGGGTGATGAAGTAGGTGACCGCACCGACGAGGGCCGCCGAGGGCAGGGTGATCAGCCAGGCGGCCGCCATCCGGCCTGCCACGCCCCAGCGCACCTCGGCGCCGGGCTTGCCGACGCCGCTGCCAAGGATCGAGCCTGTGGCGACGTGGGTGGTGGACAGCGAGAAGCCGAAGTGGCTGGACAGCAGGATGATGGCTGCCGAGGAGGTCTCCGCCGCCATGCCCTGCGGGGACTTGATCTCGACCAGGCCCTTGCCAAGGGTGCGGATGACCCGCCAACCACCGAGGTAGGTGCCGAGTGCGATCGCGGCCGCGCAGGACACGATGACCCACAGCGGCGGCAATGCGTCGGTCTTGCTGGCGGCGCCGTAGGAGATCAGCGCCAGGAAGATGATGCCCATCGTCTTCTGCGCGTCGTTGGTGCCGTGAGCCAGCGAGACCAGCGATGCCGAGCCGATCTGGCCGTAGCGGAAGCCCTTGTCGGTGCGCGCTTCCGGCACGCCGCGGACTGCCCGGTAGACCAGCCAGGTTCCGACGGTGGCGACCAGGCCCGCGACCAGCGGTGCGCAGATCGCCGGGATGACGACGGTGGACACCACGCCCTTCCAGTTGACGCCGCTGGTACCCACCGCGGCGAGCATGGCGCCGACGATGCCGCCGATCAGCGCGTGCGATGAGCTGGACGGGATGCCCAGCAGCCACGTCAGCAAGTTCCAAACGATGCCGCCGACGAGCCCGGCAAACACCAGCTCCAGGGTGACCAGGCCGGCGTCGACCAGGCCCTTGGCGATGGTCGCCGCAACCGCGGTGGACAGGAAGGCACCGACCAGGTTCAGTGATGCTGAGAGGGTCACTGCGGTTTTGGGTCCGAGGGCACCGCTGGCGATCGATGTCGCCATGGCGTTTCCGGTGTCATGGAAGCCGTTGGTGAAGTCAAATGCGAGCGCTGTGATCACGACGATGATCAGGGTGAATAGCTGTAGGTCCACGGCTGGAATTGTGGTCTTCACTTAGGCCCGCTGTAAAACCCATGCGCAAAGAATTCGCAGGTCAACGCCGATTGGTCGCGGGATGTTCTCCGTCCGTTAACCTCTGCTGTCGCGCCTCAACGGATGTGTCTCCGGAACCTGGACGAAGATCAATTTGACGCCGTCCGGATCGGTCACGTGCAACTCGTGCAAACCCCACGGTTCCCGCTTGGCTTCGCGGGCGATCGGCACGCTCCGGGACTCCAGTTCGGCCTGGGTGGCGTACACGTCGCGGACCTGAAGCCACAGGGCGCCGGGGAAGGTGCCCGGCTCGGCGGGCGTGCCGTGCCCTGCGAGCTCGATCAGCGACTGCCCTGCGTAGAAGACCGTGCCCACGCCGTACTCGCGGGCGATGGCCAAGCCGATCGCGTCGCGGTAGAAGATCAGCGACCTCTGGTAGTCGGCCGGCCGGAACAGCACCCGGCTGGCCAGGATCTCCATGGTGTCGGTTCTAACACGAGGTCGGGTTCACGCAGGCATAACGCTCCGCGTTCTGGCGCCGAAAGTGCGGTTGTTCACGCCCTTTCTCGGGCGATGTGTACAACAGCCGTACCTTCGGCGTTGGCTCGCAGGCGACCGGGACTAGCCGTTGGGTTGCACCCGCTGGCGCTTCATGAGGGCGTCGACGGCGGCCGGGGCGAAGCTGTTGACGGCGTGCGCCGTGACGGCCATCCACGGGGCGATCCGGACGGGCCTGGTGCGCGCCGCGGTCACCATCCAGTCGGCGGCCTCGTCGGCAGTCAGCCCAGGCAGCCCGTCGTACGCCCTGGTCGGCGCGATCATCGGGGTCTTGACCAGCGGGTAGAACAGCGTGGTCGAGTGCACGCCGTCCTTGCTCCACTCGGTCTCGATCACGCGGCTCACCGCCGTCAGCGCCGCCTTCGACGCGTTGTACACGGCGAACAGCGGCGACGATTCGTTCAGCACGCCCCACGTCGAGACGTTGATGATGTGCCCGTCGCCCCGTTCGCGCATGCCAGGTGCGAGGCCGCGGATCAGCCGTAGCGGCGAGTAGTAATTCAGCGTCATCGTGCGCTCGACGTCGTGCCAGCGATCAAGGGACTCGGCCAGCGGCCTGCGGATGGACCTGCCCGCATTGTTGATCAGGATGTCGATCCCGCCCAGGTCCTTTTCGAGCGTCGCGACCAGGTCGTCGATGGCATCGAGATCGGAGAGGTCGCAAGTCTGTGCTCTGGCATCGCCGCCCGCGGCGGTGATGCGGGCGGCAACGGCGTCGAGGAGCTCCTGGCGCCGCGCGACCACGACGACGGTGGCGCCCGCACGGGCCAGCTTCTCCGCACCTGCTTCGCCGATGCCGGACGACGCACCGGTGATCAGGATCCGCTTGCCCTTGAGGTCAACCGTGTCGCGGTTGGGCCGAAGGTTCAACAGCCGTTCGGACAACGGGGGCCGCATGCTGGCCAGCAGCACGCCGTCGGCGAGGCGGCGGAGGGGGCTCTTAGTCACGGGTCATGAGTTTAGGTGGCCTATTCTTCGGCCCGCGGCGACGGGCGCAGGACACAGCGGGCGAAGCCGATCCAGCAGACGATCGACGCGACGAGTGCGACGGCGACGACCAGTTGCGGTGCCGCTGCGATCTCGACGGCCACCGCGCTACGGCCCGGCACGTGGCGGTCGACTGCCGGTTTGAGCATGAACGGGAGGAGTCCCGCCACGAAGGTGGCCATGGCACCGACGACCGCGACGCCGAACGCGCCGCGCAGCGCGCCGTGGATCATGACGCCCGCCGTCAGGTACACCAGGACGGCCAACGGCAGGGGTCTCAGGCTGGCGTCGATGTGACCCGTCGTGGTCCAGCCGCCCCACCCCGTCATCTGAGCCGATCCGTCGTCGTTGTGTACGGAGAACCACGGGAACAACGTGGCCGCGACGAGCAGCGCACCGAGGGCGACGATCGCCCATTTGGTCAGTGCGGCTTCGATGGCGTGGTCCCCCGATCGCGGACGCGCGATGTTATCAAGTGACACGATTGATAACATACCTTCCCGGCGGATTCGACTCGGGTGGGCGGCTACGCCTTGAGCAGCTGTTCGCTCAGCTCCCAGAGTCGCTGCGCCGATTCCGGGTCGACGGCGTACGGCATGACGCCACCACTCGTGTCGAGCTCGCTGGCAGCGATGTCGGGATCGAACTCGGCCGTCGAGTCGTCGATCGGCGCGACGTCGTTGTCCACCAGGTAGACCCCGCCGAGGTCGGCGAGCAGCGGGCTCGTCGCACCCCACACTGTGGTCGAGGCACCCTGCTCCGGTGTCTTCATGCCGCGGGCCGGGTCGATGATCGGCTGGCCGCCCTCATCGAGCAGTCCCATCGCCCTCAGGTCGTCGCTCGTCAGCCACGATGCGAGGTTGGTCGAGACGATGCCGCCGGGATGCACTGAGTAGCCGCGGATGCCGTCGTCTGCCCAGCGCCGGTCGAGTTCGACGGCGAAGAGCACGTTGGCGGTCTTCGACTGACCGTACGCGACCATGCCGTCATATTCGCCGGTCTCGAAATGCGGATCGCCCCAAAGGATGTCGGAGAGGTGGTGGCCCCAGGAGGACAGCTCCACGACGCGAGCGCCGTTCGCCGCGCGTAGCGCAGGAAGCAGTCTGTTGGTGAGTTGGAAGTGGCCGAGGTGGTTGGTGGCGAATTGCGATTCGTACCCGCGTGCGTCGCGGACCAACTCACCGCCCATGATGCCCGCATTGTTGACGAGGATGTGCAGAGGCCGACCCGTTGCGGTGTATCGGGCGGCGAAGGCGTCGACCGACGAGGGATCCATCAGGTCGAGACGTTCGACCTCCACGCGCTCGATCCCTCCGAGTGCAGGGGCGGCGCGGTCCGGATTGCGGGTGCCGACCACGACCGACGCTCCGGCGTCGGCAAGAGCGCGGGTGGTCTCGAGGCCAAGCCCGACGTGCCCGCCGGTGACGATGACGTTGCGGCCGGTCAGGTCGATGCCCTTGAGGGCGTCGGTGGCGGTGCTGGCTGCGGTGAATCCTGAGCCGAGTGGCTGTTGTTTTTGTGTCATGCCTCCAACAACGTCGCGGCGCCGGACGATGCATGGTTGTGAGTCCGCAATTTCTGCGCGATAGTTCAGATGTGCCGACCGATCAGCTCTCCGAGGTGTTACGGCTCGTCGAAGCGCGCAGCGCGATCGGGGGCGGGTTCGCGGTCGGCGGAAAGTGGACGACGCGGTTCGAGGTGGAATTGCCGCTGAAGTTCATGGCGATGGTGCGGGGCAGTGCGGTGCTGCGCACGAACGGCGTCGTCGCTCCGATTCACATGGGCATGGGCGATGTCGTGGTTCTGAACAGTCGACGTTGGGTGACGTTGTCGGGCGGGCAGGGCGACGGGCTGGCGGCCGAATTCACGATGACCGAGGCGAACATGTTCCTGCCGGTCGACGGCCGCGACGATGATGTGCTCATTGGCGGCCACGTCGACGTCAACCGCGTCGGCACGGAGTTGTTGGTCGCCGCGCTGCCACCGGTGGTGCACGTGCGTGGCACGGGCGAGGGCACTGGGGCGAGCGAAGCGACGGGGGGAACTGCGGCGCAGCTGCGTGGACTCATAGAGCGCCTGTACGACGAGGTGATCGAAGATCGAATCGGCGCAGGCTTCGCGATCACTCAACATTCCCAACTGCTCGTCCTCGCGGTCCTGCGTGCTTACATCTCCCAGGCCGACGAGCTGCCTGCGGGCTGGCTGCGGGTGCTAGCCGACGAACGGATACGCCCCGCCGCTCGGCTGATGCATGCCGAGCCCGGAAAGCCTTGGCGGCTGGACGAATTGGCCCGTGCGTCGGCGATGTCGCGGACGTCGTTCGCCGAGCGGTTCCGGGCCGTGGCGGGCGTGCCGCCGCTGACCTATCTCAACCGCTGGCGCATGCTCCTGGCACAGCGTGCGCTTCGCGACGGCGACGCCCGCGTCGGGCCTTTGGCGGTCGAGCTCGGTTATACGTCGGAGAGCGCGTTCAGCAATGCGTTCAAACGCGAGGTCGGGGTATCGCCGCTGCGGTACCGGTCCCGGGTGCGCGATGAGTTGTCGGGTCGCGCCGAGTCGGTACCGGTATGACGATCGCGGGCACCCTCGACACCCGATTCAGCCAGGCCACCGAGCCGACCGAGTGGGCCGACGCCAACCGGGTGCTCGAAACCGCAGAACTGTACTGGCTCACCACGGTCCACCAGGACGGCCGACCGCACACCACTCCACTTGTGGGTGTGTGGGTCGACCGGTCGTTCGTGTTCTGCACCGGGCCGACGGAACAGAAGGCCCGCAACCTCGAACACCACGCGGTGCTCACCGTCGTCACCGGGACGAACACTTGGCAGGTCGGGCTCGACGTCGTGGTCGAGGGCGCGGCCGTGCGTGTCACCGGAGCGCAGAACCTGAAGGCGCTGGCCGACGTCTACCGGGCCAAGTACGGCGACGACTGGGACTTCGCCGTCGACGATGAGGTGTTCGATCCCGAGGGCGTGACCGCGCACGTGTTTCGCGTGACGCCGACGAAGGTGCTGGCGTTCGCGAAGGCGCCGCACGGGCAGACCAGGTACCGCTTCTAGCTCAGCTGTCGTTGGCCCGGCGGCCCGGGTGGAGTCCACGAACACCCCGCCGGCAGTCCTCCACGATGAAGGCCGTGGTCGCGAGGTGCTATGGCCGCCTTGCCGGTTGGGCAAGGCTGCCATCGGGTAGGGAGACTCCGAGGCTCACACCGCAAGCAGGCGCTCGAAGAACTCGCGGTAGCGCTTCAGGGCGACGCGGAGATCCTCGGTCGAGGCCTCCTCGCCGCGCGCCCATTGCTCCTCGAGTCGCGATCGCGCTTGAGTGAAGCCGGTGGTGAGCCGTTCGACGACATCGGAGACGAGGCTGTCGGCCTTCTGGACACACTCCCTGGGATCGTCGACGAAACCCGCCTGGACGTTGTCCCAGCGTGCGCGCATTCCGGCGAGTTCGTCGTCGGCGAAGAGCTCTCTCTCGGTAGACGATTCAGTCGGCTCGGTCGTGACCGTCGCTTCGGTTCGGGTGGCCGATGGTTCACTCCGAGTGGCCGACGGCTCGCGAGGCGGGCTCGTCGAATCCGATTCTGCCGCAGAAGAATCCGTCGTCTGGGTCGGGTAATCCAACGTTTCGCCTTCGTCGGCCGAGTGGGTGACTTCGGTGTGCTGGTCGTGAGTGGTCATGCGCTTGCCTCCCGTGATTCGTCGTTCTCCGTTTCAAGCAACTTCGCGAACAGCGCGCGGTAGTGAACGAATGCCTGACGCTGCTGCTCGGTGCCGACCTCGCCCTTCTGTTGCGACAGATTTATGTCGTGAGCGGCCCGGTAGTTCTCGACGACCGTGGGGTGATCGACCGAGATGTCGGCGGCTTGCCGGTCGAAGTCGTCGACGGGGTAGCCACGCTCGCGCATGACCTCGGTGACGAGCACGTCCGCTTCTCCCACCGCGCTCGACGGGTGATCGACGAAAGCCGTCTGCACCACCCGCCAGCGGTTGACGTAGCCGTCCAGCGCCGCAGGCGTCAGCGGACGGATGTCGAGCTTGTCCCGCATTCGCTCGCGCTCGGTGAGCTCCTTCTCTGCTGCCTTTTCGTCGCCGGCCTCGGATACGGTCCGCTCGTATTCGGGACCGAACCTCTGCTTGAGCCGCTCCGTGTTGCGGCGGGTCGTCTTGGTGGCGATCACGATCGCCGCGGCAAAGATCACGACCGCGGCCGCGATCAGAATCCATCCCCAATCAGGCATTTGTTGGTACCTCCTCGCGCTAGTTGGGTGGCATACCCGGGGTTTTTCCTACGGAAACGTCAATTTATTCTGGACTGAGTCCAGACACCGAATAGGCCTGTTTTACAACGATTTTCAACCTGCCTCCGTCGGCCAGCGGAGGTGGAGCAACGGCGCCACTCGCGCAGCCCTCCGACGCCATGTGGGCGAGCGACCGACGGAGGACGGTTAGAAGTAGTGGCGGCGGCCACCGACGGCGCGTCCTGCAGATCCAAGCAGGGCCAGCACCACACCGATGATGAGCAGGATGATTCCGATGGTCCACAGAATCGAGATCTTGAGTAGGAAACCGGCGATGAGCAGGATGATTCCAAGAATGATCATGGCTGCGAGCCTTTCTGATCCGCGGTCGAAGCGGTTGATCGACGCTGAATCCAGCGAACACCCCTAAGGGGTGTCGAACCACACCCCTAGGGAGGTAATCTCAATGCCCATGGCCGCCAGCGCAGATCGCCCGATCACCGTGGCGCTGGTGGACGACTACGACGTGGTGCTGATGGGCGTGGCCAAGATGTTCGACAGGTATCGCGACCGGGTGGTCATTGCCGAGCTCGACTCCAACATGGGTGTCGAGGACGCGGTCGATATCGTCCTGTACGACTCGTTCGCCCAACCGGA
>NZ_JAVRPS010000220.1:0-11809 GCF_032162105.1 Mycobacterium sp. | reverse complement strand
GCCGCGATGAGGACTTCCCGCACCGCACGGTAGCTCGGTTGTCGGGACAGCTCGGCTCCGAAGAACGCGTCGGTGGATTCCCGAAGAAGCCGGCCCAGACGTCTCTCCTCGGGCTGCAGCGCTTGGCGCAGTTCGCTATTCGATCTCGCCGCCAACCACAATTCCGTCGCTGCCCAGAAGTAGGGCTGGTGGTATGTGCTCCACATGGTGTCGACTGCCTGGTCGATCCGTGTGAGCGGATCGTCGGACCAGTCGTCACGATGCCGGAGATCGTCGATCCGCGACGCCGCTAGATGCTGGACTGCTGCGACGAGCAGTAGGTCTCGTGACGGAAATTGGTGCAGCAGGCGACCTCTCGAGACTCCGGCTGCCTCTTGGATACGCAGGGTACTGGTGGCCGAATATCCCTCTGCGCTCAGAATCTCGACCGCCGCATCGAGGACCCGGCGACGTGAGATCTCACTACGCTCCTGCTGCGTCTGCTTCTGGGTGCCCTCGGCGCTCTCCGCCATCATGCTCCTTTCTTCTGCTGCATGCTTGCACAGTCGAAAGCGATCGCGACTCGCCGACTTGTCCTCTAGTCGTAGGTACCGCCGGCCGCGGCCTTGGCCAGCAGCGAGTCAGGCGGAGTGAATTGAACTCCGTAGTGTTCGGCGAGTTGGCGGGCGCGATCGACGAAACCTGTTACGCCACCGGGATAGCCGTTGATGTACTGGAGTACTCCACCGGTCCAGGCCGGGTAGCCAATGCCGAACAGCGACCCGATGTTGGCGTCGGCGACTGAGGTCAGCACGCCCTCGTCGAAGCATCGGACCGTTTCGATCGCTTCGGCGAACAGCATCCGTTCCTGGATGTCACGGAAGGGGATGTCAGTTGTGCCGGTGCCGAACGCATCCCGAAGGCCCGGCCACAATGCCGTGCGCCGGCCTGACTCGTCGTAGTCATAGAAACCCGATCCCGTTGAGCGGCCTTTGCGGTCGTACCTGTCGATCATGACTGCCAAGACGTTGTCGGTTCCATGCTCGACCCAGGTTCCGCCGCTGCTCTCGGCCGCGGCCCGAGCCTCAGCGCGAACCTTGCGCGGCAGCGTCAACGTCAACTCGTCCAACAACTGCAGAGGTGGCGCCGGATATCCCGCCTGAGCTCCCGCCTGCTCGATGACGGCGGGGTCCACGCCCTCACCGAGGGCAGCGAGGGCCTCGCCGAGAAAGGTGATGATGACCCGGCTGGTGAAGAAGCCGCGGCTGTCGTTCACCACGATTGGCGTCTTGCGGATCTGCAGCGTGAAGTCCACGACCTTGGCGAGGGTCTGCGCCGAAGTGTGTTCGCCGGCGATGATCTCGACGAGCGGCATCTTGTCCACCGGTGAGAAGAAGTGGATACCGATGAAATCCGCTCGCCGGTCCACTCCCTCGGCCAGAGTGGTGATCGGCAGCGACGACGTGTTCGACCCCAGCACCGCGTCTGGATTGACGACGTCCTGAATCTCCTTGAACACCGAGTGTTTGAGCTCGACGTTCTCGAACACCGCCTCGACTACGAAGTCGACGCCGACGAAATCGCTCGCGCTGTCGGTGGGTGTGATCAGGTCCAATAACGCTTGGGACCGCTCCTCGGTCGTCGCGCCCTTGGCCAGGGCCTTGGCTTCGAGTCGCTCGGCGTAGGCCTTACCGGCGCGTGCCGCCTCGATACTGATGTCCTTGAGCACCACGGGGATACCGACTTTGGCCGACACATAGGCGATGCCCGCGCCCATCATTCCCGCACCGATCACTCCGACTTTGGTCGCGGTGAACGTGTCGAATCCCTGCGGGCGGCTGCCACCGGAGTTGATGGTCTGCAGGTCGAAGAAGTTCGACTTGATCATGTTCTTCGACACCTGACCCGTCACCAGGTGCACGAAGTAGCGCGTCTCGATCAGCGACGCGGTGTCGATGTCGACCTGAGCGCCCTCCACGGCGGCCGCCAGAATCGCCCGCGGCGCCGGTGCAGGCGCGCCGTTGAGCTGTTTGCGCAGGACCGCCGGCAGGGCAGGCAGCGTCGCGGCGAACTCCGCACTGGACGGAGCACCGCCGGGAATGGCGTATCCGCGGATGTCCCACGGCTGTTTGGCCTCCGGGTTCGCCACGATCCAGGCCTTCGCCGCGTCGAGGAGTTCGTCGGTCGACGCGACCACTTCGTCGATCAGTCCCAGCTGCAAGGCCTTCGCCGGACCGAAGCGTTGACCGCGCAGCAACACCTCGGTCAATGCGGTCTGGATTCCCAGCAACCGGACGGTGCGCACCACACCGCCACCGCCGGGCAGCAGGCCCAGTGTCACTTCGGGCAGTCCAAGGACCGCACCCTTGACGTCGGCCACAATGCGGTGGTGGGTCGCCATCGCGATCTCGAGCCCGCCACCCAACGCCGCGCCGTTGATGGCCGCCACGACGGGGCGGCCAAGGGTCTCCAGGCGCCGCAGCTGGGCTTTGATCCGGTTGACGTGCTCGGTGATCGCGGGCGCATCCTCGGCGGTGAACGCGACGAGTTCGTTGAGATCGCCACCGGCGAAGAAGGTCTTCTTCGCCGAGGTGATCACCACGCCGGTTATGGAGTCCTTCTGGGCCTCCAGCCGGTCGACGATCACGGCCATCGACTCGACGTAGTCGGTGTTCATGGTGTTCGCCGATTGTGCGGGATCATCCAGGGTCAGCACGACGACACCGTCGCTGCCCCGGTCCCACCGAATTGTCTTGGGCACAGATGTATTCATCGCTTCGTCGCTCCCTGTTCCTGTCAGACCCGCTCGATGATGGTGGCGATACCCATGCCGCCGCCCACGCAGAGGGTGATCAATGCGCGGTGTTCGTCGCGGCGTTCGAGCTCGTCGACCATGGTGCCGACGAGCATCGCGCCGGTCGCCCCGAGCGGATGGCCCATTGCGATGGCGCCCCCGTTGACGTTGAGCTTCTCGTCGGGAATCTTCATGTCCTGCTGGAACTTCAGCACGACCGACGCGAACGCCTCGTTGAGCTCGATCAGGTCGATGTCCTCGATGGACAGGCCGGCCACCGCCAGGGCCTTCTCGGCAGCGGGCTGCGGACCGGTCAGCATGATCGTGGGATCAGAGCCCGTCACCGCAGTCGCGACGACCCGTGCCCGAGGTTGCATCCCGAACTGCGTGCCCGCCTTCTCGTTTCCGATCAGCACGACAGCGGCGCCATCGACGATGCCCGAGGAGTTGCCACCGTGATGAACGTGGTTGATTCTTTCCACAGAGGTGTACTTCTGCATCGCGACAGCGTCGAAGCCCAGCTGTCCCAGACCGGCGAAGGACGGCTTCAGGGCCGCCAGGGATTCCACCGTCGATCCCGGTCGGCGGTGTTCATCGTGGTCGAGGATCGTCACACCGTTCATGTCCTTCACCGGGACAACCGATTTGGCGAAGTAACCGCCCGACCACGCCGCGTCGGCGCGCTCCTGCGACCGCACGGCATAGGCGTCGACGTCGCTGCGTGAAAATCCCTCGATCGTCGCGATCAGGTCGGCCCCGATGCCCTGCGGAGCGATGTAGTGGTCGTAGACGAAGGCAGGGTCATTGAACATGGCGCCGCCATCGGAGCCCATCGGCACCCGCGACATCGACTCGACGCCGCCGCCGATGACCAGATTCTCGAAACCCGCTCGCACCTTCTGGACCGCCAGATTCGTCGCCTCCAAGCCCGAGGCGCAGAAACGGTTCACCTGAACACCGGCGACCGTTTGCGGCAGGCCCGCCTGCAGGGCAGCGCTGCGTGCGATGACCGCGCCTTGGTCGCCGACCGGAGCGACGACGCCCAGCACCACGTCGTCGATGTAGCCGGGGTCCAGATCCGGAAAGCGAACCTTGAGTTCGTCGATGAGACCCACCACCAGGTCCACCGGCTTGACCCCGTGCAGTGCCCCCGTGGCCTTGCCCTTGCCGCGGGGCGTGCGAATCGCTTCGTAGATGTATGCCTGGTCGGACACAATTCACCTCTCCTCGGTGGACGTGGGTCGTCGGAACCCGCGCTCGTGGGTTCGACTGGACGCCGCACAGCGGGTGCGGCAGTGCTCCGCGCGGCGGACGCGTTGAAGCTAACCCAGTTCCACTATTCAGTCAACACTGACCGTAAAATTGACAGAGCAGAATCAAATGCATCATGCGCATACCAATGACGTGATTTCACCGCACGATCCGATTCTTGGCCGCCGACGACGTGCATATGCGTATTCTGGTTGGGTGGCCGCGTACGCGAATGAGACCGTCGACGTAGTCGTCATCGGGGGTGGCCACAACGGCCTCGTCGCTGCCTGCTACCTCGCTCGCGCCGGGCAATCCGTCCTGCTCGTCGAGCGCCACGACCGCCTCGGGGGAATGGCTCTGAGCGCACCGTTGATCGACGCCGCTCCGCACCACATGATCAACCCGGGTGCCTACGAGAACGTGTACCTGCGCGGCGGCGGCGTCGTCGAAGACCTCGGCTTGCGACGCTTCGGCTACCGCGAGGTCGACAGCGTCGGATGGGCCTGGCTAGGCGACGACGGTGAATCCTTGCTCTTCCGTGCAGACGTAGGACGAACCGCCGACGACATCGCACGCTTCAGCAAGCGGGACGCAGCGGCCTACCGGGAACTCGTCGCAGTCGCGTTGAAGGCTGTCCAGCTCCAAGGCCGCTACGCGTCGGGGCCGCCAGGCAGGCCGTCCCTTGGAACTATCACAGCGGGCCTCCGGGCGATGGTCTGCGACCGCACACTTCGCTCGACCCTCGGAGGTTTGCTCACAGGAACGGCTGCCGACGCGATCACCTCGACCTTCGAGTCTCCGCAAGTGCGCGGTGCTTTCGCATCGATTGCCACGATTCTCGGCGCCCCGACGGCAGAAGGCAGCGCGCTCGCTCTGCTGGGGACGAGTTCCCTGCACGGGGCGGGAGCGGCACGACCCATCGGCGGCATGGGTGGTCTGGTGCTCGCACTCGAGAAGTGCCTGACATCGCACGGCGGCGTCGCACGGACCGGTCTCGCGGCGTCGAAGATCCGACACGACGGAGAACGCGCCACGGACGTCGAGTTCAGCGACGGCACATCCGTCGCGGCACGTCATGCCGTCGTCACCGCAATTCCCCCGCAGCGTGTGCCAGATCTCACCGGTGACGGCCTCCCGCCAAGACTCGCGGAACGTCTTCGTGGGGCACCCGCAAATGCAGGGGGTGTCGCAACCCTGACGGTCAACCTTGCGCTATCAGGACGGCTGGAACTCCCGTCCCATCAGCCATCGCGCGATGACGTCGACCTACGGAAGCCCGCGCTGTTCACTGGCTCGTTCGATCAGGTCATGAAGAGCTGCGAACAAGCGGCACGGGGTGAGCTTCCGACCGAATCTCCGTGGTGGTGCACCATTTTCACGGCGATGGACCCCTCGCAGGCACCGGCGGGTGAGGACACCGTACAGCTTTACAGCCCCGCACCAGTCGCCGCATCGGGAGGGTGGGACCAGCGTGGCGACGAGGCGGCGAAGCTACTCGTCGACCAAGTCGCAGCCATCCTGCCAGGCGTCCACGAGCTCGAAATCGGTCGGCTCGTCGAGACGCCCGACGACCTCACTCGCAGAACGACAACCGTGAACGGATGCCTCTACCACGTGGATCATCTGGCGACGAGGATGGGACCACTTCGTCCAGCCCTCGGTACCGCGGGTTATCGAACACCGCTCAAAGGGCTGTATCTCACGGGGGCGGGATTCCACCCGAGCGGCGGCATCTCGGGCCTTCCCGGGAAACATGCGGCCACGGCGGTGATCCGCGACATCGGGCGTCATTGACGTTGACTTACCTTGTGTTGCAACCGCATCGCGTTGACTTGACACGCTAGCTCCGTGCCGCGAGATCCACTCGCTATCGGACTCGGCTACGAGTCACGACGAGCGCCTAGCTGACATACGTTGCGCCACAACAGTACTCGCTACCCCATCAGCGTTCAGGAGGCATCCGAGAAGCAAATCGCCGCCGCCGCTGCGTGGCGGATGTCAGACGAACGCCGGATCCGTCTGCGGAGTGCTCTGACGATTGCGCAGTCCTGCCCCCCACTTCTCGGCAAGGAACGTCGCTGCCACGGCCATCCCGACGCACAGTGCCAGCATCACCACAGACAAGATCCAGTCGAGCGCGACGGGAAGATCGGAGTACAGCGCTACATAGACCGGCCACGACGCTCCGGCGTAGACGATGGGCAACGCGACAGCCGCGACGACGAATCCGATTGCGGGACGGCGCCACCCGCTCGCCTGACCAGCGAGCGCGTACAACAGGAACCCGCCAACCAGTGGAAGAGCCACCTGCTGGGGTGCCACCACGAGGAACTTCATCGGCGCCTCCCCGTAGTACAGCCACAGGTGCAGCAGGTTGCCGAACGTTTCGATAATGACGACCGACACGAAGAGCACCGCCGCCGCAATGTGCAATGTCCGCCTGCTGATGCCGGATTCCATTTTCCTGTACACGACGTAGGGGGCGAGGCCGACCCACGGAAGGTAGCCGATGACCAGGAACCACGGTATTTCGCGGCCGAATGCACCGAACGCCATCGGATTGTTTTCCGCGTAGACGATCTTGCCGAGGATGTCGTAGATCGGCTCGTTAAAAGAGGCCACTAGCGCGCCCGCACAGCAGGCAATCGGCAGAAAGTCCCGATTCTTGACGGCCAGCGACAGCGCCCACGCGATGGCGGCGACCACGATGACGGCGAAAATGCCGAGCAGCAGCCAAGGGCTGACGTCCGAGACCAGCGGCGGCGGAGCCGGGATCCCTCCATCGGCCAGCACTGTTACACGTCCATTCACGACACGTCCTCCATCACAGGGTTTGGCTCAACTGATTGACCCGTTTTCACGGGCTGAAAGACGAGCCCACCGCCGTTACGCCACATCTCGGTGAGGTGCACCGTACCGACGACGGCCGCCCAGATCAGCACCAAGAGAGCAACGACGGCGGCATAGTCGAATACGGGCGGCAAATCGTTGTATAGCGCGAGGTACAACGGAAAGCCCGTCGATGCGAACATCATTGGCAGCGACAGGATGGGGATGAACAGCCCGAAGATGAGCCGGCGGAAACCCGTTGCGGGCAAGGCCAATGCGTACAACAGGAAGCCTGCTACCAGTGGCACCGACGCCATCGCGGTCACTCCGCCGAAGAACTGCAGGGGTGGCTCACCGTAGTACTTCCACCCGTGTACGAACCGATTGACAACCTCGGTGCCGACGACGGACAGCATCCCGAGCACCGACACCAAATACAGCCGGCGCTTCGACCATCCCGCCGCCATCCATCCCGCGATGACATAGGGGAACAGACCGACCCATGCGATGTATCCCACGACAAGGAACCACGGGATCGCCCTGCCGAATGCGGTGAACGCCATCGGATTGTTCTCCGCGTAGGTGATCTTGCCCAGAACGTCGAAAATCGGCTCATTCAACGAACAAATCGCGGCGCCAACACACGTGACGATCGGTAGCGCATCGCGCCGAGTAACTGCCCAGTAGCAGGCCAGGCCGAGGGCTGCTAACGCGGTCGCGCCGAAGAACACCAACATCACCGCGGGACTGAATTCCGAGACGAGGACGGGCGGATCCGGCAGCCCCACAATGATCTCCCTCATTCGCGGATTCCTTTCCCACACAGATGGCACGGGCTGTGCGAACGGCAAGCAGTCCGCCACCGATGGCCGTGACCGGGCTGAGTCCAAGCCGCAGTGACGTCGGTTGGACCGCCCATGCGCACGCTCCCATGCAGCCAGCCCGCCGGGAACGAATCAACGGCACCTCATACTTCAACGCTGTTCAAGTCGAACTGTAACGCAAACCACAGTGTAAGGGCAACGAATTTCCGATAGCAGCAGATGCAAGCCGCCATTGCTACGCAATCTACGAGATGCAAGGACATGTCTGGCTATGCTCGCAGTGAGTCAGCGACGCCGGCACGAAGACCTGGGACTGCGCCCGGGCGCGAATATCGATGTCGTTGCGAAGTCGCAACTCCCACTCGGGCTCACCGGACACATCGACGTAGTGCGCACCGGTATCGAGCGTTGCCTGCGCTACCTGCCAGCCGAGTTCGGAATACGGACCCACGCACGACACGACCACCCGCGTCCCTTCGAGCGCTGTTGAGCATGACGACATCCGCCTGCGGGACACCTTCGGCGCTCACGACTACCTGCGGTTCAACTCGTGGGACACCCTGCGCGGCGACCTCGCCCCGCTGCTGCGCACCGCGATCCGGGCCAGCGGCTGATACCGCCTAGAGAGTGTTCAGGTGATGGCGCCTTCGATCTTGAGCTCGATCAGCTCGTGGTCGTCGATGCCGAGCTCCCGCAACACTTCATCGGTGTGCTCGGCGAACATCGGCGCCCGGCTCAGGTGAGCGGCTGCCTCGTCGAACTTCACCGGGTTCGCCACCAGCCGCTGCTTGTTACCGTTGGCGTCCTCGACGTCGGCGATGCGCCCGTTGGCGATCAGCGACTCGTCGTTGGCCACCTCCCAGGCGTCCTGCACCGGAGCCCATTGCCCACCAAGGCAATTCAGCAGCCGTGTGCAGTCGTCGTAGGTCCGCGAACCGATCGCGTGGGCGAGCAACGCGGTGGCCTCATCGGTGTGAGCGGCCAACGACTCCAAGGATGCGAACCGCTCGTCGATCGCAGCCTCGGCGAGGCCGAAGACCCGGCACACGGGAGCCCAATATCGAGTCGGCTGCAGCATCGACAGCTGGATGAAGCGGCCGTCGGAGCACCGGTAGGCGCCGGTGAGCGGGTTGCCCGGCGCCTGGGTGCGATGATCGATCTTGGGCAGCGGGCAGCCGTAGAGCATGGCCAGATTGACGTTGGACTGGTTGGCCCACGCCCCGACGGCCAGCAGCGATACGTCGATGACGGAGGTCTGCCCGGTGGCCTGCCTGCCGTAGAGTGCCGCGGCCACCGCACCCGCGATGGTGATGCCGCCGATGTTGTCGCCGAACGCGCCCGCAGGCATGCCCGTCGGCACCTCGGAGTCGGTCGGAGTGACGCCGTCGGCATTGCCCGCGCGCGCCCAGAACGCCGTCACGTCGTGCGCACCCGTCTCGCGATCGGGTCCCTCGCTTCCGAAGCCACTGCCCGCGACGTAGACGATCGACGGGTTGATGCGCCGGATCTCATCGAGATCGATGCGAAGCTTGGCCCGCGCCTGAGGCAGCAGGTTGGTCAGGAAGACGTCGCTGCGCCTGACGAGTTCCTCGAACACCGGTCGGGTCTGGTTGAGTGCGAGGGATAGTCCAACACTGCGCTTGCCGCGGTTGGGCGCCTCGACCATGGGGGCGAACGAGACCCCCGGCGCGGTGGCGGAGTGGCCGGCGACCGTGACCAGTCCCCGCTGCGCGTCGCCCGTCACCGGATTCTCGATCTTGATGACGTCGGCGCCCCAGTCGGCCAGTACTGCTCCCGCCGAGGGCACGAAGGTGAACTGCGCAACCTCGAGGACGCGCACCCCGGTCATCGGTTTCTGCATCGCGCCACATCCGTTCTGATGGCTGGGCTGACTTGGCCACCGTGTGCCCGAAGCTGGCTCGGCCTGCACACGTGAACATAGGTTACTAGGTAAACATTGTTCTAGCTCCGAAATGCTAAACCACATTTTTTAGTCTTTGTGGTCTTGACCACAAGCTAGGATACGATGTGGCCTGCGTCAAGAGGCGACTAGGAGTGATTTTCGATGAGCGTTGTGCCTGCAACCGGTCGCGCAGCGTCGTGGGGTGCCGATGCGCCGGTCGGGGAGGCGCAGGCCCGCGAGCGCCTCCTCGCCGCGGCCGAGGCCTGCTATCTCGAGCGGGGTCCCAGTCGCACCCGGATGAGTGACATCGCAAACCGGGCCGGCGTGCATCGCCGAACGGTGTACGACTACTTCCCCACCAAGGACGCGCTGCTGGCGGCGTCGTTCGTACGCGCGATCAGTGGAGTGCTCGACGCCTCCGAACCCTGTTGGCACACAGCGGAACCGTTCCTCGAGCAACTGGTCAACGCGGTGGCGGTCGGACTGCAAGCGGCGCGCAGTTCGCCCGCCATGGCACTGCTCATCGGTGACGACGATCTCGGCCGAACCTTTCGCGCCGCTGAGGCGTCCGACGTCTGGAGCGAGAACCTCGCTCAGGCGCTCGGCCAACGGATCGAAGCTGCAATGGCGGCCGGCGAGGTCCGCGACGATCTCACCGCCGAAACCATGGCGCACTGGGTGACCCGTATCGCGTTCAGCCTCGCCGCCGAACCGGGCAGACCCGAGGACGGCGGTGACGAAGGCCTGATCCGCGCGTTCATACCCGCGTGCCTTGCACCGCAGCGGAAGCTCAGCGGGCGCCGCACGCAATGAACGTCACCGTGTTCGGCGCGACCGGACAGATCGGAGCCCTGGTCGTCGACGACCTGCTTGACGCCGGTCACGATGTGACCGCATACCTGCGCAATCCCGACAAGCTCACCACCGTCGATCCCCGCCTGGTCAACGTGACCGGCGAACTTTCCGACGGGCAACGAATCCGCCAGTCGATCCACGGGGCCGACGCCGTCATCAGCGCGCTCGGCCCCTCCTTGAAACGAAGCGCCAAGGGCACTCCGATCACCGACGGCACCAAGCACATCGTGGCTGCTATGGACGCCGAGGAGGTCGGCCGCTTCATCGGGCTCGCGACGCCGTCGGTACCGGACGAGCGAGACGAGCCGACCCTGAAGGCCAAGGCTTTGCCGATCATCGCTGGGTTTCTGTTCCCCAACGCCCTTGCCGACATCATCGGCATGACGACGGCCGTCACCCAGTCCAGGCTCGACTGGACCATCGCCCGCATCACCAGCCCGAACAACGGGAAGCCGAAAGGCACTGTGCGCGCGGGCTTTCTCGGCCGCGACAAAATCGGCTCGGCAATGTCGCGAGCCGACATCGCCGCATTCCTCGTCGCTCAGCTCACCGACGACGGGTTCTCGCGAGCGGCACCTGCAATCAGCAACTGATCCTCCGGAAGCCTCAACGGCTAATGCCCTCGGTAGAACGCCACGGCGCGGCGAATCGAGTCGTGAATGGGTTCGGGCTGCCAACCGAGTTCACGCTCGGCCTTGCCGTGGTCCATCGGGGACATGATGTGCATGAGTCGCACCGACAGGGTGGACAGCAGCATGTCGCGGCGGAACGCCTTTGAAGCGACGTCTCCGCCAAGGCCCAACGCGTACATGACCTTCAGCGGGATCCCGAACCGCGGCGGTCTGGCGCCGCCCGCCACCGCCGCTGTGCCGTAGAGCTCGCGGGCGCTGATGAAACGCTCGGAGATGATGTAGCGCTCGCCCACGCGGCCCTTGTCCGCGGCCAGGATGAGGGCGCGGGCCGCGTCTTCGATACCGACCACCTCCAACGACATGCCCTTGACCAAGGCAGGCAACTTGCCGCGCGCCGCTGCCGCCACCAGTGAACCGTGTGGTGTCGGGTGAAAGTCACCGGGGCCGTATGTGTTCGAGACGCACAGCGCGACCGCGGGCAGCTGGCGTTCCCTGGCATAGCGCAACACCAGGTTCTCGGCTTCGACACGCGACCGGATGTAGCCCCCACCCTTGTCCATCCAGTTGAAGGGTTCGGCCTCGGTGACCGGACCGCCGTCGGCGCTGACCGCGATGGTGCCGATGGTGCTGGTGAAGACGAACCGTCGCAGGTCTGCAGCCACCGCGGCGTCGAGCACGTGGCGAAGGCCTTCAACATTGGTGCGGAACAGCGGGGCGGGGTCGCGCAACCAGGCCCGGGTGT
>NZ_JAVRPS010000219.1:0-5615 GCF_032162105.1 Mycobacterium sp. | reverse complement strand
GCATCGCATGGGTCAAGCTGATGAATTCCGGGCAGACCTGCATTGCGCCCGACTACGTTCTGGCCGAACGTTCGATTGCCACTGACCTCACCGACCGGATCGTCGCCAACATCAAGGCGTTTCGCGCGGACGACAATGGCCTCGGGATGCGGATCGTCAACCCACTGCAGTTCGATCGGCTGGTTTCGCTGATCGAATCGACCACGGGTGCCGTCGTGGCGGGCGGTGGCTTCGAGCGCTCGACCCTGACGATCGAGCCGACCGTGATTCTCGATCCACCCCCCGACGACGCCGTCATGGCCGATGAGATCTTCGGCCCGGTGCTACCCGTGATCACCATCGAATCGGCGTCAGCCGCCATCGATTTCGTCAACCGCCGACCGAAGCCGCTGGCACTGTACGTCTTCACGTCGTCACGAGAGCTGGCTCGGAATCTGATCGACCGGATCCCGTCGGGCGGAGCCGTGGTCAATCACGTCGCAATGCATTGCCTGGTCCCGCAGCTTCCGTTCGGAGGGGTGGGAGCCAGCGGAATGGGCGCCTACCACGGCCGCTGGGGATTCGAGGCCTTGAGCCATCGCAGAGCGGTGTTGGCGAAGTCGACGAGACCGGACCCGATGTTCGTTTATCCGCCCTACACCGATCGGGCGTTGAGGATCATGCGCAAGTTGTTCTGACGGAACTCTGAAGGGATGGGCGAACGACATGGCTGGACTCGACGGCAGAGTCGTGATCATTACTGGCGCCGGCGGCGGGCTGGGCCGAGAGTACGCGCTGCTGCTGGCCGACGAGGGCGCCCGCGTGGTCGTCAATGATCTTGGGGGAGCCCGGGACGGATCGGGATCCGGCCAGGCCATGGCCGACACCGTCGTGGATGAGATCCGACAGCGGGGCGGCACTGCGCTCGCCAACTACGACAACATTGCGACCGAGGACGGAGCCCAGTCGCTCGTCGACTCGGCGCTGCACGAGTTCGGCGTACTCGACGGCGTCGTCAACAACGCCGGCATCCTCCGTGACGGCGCGTTCCACAAGATGAGTGCGGAGAACTGGGACGCGGTCCTCAAGGTGCACCTCTACGGCGGGTTCCACGTCACTCGCGCGGCGTGGCCCCATCTGCGTGAACGCAAGTTCGGCAGGATCGTGATGGCAACCTCGACCAGCGGCATCTTCGGCAACTTCGGGCAGGCCAACTACGGCGCCGCCAAACTGGGTCTGGTCGGATTGATCAACACCCTGGCCATCGAGGGCGCCAAGTACGGGATCCTGGCCAATGCGGTTGCGCCGATGGCCGCCACGCGGATGACGACCGACATCGCGCCACCGGAACTTCTCGACAAGCTGCCGGCTGCCCAGGTGGCACCCGTCGTCGGGTACCTGATGAGCGAACAGTGCACCGACACCGGGAGCGTGTACATCGTCGGCGGCGGAAACATCCAGCGGGTGGCTCAGTTTCAGAACAAGGGCGTGTCGTTCTCGGAGCCGCCGACCGTCGACGAGCTGACGGAACGATGGTCGGAGATCGCCGATCTGACGAACGTCGAACTGGGGGCCAATCCACTCGGCTGACTTTATCCACATTGAATTCGAAGTTGAGGAGCGATGTTGACGAATCGAATACTCACGCTATGTGCCTGGGCCGGTCCGGCCACCGTTGTCGTCGCGATGATCGGCTGGCTCATCGCCGGGGTGCTGCCCGTCCCGTTGGGTTCGGAGAGTTCGGTCGAGGCGGTCGTGAGCTTCTACAGCCACGACACCCGAGTGATTGCGGGCCTAGTCATCTCGACAATCGGTGTCAGCCTTGTCTTTCCGTTGATCGCCGTCATCGCCGTGTACATGGTGCGGATGGAGGGTCGGACGCCGATCCTGGCCTTTCTCCAGCTGATCACCGGCGCGGCCACAGGCGTCTGCCTGCTGCTGCCGCTGCTGCTGATGACCACCATCGCCTTCCGGCCCGACCGCAGCCCGGAACTGACGATGACGCTCAACGACATCGCATGGCTGTTGTTCATCACACCGATCGCGCCGTTCATCATTCAAAACGTCGCCATCGGAGTCGCCATCCTGAACGACAAGCGCCAGACGTTGCCCCGGTGGGTGGGCTACGTCAACTTCTGGATCGCGTTCTCGTTCATTCCCGATCCCCTCGCGTTCTTCTTCCACAGCGGTCCCTTCGCGTGGCGGGGCATCTTCATCTTCTGGTTGGCCTTGACCACGTACAGCGTCTTCCTCGTCGTGATGGGACTCACTCTGCGCAAGGCGATCCGTGAATCGGCCGATCCGGACGTGTCGGCAGTTGCCGCCGCGGCGGCATGACGCACCCGCAGGTTCGGGTGGACCCCGACCTCCCCGAGTTCCTTTGGGACAATGACGGTGTCGAGGCCGCCCCACTGCCCGCTCGGCGGCCGGCGAAGGCCCGGGATGGGCACACCCCTGGTGAAGCCGGGCTGTGGATCTTCATCCTCGGGGACATGACCCTCTTCGCCGCGATCCTGATCGTCTTCCTTTGGGAGCGTCGTTCTGATCCCGCGGTCTTCGAGGAATCCGCGCACCAACTCATTCAACCGATCGGTGCGGCGAACACCCTGGTGCTCGTTCTCAGCTCCTACCTCGTCGTGCGGGCGGTCTTCGCGCACCGTGGCGGGCGGTATCCCCAGGCGAGGCGACTCGTCGCAGGCGCCGTGAGCTGCGCCGCGGTCTTCACCGGTTTGAAGGCCTTCGAGTACTACAGCGAGATCTCTTCAGGTCACACACCGTCGTCGGGAACGTTCTTCACGTTCTACTTCGTCCTCACCGGGCTACACCTCCTGCACGTCATCGTCGGAACGGCGCTCTTGCTCGTGTGGCAGGCGATGCTGAAGCGTCGGCGTTCCTGGACCGGGTCACAGAAGGTGGCCGAGGGGATCGCATCCTATTGGCACATGGTCGATTTGCTGTGGGTGGCCATCTTCACGCTCGTCTACTTGGTGAGTGCCGAGTGAACGGCGCGGTGCCTCGCCGGGTCACCGTGGTGTTCGCCGGCCTCGTCGTCGCAACGTGTATCACGTGGTGGCTGGGCAGCGGGTCATCCCCGACGGGCAACGGCGTGAGCCTGGCTGCGACGCTCACCGTGCTGATCGCCTCCGCGAAGGTCTACTTCATCGGCCGAGACTTCATGGAACTGCGCTCCGCACCGTCGGTTCTGCGTGCCGCGTTCAACGTCTGGGTGGGTGTGGTCGCCGTCGCTGCGATTGCGCTGGTGGTCGCGCCGACGTCTGCGCATGCCGACAACAAACGACTCAACGACGGTGTGGCCCAGAACGTCTACACGATTCAACACCAGGCCGGCTGCACGACGAATCTCGTGCTCAATCCCCAGCTACAACTTGCGGCGCAATGGCACGCGGACGACGTGCTCAACAATCGAAGCCTCGATGGCGACCTCGGCTCCGACGGTTCCACACCCCAAGATCGGGCCAACGCGGCAGGTTTTCACGGCAAGGTCGCCGAGACGGTAGCCATCAACCCGGCATTGGCCATCAGCGGCATCGAACTCATCAACCAGTGGTACTACGACCCCGACTACCTAGCGATCATGCGGGACTGCGCCAACACCGTCATCGGCGTGTGGTCGACGAACAGTCTGGACCGCACCGTGGTGGTCGCGGTCTACGGCCAGCCGGCCTGATCTCAAGCCCGCGAGGCGATGTCGCGACCGATGATCTCCTTCATGATCTCGGTCGTTCCGCCGTAGATCGTCTGCACCCGGGTGTCGACGAAGGCACGCGCCACAGGATACTCGGCCATGTAGCCGTAGCCGCCGTGCAACTGGAGGCAACGATCGACGACGCGCTTCTGCAGCTCGCTGACGAACCACTTTCCCTTGGCGGCGTCGATGGGAGTCAGCTCATCGGCGTTGTAGGCCAGCACGGACTTGTCGACGTACGCCTCGGCGACCTCGATCTCGGTTGCCATCTCCGCGAGCTCGAAACGCACGTGTTGGTTGCTGGTCAGTGGCTGCCCGAACGCCGTGCGGTCCCGGCAGTAGTCACAGGTCAGTGCGAATATCGCCCTGGTGGTGGCCATCGCCTTCGCGGTGACCCCGAGCCTCTCCCTGGGCAAGTGACTCATCAGGTAGGGGAGTCCACGACCCTCCTCACCGAGAAGATTGGCCGCGGGAACGATTGCGTCGTTGAAGAACAGCTCGGAGGTGTCCTGGCCCGGCAAACCGATCTTGTCCAACTGGCGACCCCGCTCGAACCCCGGGGTGTCGCGTTCGACGACGAAGAGGCTGAACGCACCGGAGCCACCCTCGGCATTGGTGCGGGCGGCGACGACGACGAGGTCGGACATGATGCCGCTGGAGATGAAGGTCTTCTGGCCGTTGAGGATCCACCGATCACCGTCTTTTCGCGCGGTGGTGCGGATTCCCTTTAGATCGCTGCCCGCGCCAGGCTCGGTCATGGCGAGCGCTCCGATGATCTCACCCGCGGCGAACCCGGGAAGCCAGCGCTGCTTCTGTTCGTCGTTGGTGAGGTCGAGAAGGTAGTGCAGCACTAGATCGTCCTGGAGACTGATCGTCAACCCGAACGACAACGCGTTGATCCGCGCGATCTCCTCGCTCACCACCATCCGGTAGCGATAGTCGCGCTCACCAGCACCGCCGTACCGTTCGTCGATCTGCAGGGCGTAGATGCCCGCTTTGGCGGCCCGCACGAAGACCTCCCGGTCAATCCAATGGTCGCGGTCCCAGTCATCCTGGTGCGGAACGACTTCGCGGGACAAGAACTCCCGCACCGTTTCACGGTAGGCCTCGTGATCGGGCCCGTAGAGCCTGCGTATCACGATCAGAGTCGTTCGATGATCGTGACGTTCGCCTGGCCGCCGCCCTCGCACATCGTCTGAAGACCGTACCGCCCGCCGGTGCGCTCGAGCTCGTGCAGTAGCGAGGTCATCAGCCGTGCCCCGGTGCAGCCGATCGGATGTCCGAGTGCGATGGCGCCGCCATTGGGATTGACCCGTTCGGGGTCGGCGCCCAGTTCCGCCAGCCAGGCCAGCACGACGGGCGCAAACGCCTCATTGATCTCCACTGCGTCGATCTCGTCGATCGACATGCCCGTTCGTTTCAGAGCATGCTGTGTCGCGGGAATCGGGGCCGTCAGCATCATCACCGGGTCGGCGCCACGCACGGACATGTGATGGATGCGTGCCCGCGGGGTGAGGCCGAATCGGTCGACCGCGTCCTGGGAGGCGATGAGGAGCGCGGCCGCGCCGTCGGAGATCTGGCTGGCGACGGCAGCCGTGAGGACACCATCCTCGACGAGGGTGGGCAGTGCCGCCATCTTCTCCAGCGAGGTGTTGGCGCGTGGTCCTTCATCCACCGACACCCCCGCGTAGGGGGAGATCTCGCGCTCGAAATGGCCTGCCGCGATGGCGGCGACCGCCCGTCGGTGGCTCTCGAGCGCAAACCGCTCGTTGGCTTCTCGGCTGAGCTTCCAGTGATCCGCGATCATCTCCGCGCCGCGGAACTGCGAGATCTCCTGGTCTCCGAACCGCTCCTGCCACCCGCGGCATCCGGTCCAGGGATCCGTGGCGCCGAACGGCTCGCCCGCGGCGAACGCGCTCAGGATGGGGTA
>NZ_JAVRPS010000218.1:0-3159 GCF_032162105.1 Mycobacterium sp. | reverse complement strand
CAGGACCGCCTCGACGCCAAATACGCCGTGCTGGCGCGCGAGCTGGCGACCCGGGTCGACGAGGCCTGGGATCCCGACCGCATCGACGACGACGTGCTGCGGCTGATCTTCATCTCGTCACACCCCGTGCTGACCCGCGAGAACCAGGTCGCGTTGACGCTGCGCGTGGTCGGCGGATTGACCACAGAGGAGATCGCGCGGGCGTTCCTCGCCCCGAAGGCGACGATCGCCCAACGCATCGTTCGGGCCAAGAAGACCTTGGGCGACGCCGGGGTGCCGTTCGAAGTACCGGACCCGACCGAATACCCGCAACGGCTCTCGGCGGTACTCAGCGTGATCTACCTGATCTACAACGAGGGCTACTCGGCATCGTCAGGGCAACGCTGGATCCGCGCCGAATTGTGCAGCGAGGCACTGCGTCTGGGCCGCGTCCTGGCCGCGCTGATCCCCGACCAGGCCGAGGTGCTCGGGCTGGTCGCGCTGATGGAATTCCAGTCGTCGCGGTTCGGGGCCCGCACCGACGCCGACGGGCGGCCGGTCCTGCTCGAGAACCAGGACCGCACGAAGTGGGATCGCGCCCAGATCCGACGAGGGGTCGCCGCCCTCGAACGTGCTGCCGAGACCTTGCAGCGCAAGGGGATCGGCTGGGGCCCCTACGCGCTGCAGGCCGCGCTGGCCGAATGTCACGCCGTCTCCCCCACCGCCGCCGACACCGACTGGAAGCGCATCGTCACGCTGTACAACGGACTCCTGAAGATCTCGCCGTCGCCCGTGATCGAACTGAACCGCGCCGTCGCGGTCGCCATGGCCGCCAGTCCGGCAGAGGCGCTGGCCATCGTCGACGGGATCACCGGCCTGGACGACTCCTATCTGCTGCCGAGCGTGCGCGGTGAACTGCTGTCGCGGTTGGGCCGGAATGCCGAGGCGGCCGACGAGTTCGACCGTGCGGCCGCCGCCAATCAGAACGACTTGGAACGAAACGTGCTGCAGGACAAAGCAGTCAGAGCAAGAGAGGCGATCTCATGACGACGTTGCGCGCAGTCCTGTTCGACTACTCGGGAACGCTGTTCCGGCTCGAGGAGGACGACAGCTGGTTCGCCGGAATGCACGTCGACCAGCGCGCCGTCGACGGCCACGTCCAGGCCGAGTTGATGCGACGGCTGACCGCGCCGACCGGGCGGTCCGTCGACATGGACGAGCAGACCTACCAGGCCTGGGTCAACCGCGACCTGGCCCCACACCTGCACCGCGAGGCCTACCTGCACGTGCTGCGCGAGTCAGGCCTGGCCGACCACCACGCCGAGGCGCTCTACGACCGCGTGGTCGACCCGGCCTCCTGGACACCGTATCCCGACACCGCCACCGTGCTGGCGGGCCTGCGCCGGCAAGGCATCAGGACCGCGGTGGTGTCCAACATCGCGTTCGACGTGCGGCCGGCGTTCCGCGCCATGGGCGTCGCCGAGCACGTCACCGAGTTCGTGCTGTCGTTCGAGGTGGGCGCCGTCAAACCCAAGCCAGAGATCTTCCAGACCACGCTGTCCCGGCTCGGCGTCGACGCGGCAGACGCCCTGATGGTCGGCGACAGCGAGGAGGCCGACGGCGGAGCACTGGCCGTCGGTTGCGGGTTCGCGCTCGTCGACCCCCTGCCCACCGACCAGCGGCCGGACGGGCTGATCGAGGCTCTGAAGGCCCACGGCATCACGCTTTAGGCTCGAACCATGGCTGATGACGACGCGCCCATCAAGCCGCCGTGGTGGCTCAAGCCGATGAACAAGCTGTTCATGGTCATGTTGCGGCTGGGTCTGCCGGTCTCCGGCAAGGAAGGCCCACTCGTACTGACGGTGCCGGGCCGCAAGTCGGGTGACCCGCGCTCGACGCCCGTCACGCCGATGCACGTCGACGGCAACCGCTACGTCGTCGCCGGCTTCCCCGGCGCGGACTGGGTGAAGAACGCCCGCGTCGCAGGCACCGCGACACTGACCGTGGGCAGGACCTCGGAGACGATCCGGATGGTCGAGCTCAGCGCCGAGGACGCCCGTCCGCTGCTGCGCCAGTTCCCGAGGCTGGTACCCACCGGGGTGGGCTTCATGAAGCGCTCCGGCCTGGTCACCGACGGCACGCCCGACGAGTTCGAGGCGCTCGCCGGGCGCTGCGCGGTGTTCCGGTTCGACTCCGTCTGACCAGATCTACAGGTGCGGCGCTTCCTTGATCTTGCTGTCCTGCTTGCCGGCCGTCTGACAGAACGCCACCACTGACAGCCGAGTACCGGTGGTCTCGAGAGTGGCTGGCTCGCGGCCCTTTTCATCCTTCAGCATCTTGGCGACCGCTTCGTTCTGCGTCTTGTCGTCCGCCCCGCTGAAGTCCTTGCAGCTGGTGTCGCCGCCCATGACGGCCGGGGAACAACCGACGAGCATCACGCCCGCGACCAAACTCGAAAACAACACACTTGCTGACCGCTTCATCGTGGCCCTCTCTGTTCACGGCGCGAGACGCGCGCTGTCGCGGGACCTGGTACCCCTGGGCGGTGCCTGTGAAACCCGCGGCGGACCATCTCTACAGTCAATCAGGTGAGTGAGAACCCGTTCGACCCGTCGCTGTGGCAGCCCGTCGCGGGCTTCGACCTGACCGACATCACCTTTCACCGCCACGTCGTCGACGGTGTCAAGCAGCCGACCGTCCGGGTGGCGTTCGACCGGCCCGAGGTACGCAACGCATTCCGACCGCACACCGTCGACGAGTTGTACCGCGTCCTCGACCATGCACGGATGTCGTCCGACGTCGGCGTCGTGCTGCTGACCGGCAACGGGCCGTCCCCCAAGGACGGCGGTTGGGCGTTCTGCTCCGGTGGCGACCAACGCATCCGCGGCCGCACCGGCTACCAGTACGCGTCAGGGGAGACGGCCGACACGGTAGACCCCGCGCAGGCGGGTCGGCTACACATCCTCGAGGTGCAGCGGTTGATCCGGTTCATGCCCAAACCGGTCATCTGTCTGGTCAACGGGTGGGCCGCCGGCGGCGGTCACAGCCTGCATGTGGTGTGCGACCTGACGCTCGCCAGCCGTGAGCACGCCCGATTCAAGCAGACCGATGCCGACGTCGGCAGCTTCGACGCCGGCTACGGCAGCGCGTATCTGGCGCGTCAGGCCGGGCAGAAGTTCG
>NZ_JAVRPS010000217.1:0-3209 GCF_032162105.1 Mycobacterium sp. | reverse complement strand
GCCGAGGGCAATCCGCAGCAACTCGTGGCCAGCCCGGTGAAGTTCGACGACGATCCGGCGGAACTGGGGCGCGCCCCGCAGTTCGCCGAGCACACCGACGACGTGCTCCGCGAACTCGGCGTCGATGATGAGCGACTCATAGAACTGAAGATCGCCGGTGCAATCACGTAACCTCAGCGTTGTGACTGCCGTCGACGTGACCCACGGTGACGACGGCACCGTCAAGGACCGCCTGATCCGGGCAGCCGACGCCGAGATCGCCGCCCGCGGAATCAACGCGGTGCAGATGGAAGTGGTCGCCAAGATCGCGGGTGTCTCGCGGGCGACGGCGTTCCGTCAACTCGGCAGCGTCTCGGAGATGCTGTTGCAGGTCGCGTTGCTACGGGCCCGTCGGCACGTCGCGGCGGTCGAGGGGATCATGGCGGCCAAGACCGGCGTCTTCGCCAAGCTGGAGGCGGCGTTGGTGTACACAGCCCGCGAACTGCCGTCGGATCCGTCGATCTCGGCCCTGATCGCTCAGCACTCGGCATCGGTGCACGACCCGCGGGTGCACCAGGTCGCGGTGGACGCGATGGGCCCGGTGCTGGACGAGGGCCAGCACAGTGGTCAGGTACGCACCGACATCGGCATCGGCGAGATGGTCGACTTCCTGGTGGAGCAGTCCTACCTCGCCGCCGAGGAGATCGGACGGTCCGACGACGAAACGCGACGGCGCTTTCGCCACTTCATCATCCCGGGGCTCGCCGCGTCGGGCGGCGCGAGCGGCGAACACGTCTCCCGGAGCTTGGAGGTCGAGGACGCGGTCACCGTGGCGATCGAGGCGCTGAACAATCTCGCCGACCAGTTGCGCCGCGACCGCGCTCAGTGACACCGCGGGCGAGCGCCGACCTAGGGCCCTGTGGCGCTTCGACGGTCCGCTTCGCGGCCGGTTAGGTCGTGACCGACGCACAACGCCCGATGGTCCTGAACTGAGAACCACGTGGTGCGCGCTGAACACGGATTTCCGATCAGTTCGGTGGCCGCCCATACACGGCGACCACGACGGTGCGGTCCAGGCTGTTCTCCGACCACAGACGATCTCGGTCGGGCGCTCGACGCGTTGATCGCCGGCCAGATCGAGTTCGTCGTGGGTGATCGACACCTGGCGCAGGTCTACTACAACGAGATCAACCACCTGCCCGAGGAGGACCGTCGCCGGTTACGCCGCAAGCAGCGGCTGTATCTCGAGGAGTGGGTCCACCTGGTCAGCGAGCTGCGCGCGGACCTCAGCGACATCGACGCCCCATCCGTCGTGCACGCGGTGATCGGGGCGATCCGGTCACCGCTGTTCCACAACACCGGTCTAGCCGAGGAGAGATTGCGGGCGCTGCTCGCCGACGTCGCGCGCGCGATTCTCGGCACCGGCGGCTGACCGCTGCGGCAAGACCGCCGCGGCGGCCCAGACGAGCACCACCGCGAAAGACATGCCGATCAACGTCGCCGGCGCGATGAGCGATGGGGTCGTCCACCCGCACCCCCTTCCTCGAGGGTGTTGCCACGCCGTCCCGACGATGTTACATTTCTACATCATTCGATGTTATTGTGTGCGTTCGCGAGCGCAATCAGCGATCAACCGG
Source organism: Mycobacterium sp. (assembly GCF_032162105.1). GTDB lineage: Bacteria > Actinomycetota > Actinomycetes > Mycobacteriales > Mycobacteriaceae > Mycobacterium. The sequence continues at coordinate 1,593 of NZ_JAVRPS010000217.1, read as the reverse complement.
AAATCGATCGGAAAGGAGCGATACATGGATCAGAAAACCAGCCTCAGGTTCCAGCTCATCAGCGCCTGGTGTGGCCCCGCGTTCTTGGTCACCTTCGTGCTGTTCTGGGGGGTGATCGGGCACAACCTGCCGAATCCGTCACCCGCGTTGAGCGCGACAGACCTCGCCGCTCGCTATTCGGAGAACCTCGGAGAGATTCGTCTGGGCTTCATCGTCTCCCTCATCATCGTGTGCTTGTACATGCCGTGGTGTTCGTACATCAGCGCCCGGATGGCCAAGATCGAGGGCGGGTACCCGGTCTTGGCTAACCTTCAGCTCATCGGTGGCGCTCTGACCGTCATGGTCGTGTCGTTCAGCGCTTGCTTCTGGGCCATCGCGGCATTCCGGCCCGAGCGGGACCCTGCGCTGATCCAGCTGCTCACCGATACCGGCTGGCTGGTCATCGACCTGCAGTACGCGTGCACCACGTTGCAGATGGTGGCGCTCGCCCTGGCCGTTCTGTCGGATCGGAAGAACAAGGGGATGCCCCTCATGCCGAACTGGGTGTGCTACCTGACCATCTTCTGCGCGGTCAGCTTCTTCCCGGCCAGCCTCACCGGCGTTCTGAAGACCGGGCCGTTCGCGTGGAATGGCGTCATGAGCTACTACTTCCCGTACTTCTGCTGGCTGTGCTGGGAAATCATCGCGAGCACCTATTTGATCAAGGACGTTCGTCGGCGCATGCGTGAGTTCGAGAGCAGCCCCTCGGCAGATGGCGGTCCTCGGGCGACGGTTCTCGCGTCCTGACCTGCACCATCGGGCAGCTGTTTTCGGAGGTCGCCGCTCCCGTCCGCGCGATTCGTCGACAGTGTTGCGACAGAAGTTCGCACGCGTCGTGCGCGTTCGGGAGCGGACGGCCATCCGTGCCTGGCGCCCTGCCGGCGTCACCGCTCAGCGGTGGTCGGGCAACGACCGGTCACCCCGTCGCTTAGGGAAAGTGTTGATGAGTAGTGCTGTGATGAATCCGGAAACCGACACCCAGTTCGTATCGGTAGGCGATCCAAAGCGGCGGCTGCCCGGCGTCGAAGGCGTGTGGGTCTTCGTGATGGCCGACATGACGGTCTTCGCCGTCATGTTCGGGTCCTTCATGCTCGGCCGGCATCAGAACCCGGCCGTCTTTGAAGCGTCCCGACACGCCCTGAATCCGAACTTCGGTGGTGTCAACACGCTTATCCTGCTCACCAGCTCGTGGTTCGCCGCGCTCGCGCTCAACGCCGTGCGAAAGTCCCGATTTGGTCTGGCGCAGCGTTTCCTCGGCGGCGCATTTCTCTGCGGCCTCGCGTTCGCGGTGTCGAAGGCCATCGAGTACACCGAGAAGTTGAACGCCGGCATCAGCCTGTTGACCAACGACTTCTTCATGTACTACTTCACGCTGACCGGGATTCATCTGTTCCATGTCATCGCCGGCAGCATCGTCCTGCTCGTGTTGTGGTTCAAGGCCCGATCCCGGTCGTTCGACCCGAAGCGGCCCGTCGTTCTCGAATGCGGCGCGATCTACTGGCACATGGTCGACCTGCTCTGGATCATCCTGTTCCCGCTGCTGTATCTGGTGAG
>NZ_JAVRPS010000216.1:0-20061 GCF_032162105.1 Mycobacterium sp. | reverse complement strand
ACCTGGGCGATCGTCGACACGGCGGCGTGCACGGCCATGCCGACCAACACCCACACGGCGGTCCACACGACGACGACGACGTCGCTGACCAACTGCGCGAGGAGCCGGGCGGGTGTGGTGGCGTAGGGCAGATAACGGGACGTCATGCCGAAGATCTCAGCAGATAGTCTTGCCCGATGCGTCCACCTCTGACCGACTACCTGCATTTGGCCAGTGGCAAGGTCCGCGAGCTGTATCGCATCGACGACGACCACCTGCTGTTCGTCGCGTCGGATCGCATCTCGGCGTTCGACTACATCCTGCAGACCGAGATCCCCGACAAGGGCCGCATCCTGACCGCGATGAGCGTGTTCTTCTTCGACTTCCTAGGCGCGCCCAATCACCTCGCGGGCCCACCCGACGACGAACGGATCCCCGCGGAGGTGCTTGGCCGCGCGCTGGTGGTGCGGCAACTGGAGATGGTGCCCGTCGAGTGCGTGGCCCGCGGCTACCTGACCGGCTCAGGGATCATCGACTACCGCAAGACCGGACAGGTGTGTGGCATCGAGCTGCCGCCTGGGCTGACCGAGGCCAGCAAGTTCGCCGAGCCGCTGTTCACTCCGGCGACGAAAGCCGAACTGGGACAACACGACGAAAACATCAGCTTCGACGACGTCGTCGACCTGGTGGGCGCCGAGCGCGCCGCACAGGTGCGGGACAACACACTGCGGATCTACACGCAGGCCGCCACGCATGCGCTGACCAAGGGAATCATCATCGCCGACACCAAGTTCGAGTTCGGCGTCGACGAACAAGGGACGGTTGTGTTGGCCGACGAGGTCTTCACCCCCGACTCGTCGCGGTACTGGCCGGCCGACGACTACCAGGAGGGTGTCGTGCAGCCCAGTTTCGACAAGCAGTTCGTCCGCAACTGGCTCACGGGGCCGGACTCCGGCTGGGACCGCGGCGGCGACGAACCGCCGCCACCCCTGCCGCCCGACATCGCCGCGGCCACCCGCACGCGGTATATCGAAGCCTACGAGCGCATTTCGGGCTTGGACTTCGACGACTGGATTGGAGCAGCATGAATCCGCCCATCGCCAAGCGTGTCGACGCTCGCCGGGAACATCATGGCGACGTCTTCATCGACCCCTACGAATGGCTGCGCGACAAGTCGAATCCCGACGTCATCGCCTACCTGGAGGCGGAGAACGCCTACACCGACGAGCAGACCGCGCACCTGGCGCCGCTGCGGCAGAAGATCTTCGACGAGATCAAGGCCCGCACCAAGGAGACCGACCTGTCGGTGCCCGCCCGCCGCGGCGACTGGTGGTACTACGGCCGCAGCTTCGAGGGCAAACAGTACGGCGTGCAATGCCGTTGCCCGGTCAGCGATCCCGACGACTGGACCCCGCCCGAACTCGACGAGCACACCGAGATCCCTGGGGAGCAGGTGCTGCTGGACGAGAACGTCGAAGCCGAGGGGCACGAGTTCTTCTCGCTGGGCGCGGCGTCGGTCACCCTGGACGGCAACACGCTGGCTTATTCCGTCGACGTCGTCGGCGACGAGCGATACACGTTGAAGTTCAGGAACTTGTCCACCGGCGAGATGTACGACGACACGATCGTCGGCATCGGCGCGGGCGCCACCTGGGCAGCCGACAACCGCACCATCTACTACGTCACCGTCGACGAAGCTTGGCGGCCCGACACGGTGTGGCGGCATCGGCTCGGATCCGGGCTGCCGGGGGAGAAGGTCTACCACGAACCGGATGAGCGGTTCTGGCTCGCCGTCGGCCGCACCAGGAGCAACAAGTACGTCTTCATTGCGGCGGGCAGTGCGGTGACCTCGGAGGTGTTCTATGGCGACGCCACCGACTCGGTCGCCACCTTCACCTCGATCCTGCCGCGGCGTGAGCTCGTCGAATACTCCGTCGAACACGCGGTGGTGGGAGGCGAGGACCGGTTCCTGATCCTGCACAACGACGGTGCGGAGAACTTCACCCTCGTCGAGGCCCCGGTCAGCGACCCAACCGCGTTCCGCACCCTGATCGAGCACCGCGAGGACGTCCGCCTCGACGCCGTCGACGCCTTCGAGAGCCAGCTCGTCGTGAGCTATCGCAGCGAGGCGTTGCCCCGAATTCAGTTGTGGCCCATCTACGCCGACGGCAACTACGGCCATCCGGAAGAGATCACCTTCGACACCGAGCTGACGTCGTCGGGGTTGTCGGGCAACCCGAACTGGTCGTCGCCGCGGCTGCGGGTGGGCACCACGTCGTTCGTCGTCCCGGTGCGCGTCTACGACATCGAGCTGGCCACCGGCGAACGGATCCTGCTGCGCGAGCAGCCGGTACTCGGTGACTACCGGCCCGAGGAGTACGTCGAACGGCGCGACTGGGCGGTGGCGCCTGACGGCGCGCGGATACCGGTGTCGGTCATTCACCGGGCCGGCCTGCAGTTTCCGGCGCCGACGCTGCTGTACGGCTACGGGGCCTACGAGTCGTGCGAGGACCCGCGCTTCTCGATCGCCCGGCTGTCGCTGCTCGACCGCGGGATGGTGTTCGTCATCGCCCACGTGCGAGGCGGCGGTGAGTTGGGCAGGCCGTGGTACGAGCACGGCAAGCTCCTGGAGAAGAAGAACACGTTCACCGACTTCATCTCGGTGGGAGCACATCTGGTGGGCACCGACGTGACGCGACCGGAGAACCTGGTGGCCCTCGGCGGCAGCGCGGGCGGCCTGCTGATGGGCGCGGTGGCCAACATGGCACCGGACCTGTTCGCGGGCATCCTGGCACAGGTGCCGTTCGTCGACGCGCTCACCACGATCCTGGATCCGTCGTTGCCGTTGACGGTGACAGAGTGGGACGAGTGGGGAAACCCGTTGGCGGACGCGGACGTCTACCACTACATGAAGTCCTACACGCCCTACGAGAACGTCGAGGCCAAGGAGTACCCGGCCATTCTGGCCATGACGTCGCTCAACGACACCAGGGTCTACTACACCGAGCCTGCTAAATGGGTTGCGGCCCTGCGTCATACGAAGACTGACGCCCATCCCTTGTTGTTGAAGACCGAGATGGTCGCAGGCCACGGCGGAATCAGCGGGCGCTACGAGCGCTGGAAGGAAGCCGCGTTCCAGTACGCGTGGGTGCTAGCCACTGCAGACCGCGACCACCACGGCAGCGGCCAGGTAGACCACCTCTTCCCCACTCCGGACGCTTAACCGCGACGTCATCGACTTCGGCGGATTCGGCATCCGGGACGCGTAGACGTTGGCCGGGAACATCACCAGCATCAACACGAACAGGCACGCCGCCGCGGCGACACGGGTCGGCGGGTAGAGCAACCCGACCGCGCCGAGCAGTTCGAGTACGCCGGTGATCGTCACCAGCAGCGCGGGTTGCGGCAGCCGCGGCGGCACGATCGCGATCATGCCGCGCCGCATCCCCGGCACGAAGTGGGCTACCCCGGTCATCACGAACATCACCGCGAGTCCGACGGCGATCGCCGCGGGCCATGAGTCGACGTAGTCGACCCCGAGCCAGCCGACGACGCGGGCGGCGAGGCTTCCAAGAACGAGGCTCAGGAGGACGGCCATGGCAGGTACCTCTCTATCTAGACAACGACAAGATGAACGTATCACCAATCTATCCACTGTCAAGATTCCCGGCTATGCTGGGTGCATGAGCAAGGACTCGTATCACCACGGCGATCTGAAGGCCGCGATCCTCGCCGAGGCCGCGACCCTGGTGGCCGAGCGCGGTGCCGACGGGATATCGCTGCGCGAACTGGCGCGGGTGGCGGGCGTCTCACACGCCGCGCCGGCCCACCACTTCACCGACCGGCGCGGGCTCTTCACCGCGCTGGCCACCGAGGGGTTTCGACTGCTTGCCGACGCGCTCACCGACGCACGGCCGAGGTTCATCGACGCTGCGCGGGCCTATGTGCGGTTCGCACTCGACCATCCTGGCCACTACGCCGTGATGTTCGACAAGTCGCTCTACGACGACACCGACGCCGACCTCGTCGCCGCCGCGACGGCCGCTGGCGCCGAACTCAGCCACGGCGTCGGCACACTCGACGACGCGCACGCCAAGGCCGATCGGGAGGGCGCAGCGCTCGCGGCATGGTCACTCGTACACGGCTTTTCGCTGCTCTGGCTCAACGATGCCGTCGACAGAACGGATGACCCGATCGCCACCATCGAGCGCCTCGCGCAGATGCTGTTCGAGGGTTAGGTAGCGTCGAACACATGACGCAACCCCTCACCGACATCGCCCTCACCACGCTCTCCGGCGAGCCGACCACGCTGGCCGAATATGCCGACGGCGCAGTGCTGGTGGTCAACGTGGCCTCCAAGTGTGGTCTGACGCCGCAATACACCGCCCTGGAGAAGCTGGCGCAGGACTACGGCGACCGTGGGCTGACGGTGGTCGGGGTGCCGTGCAACCAATTCATGAGCCAGGAGCCGGGCAGTGCCGACGAGATCCAGACGTTCTGCTCCACCACCTACGGCGTGACGTTCCCGCTGCTCGCCAAGGTCGACGTCAACGGCGCAGACCGGCATCCGTTGTACGCGGAGTTGACCAAGTCGGCCGACGCCGACGGCGAGGCCGGCGACGTGCAGTGGAACTTCGAGAAGTTCCTGCTCGCGCCGGGTGGCCAGGTGGTCAACCGATTCCGCCCGCGCACCGTGCCCGATGCGCCCGAGGTGATCGGCGCCATCGAAGCCATATTGCCTCGGTAGCACCCCAAAAGGTCAACTCCCGCCCACGTGTCGTAAACCGTTGGGACACCTGACGTTGCCATACTGGCGGCGTGGGTGGAGAACTGATCGTCTCGATCTCCGGGATCAAGGACCGCACGATCGACGACGTCGCCGACTTCCGCGCCGAGCTCGAGGCACGGAGGGTGCCGGTGTCGCTGCTGGTGGCGCCGCGGCTCAAGGGCGGCTACCGGCTCGACGAAGATCCGGCGACCGTCGAATGGCTCCGACTGCGCAGAACCGCCGGTGACGCCCTCGTTCTGCACGGCTACGACGAGGCGGCCACCAAGAAACTCCGTGGCGAGTTCGCCACGTTGCAGGCACACGAGGCGAACCTTCGCCTGATGGGTGCCGACCGGGTCCTCGAACATCTCGGACTGCGCACCCGGCTGTTCGCCGCACCCGGCTGGAACGTCTCGCAGGGAGCGGTAACCGCGTTGCCGCGAAACGGCTTCCGTCTGCTCGCCGGAATCAACGGGATCACCGACTTGGTGCGCCACACGACGGTGCGGGCACGGGTGCTCGGCATCGGCGAAGGCTTCCTCACCGAGCCGTGGTGGTGTCGGACCCTGGTGCTGGCAGCCGAACGCACGGCGCGCCGCTCTGGCATCGTCCGAGTCGCGGTGGCGGCCAGGCAGCTGCGCCGGCCGGGTCCCCGTCAGGCGATGATCGACGCCATCGACCTCGCCCTGATGCACCAATGCACCCCCGCGGTGTACCGCTGGGAGCCCAGGCCGGCATTGACGGACGCCGCCTGAGAGACCCCTCCTGAATCGGACGGCTAACGTGGCGTCATGGCTGATGCTGATGTCATAGTCGTCGGAGCGGGGCTGGCCGGACTGGTCGCCGCCTGCGAGGTGATCGACCGAGGCCGATCGGTTCTGATCGTCGACCAGGAGAATGCGGCCAACCTGGGCGGACAGGCGTTCTGGTCGTTCGGCGGGCTGTTCTTCGTCGACAGTCCCGAACAGCGCAGGCTCGGCATCCACGACAGCCACGAACTGGCGCTGCAGGACTGGCTGGGTTCCGCGGGGTTCGACCGGCCGGAGGACCACTGGCCCCGCCAGTGGGCGCACGCCTACGTCGACTTCGCCGCAGGCGAGAAGCGCAGCTGGCTGCGGGAGCGCGGTCTGCAGACGTTCGCGCTCGTCGGCTGGGCCGAGCGCGGCGGATACGACGCCCGCGGGCATGGCAACTCAGTACCGCGGTTCCACATCACCTGGGGGACCGGGCCCGCGCTGGTCGACATCTTCGCCCGTCGGCTGCTGGCTGCCGGCTCCAAAGTCCGCTTCGCGCACCGTCATCGCGTCGACGAACTCATCGTCGAGGGTGGCGCGGTGGGCGGGGTGCGGGGTGCGATGCTGGAGCCGACGTCGGCCGCGCGCGGTGTGGCGTCGTCGCGAACCACCGCGGGCGAGTTCGAGTTCCGCGCACCGGCCGTGATCGTGGCCAGCGGTGGCATCGGTGGCAACCACGACCTGGTGCGCAAGAACTGGCCGGCCCGGATGGGACGGGTGCCCGAGCAGTTGCTCAGCGGGGTGCCCGAGCACGTGGACGGCCGGATGATCGGCATCAGCGAGGCCGCGGGCGCCCGCGTGATCAACGCCGACCGGATGTGGCACTACACCGAGGGCATCACCAACTACGACCCTATCTGGCCACGGCACGGCATCCGGATTCTGCCCGGGCCGTCCTCGCTGTGGCTCGACGCCACCGGAAAGCGCTTGCCTGCACCGCTTTACCCGGGCTTCGACACCCTCGGCACGTTGGAGTACATCGCCAAGACCGGACACGACTACACCTGGTTCGTGCTCAACGCACGGATCATCGCGAAGGAGTTCGGGTTGTCCGGGCAGGAGCAGAACCCCGACCTGACCGGCCGCAGCGTGCGCGACGTGCTGGCCAGGGTCAAGCCCGGCGCGCCGCCGCCCGTGCAGCGCTTCGTCGATCGTGGCGTCGACTTCGTGACCGCAAACTCGTTGCGAAACCTGGTGTCCAGAATGAACGAGGTGCCCGACGTGGAACCGCTGGACTACGCGGCGGTGGAGGCCGAGGTCACCGCCCGCGACCGCGAAGTGGCCAACAAGTACACCAAGGACAGCCAGGTGACTGCGATCCGCGGCGCGCGCAACTACTTCGCCGACCGGGTCAGCCGCGTCGTCGCCCCACATCGGATCACCGACCCGAAGGCAGGCCCGCTGATCGCGGTCAAGCTGCACATCCTGACCCGAAAGTCCTTGGGTGGTATGGAGACCGACCTGGACGCCCGCGTGCTCAAGCCGGATGCCACGGTGTTCGGCGGCCTGTACGCCGCGGGTGAGGCGGCCGGCTTCGGTGGCGGCGGCGTGCACGGCTACCGCTCGTTGGAGGGTACGTTCCTCGGTGGCTGTGTGTTCTCCGGTCGGGCCGCGGGCCGCGCCGCCGTGCGCGACACCGCTTAGCCTTCGAATCTGGATGAACGAAAGGCGGCTCCGCACCTAGTCCGGCGGAAACCGCTCATGCAACGCGTCGAGTAGTCGACGAGCTTCGGTGATGAGTTGCCGCAACTGCTTGAGGTCGTGCGGCAGGGTTTCGACCTCGTCGGGTTTGCGCTCGCACCGCCGATGCCAACGCCGCTCAGCGGTGGCCGCCCGATCCTCCAACTCGTCGATGTCGCTCAGGAGAAGTGCCTTGAACAGCCGGGATTGTGCGACGTCAGCGGGATGAGGTGGGCGCTGTCGCAGCCGTGCCTGCGGTAGTGGCCGCGGCATCTCGAGCTCGGATGAACCTGCCGTCAGTGCCACACCGTTGTGTGCCGAGTAGAGGTTCCACCGCCGGTTGCGCGGCGGGGTCACGATGAGCTCGTCGACAGACGCTTCCCCGGACTGTGGTGGCACTCCGAGATACTCTCCGAGGGAAGAGAATCCAGCGACCCCACAGGTTCACCAGCCGTCGGCGGTCGCGTTGATGGGCCGTAACCCCACGTTCACCCGCAAGCGGATCTAGAAGTCCGTCCCGCTCTCGGCGTCGAGCACCTGGAAGTCGGCGTTGGTCATCTCCGAGAGGCGGCTGTAGTAGATGCCGCGGGCGCCGGGCTCGATGATCGCCTGGTGGATCGGCACGGCACGGGCCGGCGCCACCGCCCGCAGATAGTCGACGGCCTCGGAGATCTTCATCCACGGCGCGGCGGCAGGCATGGCCAGCACGTCGACCGGTTCGCCCGGGTCGAACAGCGCGTCGCCCGGATGCATGAGCCGGGCCGCGTGCTCGCCGTCTCCGATCAGGTACGAGATGTTGTCGATCACCGGGATCTCGGGATGGATCACCGCGTGCCGCCCGCCGACCCCGCGGATGGACAGGTGGCCGACGGCGAACGCGTCGCCGACGTGAACCGCCCGCCAGGGGTCGCCGAGCTGGGCCGCGGTTTGCGGGTCGGCGTACAGCGCGGCCTGCGGGTTCGCTTCGATCAGCGCGGGAAGTCGCGCGGTATCCGCATGGTCGGGATGCTGATGCGTGACCAGGATCGCCGACAGGCCGGTGATGCCCTCGAATCCGTGGGAAAAGTTGCCCGGATCGAACAGCACCGTCGTATCGGCGCCCGAATCGTCCCGAAATCGTGCGAGCAGGCAAGAATGTCCGAAGTGGGTCAGCTGCATACCTATATTGTGGCGCGCACTAGGCGTGGCGGGGGGTGCGATCACGTGCGATTGATTTTGGCGTCGGTATTGGTGGTCTGGATGACCGTCAGCGGGTCCGTCGGTACGACGGCGCCCGCCCACGCCGTGCCGGGGCTATGCCCGCCGTCCTGCGACGGCATCCCCAACTCGGCGTGGATCGCGCCGGACGCCGTGCCGCTGGCGGACGTCTACCGGTGGCCGGCCCTGGCCGGGCTCGCCACCAGCGCGCCGTCGCCCCGGTTCCGCTTCGAGCAGACCTGCGTGTCGCCCCCGGTTCCGGCCGACCCGCGTGACTACGCTGTCGCCGCCAGGGCCCGGGTGATCCAGCCCGCCGACCAGTGGCAGCTGCAGGTGCAGGTGGTGCACTGGCGCGGCGATGCCTGGCAGACGGGTCAGTTGGCGGTCGCAGCGTTGCAGAACGCGGTCGGCGCGCTGCGGGCGTGCGCGGTGACGGCGCCGTGGAACTCGCCGTCGATCACCACCGACCAGCCCGGCCGGGTGGCCGCGGTGATCAGCACCGCGGGCAGGCAGGTGTTGCACGAGTACCTGGTGGTCGATCCCCGCAGCGGCACGCTGGTGGACCTGGCGATGTGGACGTCGTTGCCGCAGGCGGTGGAGTGGCGCGCGGTGCCCGACCCGGTGGTCTTCGACGCGATGGCCAACCCGCTGTGCACGGCATACGTCGGCTCGTGCCGGTGAGACGCTCCTGCGGTGCCCGCCGGTAGAGTAAGCGCCGATCGATTCGTCGGACTTTAAGGAGTCGCGCGTGGCCCGTGTCGTAGTGCACGTGATGCCGAAGGCCGAGATCCTCGATCCGCAGGGTCAGGCGATCGTTGGAGCGCTGGGCCGTCTTGGGGTGGCCGGCATCTCGGATGTGCGGCAGGGCAAGCGCTTCGAGCTCGAGGTGGACGACGACGTCGCCGACGACACCGTCGCCGAGATCGCCGAGTCGTTGCTGGCGAACACCGTGATCGAGGACTGGACCGTCAGCCGCGAGCCATCCGGGGACCCGCAGTGAGCGCACGCGTCGGCGTCATCACGTTCCCCGGCACGCTGGACGACGTGGACGCTGCACGCGCCGTGCGCGTCGCGGGCGCCGAGGCGGTCAACCTGTGGCACGCCGACGCAGACCTGAAGGGCGTGGACGCCGTGGTCGTTCCTGGCGGCTTCTCCTACGGCGACTACCTGCGCTGCGGCGCGATCGCCAAGTTCGCGCCGGTGATGGGCGAGGTGATCGGCGCCGCAGCTCGCGGCCTGCCGGTCCTGGGGATCTGCAACGGTTTTCAGGTGCTGTGCGAGGCCGGTCTGCTGCCAGGGGCGCTGACCCGCAACGCCGGACTGCACTTCGTCTGCCGGGACCTCTGGCTGGAGGTCGCGTCGAATGCGACGGCGTGGACGACGCGCTACGAACTCGGCGCCGATCTGCTGGTGCCACTGAAGTCGGGGGAGGGGCGCTACGTCGCCTCCGAGGCGGTGCTCGACGAACTCGAGGCGGAGGGGCGCGTGGTGTTCCGTTACCGCGACAACCCCAACGGCTCGATGCGCAACATCGCAGGGGTCAGCTCGGCCAACGGCCGCGTGGTGGGGTTGATGCCGCACCCCGAGCACGCCACCGAGGCACTCACCGGGCCGTCCGACGACGGGCTGGGCCTGTTCTACTCCGCGCTGGACGCGGTGCTTGCGGCGTAAGGCCGCCGAAATCGCCACGGGCGGTACATGAAAACCTGTGCTCAAGAGCCACTGGATCGGGTGTTACCGTCGAATAACCGTTTCGGCTGGCCCGTAGGGGCGGCTTCTTGAAGTAGCGCGCAGGGGGCGTTGATGCTGGTAAACCCGGAACTACTGCGTGCCTTTGCGCACCAGGTGGACACTGCTTCCACATCGATTCGCAGCGCCGACGTCGGGCACAAGGCGAGTACGGCGGCGGACGGGCTTCCGGGTTCGACGACCCAATGGGCCATGCGGTTTGTAGGCGAACACATGACGCAGCAGGCGAATGAGATTGCCAAGAATGTCCAAAACATGGGTACGGCGGTGCGCGGTGCGGGCGACCGGTACGAGGTGGAAGACAACGCGCTCGCCGGCAACTTCGACGGGTTGTTCTGACCGTTGTTACCCTCACGATCGCGGTTGCAGGGCTGGAACCCCGACTCGCTGTCACCGGCGGCATCGAACATCAGCGCTGCCGGCCAATCCGTGTACCGCGCTGTGCGGGACCTCGATGACGGATGCGATCGGATGCCCGAGGCGCGGGCATGGTCGGGACAATCGCACAAGGCGGCGGCTGTGATGTTTCGACGGGCGACCGCAAAGACATCTGAGTTCGCGCATTACAGCGAGGGGGTCGCGACTGCGCTGAACACGGGTGCTGGGTCAATCGGTGGTGCTCGGACCTCATTGTTGAATCACGCGAACGAGGTAGACAACGGTGAACTCAGCGTCTCCGACATGTGGGTGGTGCTCATCAAACCGGCCCGCGTCTCGGCAGAGAAGGCGGCCAGCCTCCAGGCGCAGGCGCAGGCAGAGCAGAAGGAGATCAACCGGCTACTGGTCGCGGTCGGCGATGCCGACAATGGAACCTCGGAAAAGGTGCAGGCTGCCTCCAAGGATTTTGGCTTCGCCCTTCCAGGTCCGGGCGACCCGCGAAGTTTGGACCCGAACTCGGGGCTGGCCAAACCGGCCGACGACGTCCCCAATCCGATGTCACTTGAAGGCCTCATTCAGCAGGGCATCGTTCGCGACAACGACATGGCGCAGACGGTCCGCGAGAGCCGCGAGTGGACGACTGAAGATGGTCAGGTGCGGAAGACTCTGCTGATGATGGACGGCAGCAGACACGAGATATACGAGTGGAACGAAACGCTCCCGTGCGTTGAGGACACCTACTACGACAAGCGCGGTAAGGAGGTCTCGAGCACGTTCTCACAGGACAAGACGAAGTATGACGGCACCAAGTTCACGTCCATCAAGTTCGCCGACGGGACGGAGGTGACCATGACGCGGACCGCCGACGGCAAATGCACCGGCGGTGTGACGGCGGCCGACGGTCGCCACGGTGTCCTACCGGACGAATTCTTCTCCCACCCGGCGCTCACGACCGTCGGAGGCGCACTCACCGGACTGGAAGAACAAGCCAAGCGCGGAATCCCGATGCTGTCACCCGCGTCGGTGGAGAACCTCGGGAAGATCGGGAAGTATGGCGGCCCGACCCTGGGGATTGCGACGGCGCTGTACGACACCGTGACGGCGAAGACGTATCAGGACGCCTGCGTCGCCGCCATCTCGGGATCCGCCGGGGTTGCGGGCGGGTACGCGACGGGCACACTGGCGGCAGGACTGGTTACCGGACTCGGCAACCCCGAACTGGCCCCCGCCCTCGCCATGGGTGGGGACATCTTCGGCGGGTGGACGTTCGGTTATGTCGGCGGCATCATCGGCAATATCGTGTGCCGCTGATGAGGCTACTTCCGACCGCGATACTCGCCTGGCTTCTCTTCGGCGCCATCGGAACTCTGGGTGCAGTTTTGGCAGTGCGCAGTGTCGTGCGCGGTGAGTACCCCTCGGCCGTCGTGGCGCTCGGCGCCTCCGCGTTCTGCTACGGCTTGATAATCCCGCTAGTGAAGGTCGTCCGAGGCAACGTCATCCCGCGCGGAGAAGTCGATGACGCCGGGACGACCATTCGGCCCGATCGCGGTATTGACATACCAGTTCTTGTGTCGCTATTCGGCCTCGTCATAGCCAGCGCGCTGATCGCGGTGCTCGCACCGCTCGGGAAGCTTGACATCCCGGTGCCCCCCGCGTTGCGGTTCTCGCTTCCGTTCGTTAGCGCTGTAATCGTGGTGACGGGCGGACCGATGCTGTGGCGAAACCTACTTCGTGGCAGCACCAAGTACCTGCGACTTACGCCTGACGGCTTCGAGATCGTCCAGGGCTGGCGGCCGCAAAGCGGTGATTGGGCCCAGGTGGCGGACGTCACCGACGCGGCGCCGAATCAGTCTGCTCCAACGCCAAGTGCGATCGTGATGGTCATGTCCGACGGTAGTGCCCCTTCATTGGCAGCTGCCTCGTCCACTCCCGATGGGCGAGCCCTCCGCGAGCTGGTCCGGTTCTACTGGGGGCACCCCACGCATCGCGCCGAACTCACCGACGGTCGAGCGCTTGAGCGGCTTCGGAATGAACAGTTCGACGTGGACCTGAAATGACAACAACGGGTGCCTCGCCGTCGCGGGTTCGCCGGTGGTGGATCGTCGGCGCGGTCTTGTCGGTGGTGGTCGTGCCGGCGGTGACCGCCGTGGTCGTCGTGATGGCACCGAAGCGGACAGGCCAACCGGTAGCGGTTCCGCCCCTTGGGCTTCCAGCGCAGGAGCTGCTGACGTCGTCGATCCGAAAGGAGCCCGTGCCGGGTTGGAAGATTTCGTCGGAGATGCTCGTTTCCCGCCCGGTACCATCCCCAAAGTCATTGGAAATATTGGCAACAACGGCTACTTTCTTGGGATCACCGGCACCGGCTGGTGGCTGGTCGGGGTTGACGTGTCAACCGGACAACGTTCCTTTCCGCCGGTCGAGCTGGGACGGTCGGATCACGCCTTGGCCTTCAATTGCTTCGTCAACGGCCCGACGATGGTGCTGTGTTTACGGCAGGACCGCGACCCCGCCAAGCCGGCCCGTGTGTGGGTGGTAGACACTGGGCGTGGAGCGATGATGTTCGACGGGCCTTCGGATTTGCGATTGTCGACCACGCAGAACCACCCTCTGGTCGAGCAGCGGGGGAACTACGCCGTTGCCACCGTGAACGGTGAGGGTGTGCACGGAATCGGCGCCCGAGGCGAGCCCACATGGTTCGTTCCAGGCAGCGGAATCATTGCCCAGGAGAAGGATTGGGATCATGACGTTGCTCCTCAGCCGTTGGCCGTCCAGGGCGGGCCGAATTCATCGACCACCGACGTGGTCTTTTCGGTCGCGGACGGCAAGGTGGTGAAACCCGAAGTGCCGCAGGGTGGACGATTCGGGCTGGCATTCGTCTATCCCGGCGGGTTCGGATATGAATACTCGGCAACGGGGGAGTACTTCTCGGACCAGGTCGCCTTCTTCGATGATTCCGGTCGAGAGTTGAGCCGGCCGAACTTCAAGGCCACCATCCTCACCGGCTCGCGAGGCATACCAATGGTGCAAACCCCGTCGGCTGACGTGGTTTTGACCCTGGAGGGTCGCAAGCTCCTCGAACTTCCGAAGTCGACGGCGATGCCGTACACCCGTCCGATCGGCGAGCGGCTCTTCATTGAAACCGGCGGGGAGCGCGAGAGCAGCTGGCGGCAATACGATTTGCGCACGGGCGCGAGCGGCAAGACGTGCGACATCGAAGGGCTCGGCTACTACTACATCGCATCGGATGGTGCCGTCGCAGTACTGATCGGAGACAGCGATGCGGCCCGAGGCTTCGACCTCACGACTTGTGACGAGCTGTGGTCGCTTCCGGGTTCCACGCAGAGTCAAGCCAAGGAAGTGTGGAAGGTCAACACCACGCTGATCCAGCGCACCAACGACGAACTCTTCTCAACACGACTTGTGAGCGGTTTCGTTCGCGCACCGAACGAAACCGCTCACAAATCGCGTTGGGGGGGTCAGGCGGCGGGCCTGATCGCCTGCGCGCCACCACCGATGGTCAACACCGCGCCGTTGACGTAGCTGGCGCCGGGGGAGGCCAGGAAGGTCACCGCGTTGGCGATCTCGTCGGCCTCGGCGGTGCGACCCAGTGCCGTGGTTCGGCCGAGTCCCTGGATGAGGTCACTCTCGAATGCCTCGGTGCCCGGTGTCTGAGTCGGTCCGGGAGCGGCGGCGTTGACCCGCACGCCCGCGGCACCGAACTCATCGGCCCACAGCTTGGTCAGCAGTTCCAGAGCCGCCTTGCTGGATCCGTAGATGCCCGCGCCAGCGGCCGGGGTAGTGGCCCCGACGGTCGTCACGTTGATTACCGTGCCGTGTCCTCGCTGCACCATCCCCGGGACCAGCTTCTGGACCAGGATGTAGGGCGCCCGCAGGTTGGTGTTGATCTGGTCGTCGAAGTCGGCGTCCGTGGTCTCGAAGGTCGGGGCGAACCGGTAGATGCCTGCGTTGTTGACCAGGATGTCGACGTCGCCCGCCTCGTCGGCCAGCCGCCGCACGTCGGCGGCGTTCGATACGTCGGCGGCGACGAAACGTGCCTTGCCGCCCGCATTTTCGATGTCACGCACGGTCTTGGCGCCGCGCTCGGCATTGCGCCCGTGCACGATCACCTCGGCGCCTTCCTTCGCGAGTTGCACCGCGATCGCGTAGCCGATGCCTGCTGTCGCGCCGGTGACGAGGGCGGTGGAACCGGTGAGTGTGTTGGTCATGGGTCTTGCCTCCATGCGAAGTTGAAGTGAAGTTGTTCCTTCAGACCCCACAAGCCCCATTGCTGACCGTTTATTCCATAACTTCCAACCAGGCTCCGCGAGCGAGCGAAATGCCGCTGTTTTGCGGCGTGTCGGCACAGACGCACGCTCGCGCCAAATGGGCTAGCGCGTTAGGGCGACCGACGCCTCGGCGGTGTAGCAGAGGAACGTCAAAGTCTCCTCGAGGTAGAGCTGGACGGTGTTCGCGTCGTGGGCCAGGTAGCCGATCGACACGTCGGTGCCCAGCTGCAGGTCGAAGTCGCCGCCACGGGTGGACAGCACGAACGCGCCGTCGATCGCCGGCGCCCAGATGATCTCGCCGTCGATGAGCCGGTTGAGGTGCTCGCGGATCGGATAGCCGTGCTCGGTGGTCTCGCTGACCTGTGTGTAGACGTCGGCGGACAGAAGCACGCAGTACGGTCCGTCGACGCCGGCCAGCCGCAGCTCGGAGAGCGCCTGGCTGATCACGTCGGGGATCTCCCGCGGATCGGCGGGCAGCGCCAGGGCGGGGTTGGAGCTGCACTTGCGGATGCCGCCGATCGACGCCGCCTCGTAGCCCTCGAAGATCGCGCGGTCCTCGGCGAAGGCCAGTTGCTTGGCGGCGTCCTTGACCGGGTCCCAGTCGGAATCCTGCGAACCGCGCTCGACGTCGTCGATGTCCTTGCGCGACAAGGTGAACGGCACCCGCAGCCGCACCAGCGGCCTGCTCTCCCGTAGGTGCGCCACGACGCCGTCGCCGGGCGGGGCGACGTCGAGCAGATGGCCGGTGCTGACCGCCGCGGTGACAGGTCCGCCGGGGTCGCTGACGTCGACCACCCGGCGCCCGGCGATGTTCCGCTTGAACGTCCGGGTCGCCTCCAATTCGATTTCCGCCCAGGCGGCTTCGGTGATCGGCGCCAGGTCGCGATAGAGGTTGTTCATTGGGGTCGTCCTTTCAAGCTGCCGATCGACAGTGAGCCGTCGTTGGGGGGTGCGGGCGCCGACACGGCGTCGGCACCGGGCAATTCCGGAGGGTCGTCGAGGAAGTCGGCGGTGGGGGTGAAGAACATGCCGCCCGTGACCGCCGTGGAGAAGTCCAGGATCCGGTCGGTGTTGCCGGGCGGATCGCCGATGAACATGTTGCGCAGCATCCGCTCGGTGACGTCGGGGTTCGCGGAGTAGGCGATGTAGTACGTGCCCGATTCGCCGTTGCCCAAGGTGCCGAACGGCATGTTGCCCCGCACGATCTGCAACTCGTTGCCGTCGGCGTCCTCGATCACGTTGAGCGCCAGATGCGAGTTCGGCGGCTTGGCGTCGTCGTCGAACTCGATGTCCTCGAGCTTGGTGCGGCCGATCACGCGCTCCTGCTCGGTGACGCTCAGCGAGTTCCACGCCGCCATGTCGTGGGTGTACTTCTGCACGTGCACATAGCTGCCGCCCGCGAAGTCGGGGTCCTCGTCACCGATCCGCGCGGCGACGACGGCATCGGGGCCGTCGGGGTTCTCGGTGCCGTCGACGAAACCGAGCAGGTCGCGCTGCTCGAAGAAGCGGAAGCCGTGCACCTCGTCGACGACGGTCACCGCGCCCGCCATCGCGGCCAGCACCCGCCCGCCGAGTTCGAAGCAGACGTCCATCGAGTCGCCCTTGATGTGGAAGAGCAGATCACCCGGTGTGGCAGGCGCGTGGTGGCGCGCACCGGTGAGTTCGACGAACGGATGGAGCTCGGCAGGCCGCGGGCCGCTGAACAGCCGGTCCCACGCGTCCGAGCCGATCGAGGTCACCATGCTCAGTTGGGCAACGGGGGTGCGGAACCCGACGGCGCGGACCAGCCCGGCCAGATCCGCGAGCGCGTCGTGCACGACCGCCTCGCCACCGTCGTCGATGGTCGCCACCAGAAAGATCGCCGCCGACGTCAGCGGTGTCAGCACGGCTTGTGGGCGTCCTGCAGGCACGATGAGAACCCTAACGCCAACTCCGGCGGCAATTCCGGTAAGGATGGGCTTCATGACCAGCCCCGCGTCCGCCGCCACCGCAGAGGGACTCTGCGAGTTCATCGACGCCTCGCCATCGCCGTTCCACGTCTGTGGCACGGTGGCGCGGCGGCTGTTGGCTGCGGGCTTCACCGAACTCACCGAGGGCCAGGCCTGGCCGGCCGCGGTCGGCGACTACTTCACGGTCCGGGCCGGATCACTGGTGGCCTGGCGGTCGGTGCACGACGCAGGCGTCCCGTTCCGCATCGTCGGCGGGCACACCGACAGCCCGAACCTGCGGGTCAAACAGCATCCGGACCGGTTCATCTCGGGTTGGCAGGTGGTGGCGCTTCAGCCGTACGGCGGGGCGTGGCTGAACTCCTGGTTGGACCGCGACCTCGGGATCAGCGGAAGGCTCTCGGTGCGAACCGACAACACCGTCGAGCACGTGTTGGTCCGGATCGACGACCCGATCCTGCGGGTGCCGCAACTGGCGATCCACCTCGCCGAGGACCGCAAGGCCGTCGCGCTGGACCCGCAGCGCCACGTCAACGCCGTGTGGGGCGTCGGCAGCGGCGCCCGGTCCTTCGTCGACTACGTGGCCGACCGCGCCGACGTCGACCCGGCCGCCGTGCTGGCCGCCGACCTGATGACCCACGACCTGACGCCGTCGACCTTGATCGGGGCGAACCGCGATCTGGTCAGCGCGCCCCGACTGGACAACCAGGGCACCTGCTACGCCGGCCTGGAGGCGTTCCTGGCCGCCGGGGCAGGGGACCAGCTGCCGGTGCTTGCGCTGTTCGACCACGAGGAGGTCGGCTCGACGTCGGACCACGGCGCGCAGTCCGACCTGCTGCTGACCGTGCTGGAACGCATCACGCTGGCCGCGGGCGGCACCCGCGAGGACTTCCTGCGCAGGCTGTCCGGTTCGATGGTGGCCTCCGGCGACATGGCCCACGCCACCCATCCCAACTATCCCGAGCGGCACGAACCCGGCCACCTGATCGAGGTGAACGCCGGGCCGGTGCTCAAGGTGCAGCCCAACCTCCGGTACGCCACCGACGGGCGCACCGCGGCCGCGTTCGCGTTGGCCTGCGCACAGGCGGGAGTGCCGCTGCAGCGCTACGAGCACCGCGCCGACCTGCCCTGCGGATCGACCATCGGGCCGATGACGGCGGCGCGCACCGGCATCCCGACCGTCGACGTGGGTGCCGCGCAACTGGCCATGCACTCGGCGCGTGAACTGATGGGAGCCGATGACGTCCCGGCCTACTCCAACGCGCTTCGGGCGTTCTTGTCACCGGGCTGATCTAGGGTCAGCGGCATGGCACTCTCCGTCGAGAACATCACATTCGACTCCACCGACCCCGACCAGCTTGCCGAATGGTGGGCCCGCGCCGTGGACGGCACGGTAAACGCCTTGGCGCCCGGCTTTTTCGTCACCGTCAGCCGGCCCGCCGGCCCGGGGTTCGCATTCCAGAAGGTCGACGATCCGACACCGGGAAAGAACCGTGTGCACGTCGACTTCTCCGCCCCCGATCTGGAGGCCGAGGTCAACCGGCTGGTCGACCTCGGTGCCACCGAGACCGGCCGCGGCGAAGCAGGCCCGGAGTTCCAATGGGTGGTACTGGCTGACCCAGAGGGCAACGCCTTCTGTGTCGCGGCCGGGTAGCCCAGCGGGCACGATCACCGCGCCGTGCTCGCCGCTCCGTCGGCGCGGCTCACGACTTACCCCTGGCCTCCGCTATGGATGACGGTCTGCCACAGGTCGGACCAGTCCGAGTACTGCTTGGAGATCGCCTCGACGTCGGACTTGATCGGCTCGAGCTTGACGCCGCCGAAGCTGGTGGCGGCCATTGCCTCGTTGCTCGGGGTGCGGCTGTCGTCGACGAAAGCCTGCTGGCCTTCCGGACCGAGGATGAAGTCCTCGAGCAGCAGAGCGCCGGCGGGGTTGGCCGAGGTACACGTCACCGCGAGACCGGTCACCTCGGCGACCACTGGGACCTTGACCGGGGTGAACTCCAGCGGCGCGCCCTTGGCCTGAAGCTCACGGGTGCGGGATAGGTAATTGTTGCCGACGATGCCGTACTGGCCCGCGACGACGAGGTCTGCCGTCGAGGTGTGGCCGTCGGTGATGGCGGCGTTGGCCGCGATGTCCTTGAACAGCTGCACGGCCTGGTCCTTGGTCATGCCCTGGGTCTGCAGGTAGTTGACCAGCGTGGCGAACCAGAACACGTCGCTACCCTCCATGGCGAGCTTGCCCTTGAAGCGCGGATCTTTGAGATCCTCAAAGGATTTCGGCGCTTGGTCGGCGGAGATGATCGTGGTGTTCCACGCCGGGAGGATGTAGCTCAGCCGGTCGCCGGTGAAGTTGGTGAACTTGGCGCTCGCGGTCACGCCGTCCAGGAACGGCGAGTCGGCGGGGGCCAGTAGCTTGTTCTGGTCCAGGATGGCCATTTCCAGCGAGTCGAGCTCGATGATGTCGGCACCGGCGAAGTTCGCTTGCGATTCCTGCAGCACCCGCTCGCGGATCTGCTCGCTGCCCGCCCGGTAGACGCTGACATGCAGGCCGTCGTACTTCTTCTCGAACGGATCGGTGATCACGGTTGGGTCGTTGACCTCGCCGTAGAGGTTGATCGTGCCGTCCTTGGTTTGTTTGGCCTGCTCGACAAGGGTCTTCTCGCGATCTGCTGGGGAGAGTCCCTTCAGCTTGTCCTGCAGAGCCACGGCGCCGCTGTCGGCGCACTTGTCCCCGCTTGCCGCGGCGTCTGGTGCGGCGGAACCGGGTCCGCCACCCGGCGCGGAACATGCCGCCAATACGAGCACCGCCGCCAATAGGGTGGTTAACAATCCCCGCTGTGAGGTTTGGTGGAAGGGCGTCATCGGTCTGTCTCCTGATCTTGTGTGCGAAGGGGTTGGACGAGAACACGAGAAACGTGAAGAACGGTTCTTAGGCGTGGATGCGACAAACTGTGCAGGCGGTGGTCAATCTGACGACGTGGCAAGCGACGGCATGTCGTCCCAATTCGCGGGCGGCGCTGAACATCTCGTTCGTTGCGCGCCCGAATTCGCAGTGTCGCTGGGGTATCCGCCGACCGCGACGACGCGCAATCAGGCGTGCCGACAATCGCCTGCTTCGAGTCGGCGCAGAGGGGCCAAATGCGCGTTGTCCCAGTAGGTGGCCGGTGCGCTGAGTTCGACGGAGACAGGTTTCAGTCAGCGGCACCGATAGGCAGTCCGCCCTTTATCCGACGCGGCCGGTGGTCGACACGCTGATCGTCCACCCGAGGGTCGGACGCGCC
>NZ_JAVRPS010000215.1:0-8161 GCF_032162105.1 Mycobacterium sp. | reverse complement strand
TTCGCGAAGAGCTTCCTGCCGCTGCTGACCAGCACCCGCCTGGTGATCGACACCATCGACAACGAGGTGATGGAACTGGACGAGGCGGCCTTCTAGCACCTCGCGAGCAGTCCGCAAGCGGCTCCAGTAAAGGGACCCCGACACGCCCGTGTGTCGGGGTCCTTTTGCGTCTGCTGGGCGGAAGTCAGCCGAGCGAATCAGGTGTGGCTAGCCACACCCCTCAGAGACAAAAAAGGCGGGTTCGGGAAGGCATTTGAGGGCGTCTCATTAGTCTCGCGCCGCTGGCTTTTCACCTCTACCGCCAGCTCTTCGGATCAGCCATTCCCGAACCCGTCGTAGGGTCGATCGTACGCCCGTGACCGTCGTCACACCAGAGTTTTTTGGCCGTCACGCGTCCAGCTGACGCAGCACCGCGCGGGTGTGGGCGCGCGCCTCGGGTGAGGCGTCGAAGGTGGCGCCGACGTACTCGTCCACGCCGGCCGCCCGCAATTCGGCGAGGCGATCCTTGACCGTCGCCTCGTCGCCGATGATCGCGGCGTCCTCCGGGCCTGCGTAGCCCTCGCGGTCCAGCATCGCGCGGTACGACGGCAGCACCCCGTAGACGGCGAACTGCTCGGCGGCCCGCTTGCGCGCCCCGTCCACGTCGTCGGTGACGGCTACCGGCAACGAGGCCACCACCCGCACGTCGCTCTCCTGCCGCCCGGCGTCGGCGGCCGCCTGGCGCAACGACGGAACGACGTGGCCGGCCAGCGTCTTGGGTCCCGTCATCCAGGTGGCGGTCCCGGCCGTGCGTCGGCCCGCGATCTTCAACAGCTGCGGGCCCAGTGCGGCGATGTACACGTCCGGCCGTGGCGCGCCGGGGATCATCAGCGCACCGCGGGTGGTTACGATCTCGCCCTGCGCGTCGGCGGGCTCGCCTGCGAGCAACGGCAGCAGGCCGTCGAGGAACTCGTTGAGCCTGCGCACCGGCCTGTCCCACGGAATGCCCCACATGCCTTCGGTGACCGCCTGGTGCGTCATGCCGAGACCGAGCAGGAACCGGCCGCCGGAGGCGAGGCTCACGGTCAGGGCGCGCTGCGCCATCTGCATCGGGTGCTGATTCTGGATCGGGACGACGCCGCTGCCCACCTCGATGGTGTCGACCTCGCGCAGCGCCACGGCGAGGACGGTGAGAAGGTCTGGCTCGTATGGCAATTGACTGATCCAGACCCGCCGGAAGCCCTCGTCGCGCAGCTGTGCGAGGTTCTGCACGCACGCGTCGATCGGCGAATCCGTGCCCGCGCCACTGAGTTGTCCGAACATACTGACCTGCATGGCCCTCACGCTCCCTTGCGCCCGCTGTGTCTGCCCGTTGAGCATCGAACCATGACGACCGCGCAGACCCGGCTGGGCAACTTCGGCCCGAACTGGTTCGCGTCGGTGATGGGTACCGGAATCGTCGCGACGGCCGGCGCGACGCTGCCGATCCGGATACCCGGTTTGCATGTGTTCTCCCGGGTCGTCTGGGTGGTCGCCGCGGTGCTGCTGGTGATCCTCGTCATCGCGGTAACCGCACAGTGGTTCCGGCACCCGACGGTGGCCCGCAGCCACGCGCGCAACCCGCAGATGGCCCACTTCTACGGAGCGGCGCCGATGGCCCTGCTGACCGTCGGGTCGGGAGCGATCCTGGTCGGCAAGGACCTCATCGGGGTGCGCCTCGCCGTCGACATCGACTGGGTGCTCTGGACGGCGGGCACCGTCGGCGGCCTCTTCACGGCGCTGACCATCCCCTACCTGATGTTCACCCAGTTGAACGTCGCGCCCGATGCGGCCTTCGGCGGATGGCTCATGCCCGTGGTGCCGCCGATGGTGTCGGCGGCGGCCGGTGCGCTACTGATCCCGCACATGGCGCCCGGCACCGGGCGCACCACGATGCTCTACGGCTGCTACGCGATGTTCGGGCTGTCACTGATCGCGGCGCTGATCATCATCTCGATGATCTGGAGCAGGCTAGCGCACTACGGAACGTCCGGCACGGCCCGGGTGCCCACGCTGTGGATCGTGCTGGGCCCGTTGGGTCAGGGCATGACCGCGGCGGGGTTACTCGGGACCAACGCCGCGCTGGCGGTGAAACCCGACTTGGCCGCCGGAATGGGGATCTTCTCGATCCTCTTCGGCGTGCCGGTGTGGGGATTCAGCGTGCTGTGGATCGCGCTTGCCACCGCGTTGACGGTGCGCACCCTGCGGCGAGGCATGCCGTTCGCGCTGACCTGGTGGAGCCTGACGTTCCCGGTTGGCACCTTCGTCACCGGGACCACCCAGTTGGCCATCCACACCGGCCTGCCCGCATTCCGGATCGCCGCGGTGATCGCCTACGCCGGGCTGCTGAGCACCTGGGGCCTGGTCGCCGTCCGCACTGCCCGCGGCAGTCTGGCGGGCAGCCTGTTCCAGCCGCCTGCCACGTCGGGCCCGATCACGGCGAAGAAGGACCAGCCGGCGGGCTAGACCAGAAGTAAGTGCCCCGTGCTGCCGTCGGGTCGGGGGGTCAGACGGCAACACGGAGCTATCCGATTCATCGACGCCCCGGGCCGGGGCGTTACAGCGAGCCCGGAAAAACTTTTCTAGGCCTCGAGAATGGCCGTCACGCCCTGCCCACCGGCCGCGCAGATGGAGATCAGGCCGCGCACCGGCTTGCCGGTCTGCTCCCTCTTCTCCGCCAACTGTTTGGCCAGCTGGGCCACGATCCGTCCGCCGGTCGCGGCGAACGGGTGCCCGGCCGCCAGCGACGAGCCGTTGACGTTGAGCTTGGTTCTATCGATGCGGCCCAGCGCACTGTCCAAGCCGAGCCGCTCCTTGCAATACTCCTCGGACTCCCACGCCGCCAGCGTCGCCAGCACCACCGACGCGAACGCCTCGTGGATCTCGTAGAAGTCGAAGTCCTGCAGGGTCAAGCCGTTTCGGGCCAGCAGGCGGGGCACCGCGTAGGTCGGCGCCATCAGGAGTCCGTCGTTGCCGTTGACGTAGTCGACCGCGGCGGTCTCGCCGTCGACGAAGTAGGCCAGCACCGGCAGCGAGCGCTCCTTGGCCCACTCCTCGGTGGACAGCAGCGCCACCGACGCGCCGTCGGTCAGCGGCGTCGAGTTGCCCGCCGTCATCGTGGCGTCGCCGTTGCGCACCCCGAACACCGGCTTGAGCTTGGCCAACTTCTCGGCCGACGAATCGGGGCGCAGGTTGTTGTCGCGGTAGAGCCCGAGGAACGGGGTGACCAGGTCGTCGAAGAAGCCGCGGTCGTAGGCCGCGGCCATGTTGCGGTGGCTGGCGGCGGCCAGTTCGTCCTGATCGACGCGCTTCACGCCCATCTGCTTGGCCGTGACGGCGGCGTGATCACCCATCGACAGCCCGGTGCGCGGCTCGCCGTTGGTCGGGATCTCGACGCCGAGCGCGGCGGGCAACTTGCCGACCAGCTTGAGCCGGTCGACGTTCGACTTGGCCCGCCGCAGTCCGAGCAGGACGTGGCGCAGATCGTCGCCGAACGCGATCGGTGCATCGGAGGTGGTGTCCACACCGCCTGCGGCGCCCGACTCGTACTGGCCGAGGGCGATGCCGTTGGCGACGGCGATGGTGGACTGCAGGCCCGTGCCGCAGGCCTGCTGCAGGTCGTATGCAGGCGTGTACGGCGACAGTGCGCTGCCGAGCACGCACTCGCGCATCAGGTTGAAGTCGCGGCTGTGCTTGAGCACGGCGCCGCCGACGACCGCGCCGAGCCGTTCGCCGTCGAGATGGAATCGGTCGATCAGCCCACCCAGTGCCGCGGTGAACATGTCCTGGTTGGATGCGTTGGCGTAGGCGCCGTCCGAACGAGCGAACGGGATCCGGTTTCCGCCGAGGATTGCTACCCGTCGGGCAGTCTTGTTGTCGGCCACTGTTTTCTCCAGTTCCGTCCGTTGCTTTGGCGAGGGGACGTCGGGGGTAATAGGGGTCATACTACCCTCCGTTCTTACTCTGGAGTAAGTTCGGTGTTCGACACAAGAGTATCGATCCGCTTCGAAAGGCAAGCCAGTGGCTACCGACCTGTTCTCGCAAGTCGTCAACTCCGGTCCGGGATCCTTCCTGGCCAAGCAACTGGGCGTACCCCAGCCGCAGGACCTGCGTCGCTACCGGGAGGGCGAACCGCCGCTGGCGGGGTCGCTGCTGATCGGTGGCGAGGGCCGCCTCGCCGAACCCCTGCGCGCCGCGCTGGCCGAGGATTACCAGCTGGTCGGCGACAACCTCGGCGGCCGCTGGGCGGACTCATTCGGCGGTCTGCTGTTCGACGCCACCGGCATCACCACCCCGGAGGGACTCAAGGCGCTGCACGAGTTCTTCACCCCGCTGTTGCGCAACCTCGGCGCCTGCGGCCGCATCGTGGTGGTCGGCACCACCCCGGACGAGACCTCGACCATCGACGAGCGGATCGCCCAGCGCGCACTCGAGGGCTTCACCCGCTCGCTGGGCAAGGAGTTGCAGCGCGGCGCCACGATCGGCCTGGTGTACGTGTCCGCCGGCGCGAAGCCCGCTGCAACCGGGTTGGAATCCACGGTGCGGTTCCTGCTGTCGGCGAAGTCCGCCTACGTCGACGCGCAGGTGTTCTACGTCGGCGCCGCCGACTCGGCGCCGCCGGCGGACTGGGACAAGCCGCTCGACGGCAAGGTTGCGCTGGTGACGGGTGCGGCGCGGGGCATCGGCGCCGAGATCGCGAAGGTGTTCGCGCGTGACGGCGCCAAAGTGGTGTTGATCGACATGGGAGGCGATGCACAAGCCACCGCAGCCCTAACCGAGACCGCGACGAAGGTCGGCGGTACCGCGCTGACCCTCGACGTCACCGCCGCCGACGCAGTCGACCGCATTACCGCCCATCTCGCCGAGCACCACGGCGGCAAGGCCGACATCCTGGTCAACAATGCGGGCATCACCCGCGACAAGCTGCTGGCCAACATGGACGACGCCCGCTGGGACTCCGTGATCGCGGTCAATCTGCTTGCCCCGCAACGCCTCGCGCAGGGTCTGGTGGACAAGGGCGTTCTTGGCGATGGCGGCCGCATCATCGGGTTGTCGTCGATGGCAGGCATCGCGGGCAACCGCGGCCAGACCAATTACGCCGCCACCAAGGCCGGCATGATCGGCCTGACGCAGGCGCTGGCACCCGTTCTCGGCGAGAAGGGCGTCACCATCAACGCCGTCGCCCCCGGCTTCATCGAGACCAAGATGACCGAGGCGATCCCGCTGGCCACCCGTGAGGCGGGCCGGCGGCTCAACTCGCTGTTCCAGGGCGGTCTGCCGGTCGACGTGGCCGAAGCCATCGCCTACTTCGCCAGCCCGGCGTCCAACGCGGTGACCGGCAATACGATTCGGGTGTGCGGCCAGGCCTTGCTCGGAGCCTAGAACTATGGTGAACATCGTGGCGCAACGCACCGAAGGTCAACCCAATGGATTGCTGAACCTGGTCCGGGCGGCAGCGGGCGCGTTGCCGTTCATCCCGCGCAACGGCGGGCTGCCCGACCGCACCGTGACGGTGGAGGGGCTGGCCATCGACCCGGTCAACGTCGCCGAGTACGCCGCTGTCACCGGGCTGCGGTTCGGCGACACCGTGCCGCTGACCTATCCGTTCGCGCTGACCTTTCCCTCGGTGATGTCATTGGTGAGTGGCTTCGACTTCCCCTTCGCCGCAATGGGTTCGGTACACGTCGAGAACCACATCACGCAGTACCAGCCGATCTCGGTCACCGACACCGTCGACGTCGCGGTGCACGCGGAGAACCTCCGCGAACACCGCAAGGGGCTGCTGGTCGATCTGGTCACGGACCTCAAGGTCGGCAACGACACCGCATGGCACCAGGTGACGACGTTCCTGCACCAGCAGCGGACCAGCCTGTCCGACGAGGCCAAGCCGGAGCAGAAGAAACAGGCGAAGCTGCCACCGCCGAACGCGGTGCTGCGCATCACGCCTGGCCAGATCCGTCGCTACGCGTCAGTAGGTGGTGATCACAACCCGATCCACACCAGCTCGATCGGGGCGAAGCTATTCGGGTTCCCCACCTCCATCGCACACGGAATGTTCAGCGCCGCAGCGGTTCTGGCCAATATCGAGGGCCAGATCCCCGATGCCGTGAAGTACTCGGTGCGGTTCGGCAAGCCGGTGCTGCTTCCAGCCCGCGTCGGACTCTACGTGGATCGTGTCTCCGACGGCTGGGACTTGTCACTGCGCAACCTGTCGAAGGGCTACCCGCACCTGACGGGGACCGTGACGGCGCTGTAACCCTGCGCCGTCAGCCGACCTCGGCGGCTGACGGGTACGGATACACCAGATCGGGGTCCACGTTCTGCGCCTCGTACAACCGCTTGTAGAGGCCGCCCTCCGCGATCAACGTGCGGTGGTCACCTTGCTGCGCGATGCGTCCGTGCTCGATGACCAGGATGCGATCGGCAACGGCGGCGATGAAGTCCATGTCGTGACTGATCACCAGGCACGTGCGGTCCTTCGCGTAGCCGCGGATCACGCCGGTCAACCTGGCCCGCTGGTCGGCGTCGAGGTTCTCAGTCGGTTCGTCGAGCAGTAGCACCTCGGGCTTGCGTAACAGGCAGCGCGCCAACGCAATCAGTCGCTTCTGACCGCCTGACGGGACCTGCACGTCCACCACGGTGTCGTACCCGTCGTGCATCTTCGTCGGGTCGATGATGACGGAGTGGACGTTGGCGTTCTCGCACGCGGCTTCGATGTCTGCGTCGGTTGCCCCCGGCCGCGCCAACCGGATGTTCTCCCGGATGGTGTCCTTGGTGAAGAAGGGGAACTGGGCGAGCTTGGACACCTGGTCGCGCAGCGAGGCGATGGTGACCTCGGTGATCGGGTGGCCGTCGATCAGAATCCTGCCCCGCTGCGGGTCCAGGTACTGCAGGAGGAGGTTGTACACCGTCGACTTTCCCGATCCGATGCCGCCGACCAGGGCCACCGTCTCACCCTCCTTGATGGAGAACGAGATCCCGTCCAGCACCATCTGCCCTGCGGTGTAACCGAAGGCCACGTCCTCGAACACGAGGTTGCCGTGCACCTCGCCGAGCGCGATGAACACCTGAGATCCGTTGGCGGTGGCCTGCATCCACATCACGGTCGACGCGTCACTCTTGGCGGCGCGGTCCGATACTTCGTGAAAACGCTTGCTGCGCACGGACTGGGCGTTGAACAACTGGATCTCGGAGATCCCGCTGATCGTTTGTTCCAGTTCCGCGCCCATGGCGCGGTCCGCGTCCATCGTCCGTCGCACTGCCGCCTGGACGTGGCGGCCTGCGTACTTCAGCACCAATAGGGCCAACGGCGTGAGGACGAGCGCGGCGACCGTCATCTGCCACGACAGCGCCACCAGACAGCCGACGGCCACCACGAGAACGACGGTGTCGATCAGCGGCGGCAACAGGCAGTTGGTCAGAAGCCGATGCACGCCAGTGGATTCCACCGTGACACGCTGCATCAGCGCACCACACCGCGAAGCCGTGAAGAAGTCCAGTGACAGCGTCTGGAGGTGATCGTGGACGCGCTGCCGGATGTCGGTGACGAGCACCATCTCGACCTTCGTACCAACCCAGGCGTTGACGAGGTACATCAGCTGGGCCAACATCAGCGAGGCCGCCCACGTCGCCAAGAGCATCGCGAACGGTACCGAACCGGCCACGCCGCTGAGCACACCGTCGTCGCGGGCGACCAACGGACCGCGCAAACCCCAAACGCCGCCGAGGTTTCCGCTAGTGCCGGCGTCGGCGACGACCTGCATCATGGGCCCGAACGCCGCAGCCGAGACATACGGCAAGGCCGATGCGATCACTCCGACGACGACCAGGACCACGATCAGACCACGGACGTCGCGGAGCATGCCGAGGCTACGCCTGATCAGACCATCGGGCCCACCCGAGGTGCCGACACCGCCTCGACCAAGTGAGTCCACCTCTTCCCGAGCAAGGAGGCAAGTTCGCAACGTGAATCGACGGTGCCTGGCGTGCTGCGGAGCCTATCCGTCGAAGTTCCCGGTTGCGGCCGGAATCGCCTGACCGTCGACTGCGCTGTAGCTCAATCCTTGGATACTGCGTCGCGGGGCGCGGGCCAGCGTCCCATCGCAGCCACTGCCACCAGGGCCAGACCGGCCAGCGTGAGCGG
>NZ_JAVRPS010000214.1:0-17171 GCF_032162105.1 Mycobacterium sp. | reverse complement strand
CGACCCTCTTCGCGGAGGATCTCCTCGTCGGTGTAGAAGTGGCCGGTGCACGTCGCGGCGGGCCGAGCGACCAGCGCGTGCACGGCGTCGGCCATGATCTGCGGACTGCGGGCCTGGGCGCGGATGGCCGCTTCGCCCATCGCGATCATCATCCCGGTGCTCGCGATGGTGGTGGCCGGCCACAGCGAGTTCACCGCGATCGGCACCGCGGCGAACTCCTCGGCCCAGCCAAGGGTGAGCAGGCTCTCGGCGTACTTACCGACGGTGTGGCCGACGTGGGCGCCGACCCACCCTGGAGCCACGAGCAGCGGGGGAGAAACATTCACGATGTGGGCGTTGTCGGACCGGAGCAGATGCGGTAGCGCGGCCTGCACCACCGCGAACGGCCCCTCGACGTTGATCTCGAGCAGCTTGCGCAGGCTCTTCGGGGGCAGGCTCGCGGTCGGACGCAGGTCGAGTGCACCTGCGTTGTTGATCACGACATCGATGCCGCCGAAGACCTCGGCGACCGCCTCGATGGCCGATGCGACCGCGGCAGCATCGCGCACGTCGCATGCCACCGGCAACGCCCGGCCGCCCGCGCGTTCCACGGCGGCAGCGGTCTCGGCCAGAGTGCCCGCGATCTTGGGGTTGGGTGTCTCGGTCTTGGCCAGCAGCGCCACTGCTGCGCCGTCCGCGGCTGCCCGGACGGCAATGGCGGCACCGATGCCGCGGCTGGCGCCGGTCACCACGACGACGCGATCCGCCAGCGGGCGACGATCGGCATTCCCCACGGTCACTCCTTCCGTCGTGGCTGAGCCAGGGACTCGAATGCTATAACTATATAGCTCATTAGTTGGGCGACGGAACGCGGCCATCACCAAAGCGAGGCTCTATGACACAGGTCGTCTCGATCGGCACCTATCTGCCGCCATGGACTGTGCGCGACCAACGGGTCAAGGGGCCCGACGAGGACGCGCTGACGATGGCGGTCGCCGCCGGACGGGCCGCCGATCCCGGTGCGACCGCACGACGTGTCGTGCTGGTGTCACGCGACTTTCCGCTGTTGGAGGGTGGCAACGGTGCGGTGCTTCTGGCGGCGCTGTCGCTGCCGGCTGACACCCCGGTGACCGAGGCGCTCGGTGGCGCGCCCGCCGTGCTGGACCAGATCGGCAGTGCCGACGACGGCACGTTAGTGATCGCCGCCGACGACAACGACCATTCGATGGGCGCAGCAGCGGTGTTGACCGGCGACGGTGGCGCCACGGTCGTCCCCGTCGCGCGGCAGACACGCAGTCTGCCGTTGACCGCTCGCGGCGAGGACGGCGCCCGGCACGCGTACGTCGACCCCCGATTGCAGCGCGAGGTCGGAGTGCGGTCCACCCTGGCCCGCCTCGGCCTGACCGGAACGCCTGCGGTGGCCGCGGTGGCCGGTGCGCCGCCGGCCCAACTCGGCAACGACTTCGACTCCTCGGGTGCCCTCAGCGAATCGACCCCTTCGGCCGCCGCGATCATCCGCCTGCTGGCCGATGCGGTCGAGGCGGGCAGACCGGGTCTGTTGCTCGCGGTCGAGCAGTCCAGCATCAGCGCCGCCGACCTCGCGCTGGGCGATCGGGCGCCTCGGATATCCCGTGACGAGTACCCGACGCGGGACCTGCCGAAGACACGCGTCGCCGATGGCGTCGGGATTCCGATCTCAATTCCCGCCTACGCGCGCGCGTTTGAGCCGAAGATCCGTTGGGAAGCAGCGGTTTTCGACGAAAGTCCGGGCATCGACTCCGCTCCCCAGTTCCCGCCGCGGCTGCGGGTGAACAACGCCGGGCAGCTGGCGACGGAGTACCGGCTCGAGCCGTTGCCGCGCACTGGCACCGTCTACACCCATACGACCGTGCGGATCCCGGTGCCCGATCTACCAAGCCCGTACTCGCTGGCGGTCGTCCAGCTCGACGACAGCCCGGTCCGGGTCCTGCTCAAGGTCACCGGGGTCCCCGCGGGTGAGGCGACGATCGGACAGCAGGGGGCCGTGGTGCTGCGAAAGATCGCCACCCGCGCTGGTATCCCGGATTACGGATATGCGTTCTGGCCGGGGCGCACGCTCACAGCGCAAGGAGCAAAGGCATGAGGAACGTCGCCATGGTCGGCGCGGGGATGACGCCCTTCGCCGAGCACTTCGAACTCGGCATCAAGGACCTGGTGCCGATGGCGTATGCCGAAGCGGTTGCCAACGTCGACAAGGGCATCGAGAAGACCGAGATCGAGGCGGCGTGGTTCGGCGAGCTGTCCACCACCGACGGGTTCCCGTCGGGCATTCTGGCCGACACCCTCGACCTCACCGACATCCCCGTCACCCGGGTCGAGAATGCCTGTGCCACGGGCAATGACGCGATCCGCAACGGAGCGATGGCGATCGCATCCGGTCTCTACGACGTGGTGCTGGTGGTCGGCGCCGACAAGGTCCGCGAGACGTCGTCGAGCACCACGTTCTGGGACTGGGCGGCGATGACCCGCGACAACGCGTGGGATTACCCTCTGGGGCTGGTCGCGCCCGCGAATTTCGCACTGCACGTCATCCGCTACCTTCACGAGTCGCCTGCGACCAAGGAACACATGGCCATGGTGGCGGTGAAGAACCACTTCCACGCGCTGAACAACCCGAAAGCCCAACTGCGGTATGAGATCACCGTCGAGCAGGCGCTGGCCGCGCCGATCGTGGTCGAACCGTTCGGGCTCTACGACTGCACCCCTCAGAGCGACGGCGCCGCGGCGGTCATCCTGGCGGCCGAGGACGTCGTGGACCGCTACACCGATAGGCCGGTCTGGGTGCGTGGCGTCGGGCTGGGCATGGATCGGGTGATGCATCAGCACAAGAACGACATGACGAGCTTCCCCCCGACGGTGCGTGCGGCCAAGACGGCGATGAAGATGGCGGGTATGACGCCCCGCGACATCGACGTGGCCGAAGTGCACGACTGCTTCACCGGCGTGGAGCTGATCAGCTACGAGGATCTCGGCTTCGCCAACCGGTTCGAGGCCTACAAACTCGTCGAGGGCCGCGAGCACTACGTGGGCGGCTCGATCCCGATCAACCCGAGCGGGGGGCTGAAGGCCAAGGGGCACCCGCCGGGCGCGACGGGCGTGGCGCAGTGTTACGAACTGTTCAACCAGTTGCGCGGTGAGTCCGAGAATCAGGTCGACGGCGCCCGCGTGGCATTGGCGCACAACATCGGCGGCCCGACCGCGGTCTCCGCGGTGACGATCCTGTCCAGCGACAAGAATTGATCGGAGTCCCATGACCACCTCAGAGATCGCCACCTTGGCAGGCTACGAGCAGTTCGCCCCGTGGCTGTTGGTCGAGAAGCGCGGCAACGTCCACGTCGTGAGCATCAACCGCCCCGAGGCGCTCAACGCCGTCACCGAAGAGGTGCACCACGCGTTCGCCACCATCTGGCGGGTACTCGACGCCGACGACGACGTGCGCGTGGTCGTGACAACCGGTGTGGGCAAGGCCTTCTCGGCCGGCGGTGACATGGTGATGTTCGGCCGCCTGATCGAGGACCAGGTGGCGCGCACGTTCCAGATCCACGAAGCTCGCACGGTGTTCCTCGAGGTGATCAACTTCCCCAAGCCGCTGGTGTCCGCGGTCAACGGACCCGCCGTGGGACTGGGTTGCTCGATCGCGCTGCTGTCCGACCTGCTGGTGATGGGGGAGAGCAGCTACCTGGCCGACCCGCACGTCGCGATCGGGCTGACCGCGGGCGACGGCGGCGCGGCGATGCTGCCACTGCTGATCGGCATGATGAAGGCCAAGGAGTACGTCCTGCTCGGCGACCGGATCACCGCGCCGATCGCCGAGAAGCTGAACCTGGTCACCAAGGTGGTCAGCGACGACACCGTGCTCGACGAGGCGCTGGCGCTTGGTGAGCGACTGGCCGCCCTGCCGCCACAGGCCCTGCGGTCATCGAAGGTGGCGCTCAACATGCACCTGAGCCGCGCTGCGCAGGGTGTGTTGGAGTATGCGCTGGCCGAGGAGTTGACGTCATTCTCGACCCCGGAGTTCAAGGAGCGGGTCGCGGCCTTCCGGGCGCGCTCCAAGAAGTCGTAGCGGCAATCAGCCGTAGGCCGTCACCCGAGCGGTGATCGCGAGCTTGCCGTCATCGCCGATCGCCTGCGCGTCGCCGACCGCGGTGCGCCGCCCGATCCGCAGCGACGTGCCTTCATAGCGGGAGCCGGCTCCGGCGAAGAACGGGCGCAGGAAGTTCACCTTCAGCGAGGCGGTCTGCAGCAGACTGTCGGAACGGTCCCGGTTGGCCGCCGCCGACGCCGCGAGTTCCAGGCCGGCCGCCGCCACACCGCCGTGCACGATCCCGATGTCGTTGTTCAGATTTGGGTCGGCGCGCTGCGCCAGCACCGAGTCGTCACCGGGTCGGACGTGCACCGCCATCAGGTCCGACAACGTGGTCTCAGCCGACCGCCGCAGAGTCTCGGGACGCCGTTGAGGAAGCACGCCCTCGGCGGGGATGAAGAACGATCGCACGGTGCCGCCTCCGATCACGGTTCCGCGGTACGTCAGCGTGCAGATCGACAGCGACGTGGCGCCCCGCGGACCGAGGGTGCGTGCGCTGGCGAGGACGGGTCCGTCGAGGTCCCCGAGGTCGTCGGTGCTCAGTTCGACGGATAGTTCGGACGAGACCGTCCACTGATCGGTGTGCCGGCGGTAGTGGTTGACGATTCCGCCCGCCGCGTCGACGAGGATGGCCAGCGGTCCGATGGTCGGCGCGCCGGTGAAGGGGTTGCGGAACTGCTCCATCGGCATGGACAGCACGGCTGTGGCGTCGTCCGGTTGGGATTCCAGGTACTCAATTCCGAACCGTACCTGAACAGAGTCGGGTGTTTCGAGATCGTGCTGGTTTACCCGCGCGTCGACGTCCGTCATTCGAGAAGGTCGACGACAGTGGATAATTCGGCGCCCGATAGGACGTACTCCTCTGCCTTCTGCAGGTGCCGCTTCCAGAGTTCGCCTGCCTTCTCGGCATCGCCTGCCCTGATCATGTCCAGCACCATCCGGTGGGTCTTGGCCGAGCGGCGGGCGGCCTGCTCTGCGCGCGCACCCTTGGTGGGCTGCAGCGAGCGGTTGGCCTTCTCGATGATGTGGTGCAACATGTCGCTGACGATCTGCAGCGTGTTGTTGCCCGACAACCGCGCGATCGCGGCGTGAAAGTCGGTCAGCTGATCGACGGCTTCGCTGCCGGGGTTCAGCTGCGATTCGCGTTCGACGATCTGCTCGAGTTCGGCGATCACCTTGGGGTCCCGGGCCTTGGCCAACTGCTCGACCATGGGAACCTCCAGGGTCACCCGGGCGTCGTAGACGTCCTTCACCGTGACGCCCTCGTACTCGAGGATCAGGCCGGCGTAGCGGGCTAGCGTCTCGCGACGGGGGCGGGTGACGCGGGCGCCGCCCCGCACCCCGCGCTGGACCTGGATCAGGGACTCGGACTCGAGCACGCGGAACGCTTCGCGAAGCGTCGGCCGCGATACCCCGAAGCGTTCCATCAGCTCCGATTCCGGTGGGAGCATGGTGCCTTCGGTGATCTCGCCCCGGATGAACATCCGGCGCAGCACCGTGGCCACCCGATCGGCCATCTTCGGTTCGCGAAGACTGGTGACCTCCATTGCTACCTCCAGCGGTAAGTGCAAATGCAATGCACGAATCAAATAACTATTTTGCAGGTTAACCGAACCCCCGACCCGAGCCGGGGATTGGCGGCATGCCAGTGATCAACGTCATCCCTAGTACCCCATCGCGCGGCCCATGAGGTCCTTCATGATCTCGGTGGTGCCCGCGTAGAGCCGCTGCACCCGCGAATCACGCCACAGCCTGGCCACCTCGTACTCGTTGATGTAGCCGTAGCCGCCGTACATCTGCAGGCAGCGGTCGATGATCTCCCACTGGACCTCCGAGGTCCACCACTTCAAGCCTGCAGCGTCCTGATCGCTCAACGTGCCGTCGTTGACCGAGAGCACGCACTGATCAAGGTATGTCTGGGCGGCATCGAGTTTGGTCTGCATCTCGGCGAGAAAGTGCCGGTTGACCTGGAACTTGCCGATCGGCTGGCCGAACGCCGTGCGCTCAAGCGCGTAGGCCTTCGTCAGATCCAATGCGCGGCGGGCGGCAGGCAGTGCGTAACAGGCCACGCCGACCCGCTCGCTGGGCAGGTTGGAGACCAGATGGTAGAAGCCGCGGTTGAGCTCGCCGACGAGGTTCTCCTTGGGCACCTTGACGTCCTCGAAGAACAATTCGGCGGTGTCGGCGGAGTATTGGCCGATCTTGTCGAGCTTGCGGCCGCGGGTGAAGCCCTCCATGCCGTCCTCGATCATCAGCAGGCTGATGCCCTTGTGCCGGGCCGACGGGTCCGTCTTCACCGCGGTCAGCACGAGCTTCGACAGCAGCCCGTTGCTGATGAAGGTCTTCTGGCCGTTGACTACCCAGTGGTCGCCCTCGTCGCGCGCGGTGGTCTTGATACCCGCCAGGTCGGATCCCGCTGCGGGCTCGGACATGGCGATCGAGCCGATCAGTTCGCCGCTGACGAAGCCGGGCAGCCAGCGCTCCTTCTGTTCGTCGGTCGTGAGGTGGTTCATGTAGGGCATCAGGATGTCGTTCTGTACGCCAAGGCCGATGCCGACGGAGCCGGTCATGAACATCTCCTCGGAGATGATCTGGTTGAAGCGGTAGTCCTTGATGCCGAGGCCGCCGTACTTCTCGTCGAACTCCCAGCCGATCAGGCCGTGCTCGCCCGCAGCGAGCCAGGCCTCGCGGCTGACCTTGCCGTCGCGTTCCCACTTCTCGACATTCGGCACGCACTCGCGTTCGAAGAACTCCCGGGCGGTGGCCCGGAAGTCGTCGTGGATCTCGTCGAAGATGTTGCGGCGCATGTACTTCCCTCTACTCGGCCCAGGAGACGATGGCGGGCAACGCGCGACCGGGGGCGTAGTCGTCGAAGAGGCGGTCTGCGAGCAGTGTCTCGAGTTGCTGGTAGGAGCCGCACAGGGAGTCGATCTGGAAGCCGCGGGTCACATACCGGTGCAGATCGTGCTCGATGGTCAGTCCGATCGCTCCGCACACCTGCAGAGCCGCGTCGGATATTGCCCGATGCGCTCGCCCTGCCGCAGCCTTGGCAGTCAGCGCGGAGAGTTCACCGCCGTATCGCCATGTCTCGCGCAGCAGTGCACGCGCGCCTTCCAGCCCCGCCGATGCGTCGGCGAGTAGGTGCCGTGGCGACTGGAACGAGCCGATGGGTGAGCCGAACTGGATGCGGACGCTGACGTGCTCGACGGCAATACGCAGCGCTTCGTCCGCTAGCGCGATGAGTTCGGTGGCCAGCGCCCGGTGCGCCGCGGCGATCGCGCGGTTCCATTCGGTGGAGGCGTCCACCAGGTCGCCGGTCATCGGTCCGCTGACCTGCGTCCAATGTGCGGACGGGTCGAAGGTATCCAACCTCTTGCCCTCAAGGCGGTCGGCATCGATGATTCCAATCGATACCGTGCCCTTTGGGGTCGATACCGGGACGACCAGTCGCCCGGCGCTTGGCAGCGGCCCGAGCAGGATTCCGGTGACGCGGTCGACATCGGAGCCGGGCGCGTAGCCGTCGGCGGGGCCGGGCAACACGATGCCGTCGACCGGTCCGTCCAGCAGGGGGGCCAGCTCGGCCAGCATGACCTTGTCGAGCGAGTCGGAACTGACTAGTGAGCGGCCTTGGGCGCGAAACAGCAACTCGCAAGCCTGAATTGGGTACTCGGTTTCGATGTCTGACCAACCGAGTTCGGCCAGTGGCGGCCCGACCCCGATGTGTGCGCCCGCTCCCTTGCCTGCCAGTTCGTCGAACAGCCGGAAGACGGCCTCCTCGACCATGGGCCACGATTCATCGACCGCATTACCGATGACCGCTTCACTCATCTTTTTTCCTTGGGTAGCCCCAGCAGATGGTCGGCGATGATGCCGCGCTGAACCTCGGCGCTACCGCCCATGATCGTCGCGGCCCGGGTGTACCACCACATGGCCCGTGCGGCATTGAGTTCCGCGCCGGCGTCGGGTCCCACTCCGGTCAGCATCCATTCCCGACGCACGTCGAGGATGAGGTCATTGATGTCCCTCTCGGCCTTGGCGAACAGTAGCTTGTCGACGCTGCTCTCCGGGCCGACCATGCGACCCTGCGCCAGTGCCCGCACCGTGGTCGCGCCACGGGACTGCGCGGCCACGACTGCCACGTAGATCTGTGCGAAGCGCTCGCGGTTGGCAGATGATGCGCCGTGGACGGCCATCTCGGCGCGCAATCTGCCCAGTTCGGTCAGGGCCGTGGTCAGTACCGCATAGCCGTACATGCCGCGCTCGTACTGCATCAGGTACATCACGACGCCCCAGCCGGCGTCAACGTCGCCGATCAGCCGCTCGTGCGGCACCCGGACGTCGTCGAAGAACACCTCGGCCAACTCACGACGACCGCTGGCGAGCGTGATCGCTCGCACTGTGACGCCGGGGGTGTCGGCATCGACCAAGATGGTGCTCAGGCCGCGGTGACGGCTCTCGGGCGTGCCGGTGCGCGCCAGCACCAGAAACCGTGTGGCGGTCGGGCCCTGGCTGGTCCAGATCTTCTGCCCGTTCAGGACGAAGCCGCCGGCGCCGTCCTCCGTGGCCCGACACCGTAGCGAGGCCAGGTCGCTGCCTGACTCGGGCTCGGAGAAACACTGCCCCCACCATTCGGCGCCGCGCAGGTAGTTCGGCAGGTATTCGGCGGCCAGCTCCGGCGCGTACTTGAACAGGGCGGGCCCGAGCACCTCGAGGGTCCAGTGCTGCTCCGGGACGGGCAGCATCGCCGCAGCCAACTCCTCGAAGTAGACCGCGCGGTGGATCTCGGTGCCTCCGAGCCCGCCTGCTGCCTCGGGCCAGCCGTACCGGTTCCAGCCGGCCTCGTGCACGCGGGACAGGATGGTGGCGTGATACGCGAGTTCGCCTTCGGCTGTGTCGAATGCCGCCGAGCGCCATTCGTCGGCCCAGTCCAACCCGCGCAGCCAGCGGCGGAAGTCCTCGCGATACGCCGCGACCTGCGAGACGTACTCGTCTTGACGGTGGCCGGCTACGGCGCTGTCGACAGGGGCGGACAACCCGTTCCCCCTTCATGGGTGCCTGGACCCGGTTGCTCGACCGAATCCGCTAAACAGTTATCTATAAGAAGGTACACTAACTCACACCGCTACTCCCACGAGAGGGATCGCCAATGACGGCTTCGCCAATCGCCGCCGCCACCGTCAACTTCAACCCCGAGAACCGACTGTTCGTCGACGGGCGGCTTCGGGACTCGTCGACCGGAAAGACCGTCGACAACATCAATCCGGCCAACGAAGAACTGCTCGGGGTCGCCACCGACGCGAGCGCCGCGGACATGGACGAGGCGATCTCCGCCGCTCGAAGAGCGTTCGACACCACCGACTGGTCGACCAATCACGACTTCCGGCAGCACTGCCTCGAGCAGCTGCACGACGCGCTGCAGGAAGAGAAGGAGGACATGCGCGCCGAGCTGATCGCCGAGGTCGGCGCGACGGTGGGGATGACCTACATCGCGCAGTTGGAGTGGCCGCTGGCCGACGCCATCCGGTACCCCGCGGAGCTGATTTCGACCTTCCAGTGGGAGCGAATGCTCGACCAGGACGCCAAGATGGGCGTGCCGTACAACCGCGTCGTGGTCAAGGAGCCGATGGGTGTGGTCGCGGGCATCACGCCGTGGAACTTCCCGTTCGAGATCATCAGCAACAAGATGGGCCAGATCCTGGCCACCGGCAACACGATGGTACTCAAGCCCGCCATCGAGACGCCGTGGAGCGCGCTGCGCTGGGGCAGGATCATCGCCGAGAAGACCGACATCCCGGCCGGTGTGGTCAACATCGTCCCGGCGTCGGACAACGACATCGCTCAAGTGCTCGTCACCGACCCGCGGGTCGACATGGTTTCCTTCACCGGCTCGACCGCGGTTGGCCAGCTCATCCAGCGACTGTCGGCCGACACCATGAAGCGCAACATGCTCGAACTCGGCGGCAAGTCGGCGTACCTGCTGCTCGACGACGCCGACATGGACATGGCGCTGCCCGGCTGTATCGGCGCGCTGATGCACTCCGGCCAGGGCTGTGCGCTGGCCACCCGGATGCTGGTGCCTCGGTCGCACTACGACCAGGCCGTCGAGGTCGCGTCGGCGACCTTTGGTGCCCTCAGCGTTGGTGACCCGGCCGACCCGAACACCTTCTGCGGCCCGCTGGTGTCGGCGAAGCAGCGGGACCGGGTGCTGAACTACATCGAGATCGCCAAGGCCGACGGCGGCCGGATCACCGCAGGTGGCGGCGTGCCCGACGGCCTGGACCGCGGCTACTTCGTCGCACCGACGGTCGTCGCCGACGTCGGCCCTGACCACCGGATCTTCCAGGAGGAGGTCTTCGGACCCGTGCTGTCCATCACCCCGTACGACGGCGGTGACGACGGCGCCGTCGAGCTGGCCAACAACTCCAGTTACGGCCTGGCCGGCGGCATCATGGGCAGCAACGAGCGGGCCATGGCGGTGGCCCGCCGCATCCGCACCGGTTCGCTGATGATCAACAGCGGCATGTACTACGGTGCCGACGCGCCGTTCGGTGGCTACAAGATGAGCGGGATCGGCCGTCAGAACGGCATCGAGGGTTTCGAGCAGCACCTGCAGACCAAGACGATCGGATACCCCCTGTGACCGACATTCTTAGTGGAATACGTGTCGTCGAGTTGGCGGCGTGGACGTTCGTTCCCGCTGCCGGTGCCGTGCTCGCCGACTGGGGCGCCGACGTCATCAAGATCGAGCACCCCGAAACCGGCGACCCGCAGCGTGGCCTCATCAGCTCCGGGATCGTCACCGGCGCTGGGGGAGTGAACCACTTCGTCGAACAGCCCAACCGCGGCAAGCGCAGCATCGGGCTGGACACCTCCACCCCCGAAGGGCTGGAGCTGTTGATGAAGTTGCTCGAGACCGCCGACGTCTTCGTCACCAACCTGCTGCCGGACTCCCGGCAGCGGATGGGGATCGACGTAGAGCAGGTGCGGGCGCGCAACCCCAAGATCATCTACGCCCGCGGCCATGGCTACGGCACCAAGGGCGACCTGGCGTCCCAGGGCGGGTTCGACCTGGCGGCGTACTGGGCGCGAGGCGGGATCGGCGATGCGTACTCCGACGGTGACGGATCGTATCCGCCGATCCAGCGGCCGGCGTTCGGCGACTCCTACGGCGGGCTGGCGATCGCGGGCGGCATCGCGGCGGCGCTGGTGAAGCGCGAGCGCACCGGTGAGCCGTCGGTCGTCGACGTGTCGCTGCTCAACGCCGCGATCTGGCAGCTCGGCCCCGACATCGTGGGTTCGGGTGTCACCGGTCAGGACATTCCGAAGTTCAACCTCGACGAGATGCCGAACCCGGTGGCCAGCATCTACAAGACCCGCGACAACCGGTTCATCGCGTTCGTGCTCTTGCAGGCCGACCGGTTCTGGTCGGACTTCTGCACTCGCCTCGGCCGTACCGACTTGATCGACGACGAGCGGTTCGCCAGCGCGGCAGTGCGATTCGGCAACCGCAAGGAATGCATCGCCGAGTTGCGCTCTGCCTTCGAATCCGAGGACCTCCCGCACTGGGAGAAGGCATTCGCCGGTTTCGACGGGGTGTGGGACGTCATGCACACCGCGCACGAGGTGCACAGTGACCCGCAGGCGATCGCCAACGGGTATCTGCCCAAGGTCACCGACGCGAAGGACAACGAGTTCGCGCTGGCGGCCAGCCCGGTGCAGTTCGACGAAACCCCGCTGAATCTGACGTGCGCACCCGGACACGGCGAGCACACCGATGCGCTGCTTGCCGAGCTCGGCTTCAGCGAGGACGAGATCATCGAGTTCAAGATCAACTCGGTCGTGCTGTAGTGGGTTCGGAGGACCTCGCACGGCGCTTCCTGCACGTCAACCTCAACTGCGCGTCGCTGGACGCCACCGAGCGGGTCTACGGCGACGTGCTCGGACTGACCGCGCGCATGCGAACCGACCCCAAAGTCGCCACCGACGGCACGATCCTGGGCCTCGACGGTGAAACCTTCTGTGAGACGGCATTCCTCTACGACGCACGCGGTGGACGCGGCGGCTGTGCGCTGGAAGCGATCGAGTACCACTCGCCCGCGTTGAACCGCGACCCGAGCCCCGACCCGGTGCGGCCAGGAATCCGGTCGCTGCAACTGGCGGTCGCCGACGTCGACGGCGCGGCGACCGCTCTGCGCAATGCGGGCCTGACGGTGAGCGATACGGTCGACGGCCTGATCGGCGGAGGGAAGTCGGTGCTCGCGCTCGACCCCGACGGCGTCGTGATCGAGGTGACCGAGGTGCCTTCCGGCGCCGACGCCGCCAAGGGGGCACTGTTCGGCGGCATCCGGATCGCCGCGATCGACGCGGCCGCCACAGGGGAGTTCCTTACCGCGATCGGGTTCGAGGAAACCGACGCGCCGCGGGTGCTGCCGATCGCCGGTGATCGGCAGCACCCAGACGGGTCGGGCGAAACCGATTGTGTGGTGGCCCGTTACGCGCTGGCCGAGGATGGGCATCAGTTCACCGTGGTGGTGATGCAGCATCCGGCCACCGCGCCCACGCCGGTGCCGTGGGGTGGTAATCGCCAAGGTCTCTACCGCTGCGCCCTGCGGGTGGAGAACGTGCACGATGCGCTGGCGCAGGTGCCCGATTCGGTTGAGCGCATGGGTGATCCGGTGTGGTGTCCACTACCGGGGACGAAGATCGACGGCCTGCACATTGCGTTCCTGCGCTCACCCGACGGCGTGGTGTTCGAGTTCGTCGAGCGGCCGCTGAGCTACTTCACCACGGCGAGGAGTTGACCGGTGGATCTCCAGATGACGGGCAAGGGCTATGTCGTCGTCGGCGGAACAGCCGGGATGGGACTGGCGGCGGCGCGGACTTTGGCCCGCGAGGGAGCCTCCGTCGTGGTGGTCGGACGTGACGCGGACCGGGCCAAGAGCGCCGCGGAAGAAATCGCCGCGGGCGGCGCTGCCCCGGCCCACGGCCTGTCCTTCGACGTGAGCCGGCCCGGTATGGCGGTCGCTGCCGTCGACGAGGCCGCCCAACTCCTTGGCCGGCTCGACGGCATCGCGATCACCATGGGCACCGCAGGGATGATGCCGATCGACTCGGACGACGACGCCTGGGACACCGCGTTTCACGACGTCCTCCTCGCGACGACCCGCAGCGTGCAGGCCGCGCTGCCGCACCTCGAGGCGACAAGGGGTGCGATCGTGACCACCGCCGCCTACTCGGCGCGTTCGCCGCACGAGCCGCGGCTGCCGTATGCCAGCCTCAAGGCGGCGGTCGCCACGTTCACCCGCGGAATCGCGCGCACGCACGGCAAGTCGGGTATCCGGGCGAACAGCGTTGCCCCAGGAGCGGTGGAAACCGATGCGCTGCATGCCATTCGCGGATACGTCGCCGATTCCAAGGGCTATCCCTACGAGGAGGCGCTCGAGCGGGCGCTGGTCGAGGACTTCGGCTTCGACGCCGCCCTTGGCCGTCCCGGGCAGCCGGACGAGATCGGCGCTCTGATCGCCTTTCTGCTCTCGGACGTCTGCGCGTTCGTCACCGGCCAGACCATCTACGCCGACGGAGGAGCGCCGTAGGCCGCTGACTTTCTCTCGCGAGCAGTCCGCGCAAGCGCGGCTCCAGCAAACTAGCCAAATTGCGCGGCGTGTCGGGTGTTTTTGCGTCTTCTCGTGGGAAGAGACTAGGCCGTCGGCAGCGGTCCGGCCAGGCCGCGGGGGAGTGTGCCCCACAGCCAGCTGACGGCCTGACCGATCTCCGAAAATGTCAGGGAGGTGCCGTCTTTGGCATGGTAGGCGCCGGGTACTTCGGTGAAGCCTTCGATG
This sequence comes from Mycobacterium sp., assembly GCF_032162105.1. GTDB lineage: Bacteria > Actinomycetota > Actinomycetes > Mycobacteriales > Mycobacteriaceae > Mycobacterium. The sequence continues at coordinate 3,230 of NZ_JAVRPS010000214.1, read as the reverse complement.
CGGGTGAGCTTGTCTCCGTTGATGCGCAGGATCTGCCCGGTCAGCCAGGATGACTGCGCGGACTGCAGCCAGGCCACCACGGCGGAACTGCGGGCTGGATCCAGAGCGGGATCGTCGGCACGCTGGCCGAACACCTCGGCGGTCATCCGTGACATCGCCAGCGGGGAGATCGCATTGACCGCAACGCCATAACGCTGTGCCTCCATGGCGGTGACGACGGTCAGATTGGCGATTGCGGCCTTGGCTGCGCCGTAGGCGCTCTGGCCGACGTTGCCCCACAGGCCGGCGCCGGACACGGTGTTGACGACGTGCGCGTCGATCGTGTTGCCCGCCTTGAATTGTGCTCGCCAGTATTCGCAGGCATGCCGCGTGACGGCGAACGTGCCTTTCAGGTGCACGGCGATGACGGCGTCCCAATCGGCTTCGGTGGAGGCGGCGACCATGGAATCGCGCAGGATGCCTGCATTGTTCACCACACCCGTCAGGGAACCGAAGGTATCGACGGCGGTGGAGATCATGTCGGCCACGTCATCCCACGCCGCCACCGAACCGGTGTGTGCGACGGCCTTGCCTCCGGCCGCCTCGATCTCGGCGACGACGTCCGCCGCGGGACCCGCTCCGTCACCGCTGGAACCGTCCCTGCCGACGCCAGGGTCGTTCACGACGACGGCTGCGCCCTGGTTGGCGAGCTCGAGGCAATGGCCGCGGCCGATTCCGCGTCCTCCGCCGGTGACCAGGACGACCTTGCCCGTCAAGGGGCCTTCAGGCATCGCTCGTTATCTCCCTCAAGCTGAGAACAATTCGGTGATCAGGTGCCGACGCTGCGACCAGTCCGCGGTGCGCAGGTCGACGTACCCGGCCTCGGTGACGATCAGGTCTACGTCGTGGGCGGGTGTGGACGCCGGACGGCTCAGCTGCTCGACGAGCGGTGAACGGCCATTGGTCGTGGTGGGCACGGCGATGATCGACAGTCCGCCGCGGCTCATCCTGGCTGCGGCGCAGTAGTCGGGGTGCCCGCCGATTCCACCAATCACTTTGTCGCCCAGTCCTTCGACGTTGACCTGCCCGTACGGGTCGATCTCGATGGCGGTGTTGACTGCGACCAGCGGTGCTCCGCGCGACAGCCGGGTGAGGTCGTGGGTGTGGTCGATGCCGCGCAGGATGGATCGGCCGTCGGCCCAGTCGTAGAGCGAGTCAGTGCCGAGAAGGTACGTCGCCGACGGCGTGCCTGCCAACCGGCCGCGTCGATCGAGGTCGACGACGGCGTCGGTGAGCAGGCCGGTGTCGATGTGCAACGGCACCCGGGCCCGTCGCAGCAGGGCGGTGCCGAGTTGCCCAGGCCCGTACTGCAGTCGGGCGCCTTCTGGGACGAACTGCAACACCGTATCGGCCAGAGCGTTGTGGATCGGGTCGGGCTCACGCTCCGGTAGTAGCAAGAGTCCGCCGCTGACCGAGCCGAGCACTTCGATCTTGGACGGGTCGAGTGCGGGCTCGGCGCTCGCCGCGGGGGCCTTGGTGTCGATGACGCCGAAAGTCCTTGCATCGCAGTCGATCACCGTGCGCTGCCAGGACACCTCGGTGCCGAACTGCAGCAAGCCGTCGCGTCGCACCAGACGGGTGAGCAGGATGTCGGGGCGCAGCACGTCGGCCAGCAAGGCGGGGATCGCGGCCAGCCGCGTCGGCAGGAACCGGGCGGACGGGCGACGCAGCACGTCGCGTACCCCCCATCCGGGCATCAGGGCGATCACTTCGGCGAATGCGTCGGCGTCGAGGCCGTCCACCGGGGCGGGCAGCCAGCCCAGCACCAGTCGCACCGAGCCCACCTCGCGGGCCGCCGCGCTGAGCACCGATCCGACCGATGTGCCATCGTCGAGGCAGCGCAGCGCGCCCACGCCATCGCCAAGGGCCACCGTCATCTCGGGCCGCAGCTCGGCACGCAGCGCGCTCTCGAAGCCGGCTGCGGTCAATCCCGTAGTCACCGTGGTTCTTTGGGGAGTCCGAGCACCCGTTCACCGAGGATGTTGCGTTGAATCTCGCTGGTGCCACCGAGGATGGTCTGTGCCCGCCCAACGAGCATGTGGTGCACCAGGTCGTCATCCGCTGGATCGATGCACGCGTCGGTACCCAGCACCTCGGTGGCCATGTCGCCCAGGTCGCGGTCGGTTTCCGAGGTCATCAGCTTGAGCACCGAGAAGGCGGGCGACGTGAGGTCGCCCGAGTCGATGGCCCGCTGCCAGGTGAACCGCAGCAGCCACATCCGGGCCCACAGTCGGGTCATCGACCGCGACAGCACCGGGTCGAGCAGGTCGTGGTCGCGGGCGGCCGCGACCATGCGCTCGTGCAGCCGGAACATCGCCACGGCCTGGGAGCCCAACGTCAGGCGTTCGCGCCCCAACGTGACCATCGCGACGGTCCAGCCCTGCCCAACTTCACCGACTAGGGCGTCGCTGCCCAGTTCGGCGCCGTCGAAGAAGACTTCGTTGAACTTGCTCTCGCCGTCCATCTGGGTCAGCGGGCGCACCGTGACCCCCGGGATGTCCATCGGTACCACGAACATCGACAGGTCGCGGTGTTTGTCCGGTCCGGTGCGAGCGAGCAGCAAACCATAGTCGGCCGAGGCTGCCGCCGAGCTCCATACCTTCTGGCCGTCGATGCGCCAGCCCGTGGGGGTGCGTTCGGCACGGGTGCGCACGCTGGCAAGGTCGGACCCCGCACCGGGTTCGGAGAACAGCTGTGTCCAGACGTCGTCGCCAAGTCTTATCGGTTCGAGGTACCGGTCCTTCTGCTCCTGGCTGCCGAACTTGATCAGTACCGGGCCGACCAGATCCGCGCCAGTGATGTTCAGTTGACGGGGCACGCCTGCGCGGGCACACTCCTCGGCGAAGACGGCCTGATAGGCGACAGTCGCTGCGGCGCCACCGAATTCGAGCGGCCAGTGCAGGCAGGTGTAACCGTGGTCGGCGAGGTAACGGTGCCACGTCCGGCCCGGCTCGACGTCGTCCGCAGTGGGCGTGGGCCCGTAGTTGCGCAGGCCGGCAGGCTTGGGTGCCTGGTCCAGAAACACGCGGATCTCCGCGCGAAGTGCGTCGACGTCCTCGACGACGTCAGGGGAAGCCGACACCATCACTTCCCGTCGAGATAGTCGTTGTACTCGTCGCGGACCGACTCCATCGCGTTGAGTCGACGGGACAGCATGGCGATCGCCGCATCGACGTGCGCGGGGTCGCCGG
>NZ_JAVRPS010000213.1:0-2900 GCF_032162105.1 Mycobacterium sp. | reverse complement strand
TCGCCGACAACGCCTGCGTGGGAAGGTCGACCAGCTGTAGGGCCAGCTCCTCTGCGCGACTTTGTAGTTCGTCGTCGGCCGCGACCTCGGTGATCAGCCCGATGCGCAGCGCCTCGGCAGAGGTGAGCGTCGGGTTGGTCAGGACGATCCGCAGCGCCTGCCGTAGCCCAACCAACTGGGTGAGCGTCACCGACACCCCGCCGTCGGGGGCCATGCCGACGCGAACGGCGCCGGAGAAGAACTTCGCGGATTCGGCGGCGACCACGATGTCTGACGCACACACCAATCCCAGGCCGCCACCACCCGCCGCGAAGCCCTGTACCGCCGTGACCACTGGGACTCGTAGCTGAATCAACGCAGCGGAAGCCAGCTGCAGCCAGGCCGTGGCCTCACGCAGGTAGTCCGGCAGGTCGGCGCCCTTGGACTCGAAGGTGTGAATGTCGCCGCCTGCGCAGAAGTTGCGCCCTTCGCCGGTCAGCAACACGACCCTGACCTTGGGATCGGCGTGACAGGTCAAGATCGCCTCGTGTAGCGCCTTGAGCAGTTCCACGTTCAACCCGTTGGAGACCTCCGGCCGGTTGAGGCGGAGACGGGCCAGCCCGCCGTCCACGTCGAGCGCGACAGGCGTCGTCGAACCAATCGTCGTCACCGGGTTCCTCCTCGTTCGCTGAAGGCCGACGCACCGTTGCGTCCGGCTCCCTCGCTGATGTGGCGCACAACTGCGGTGATTTCGTCGTCGAGACCCGCTGCCGCGGGCTGCTCTAACCCAGACAGCACCAGTTGCTTGATGGCCGTGAGTGCGCCCCGGTCGCGGCCGGCCATTGCGGACACGAACAGCTCCACCTCGTCGTCGAAGCGATCTCGCGGAAAACTGCGGTATGCCAGACCCAGCCGAGCGGCATCTGCGCCCGAAAGCCGGTCTCCGCTGAGCAGGACTCCCATCGCCTGTTGGCGACCGATCAGCCGCGGCAATCTCTGTGTGCTGCCGCCGCCAGGGATCATGCCGAATCTGATGTGATTGTCCGAGATCCGCGCATCATCGCTGACCAGCACGGTGTCCGCGGCCTGCATGAGTTCGAATCCACCCGCCGCGGCGACTCCTTCGACTGCGGCCACCACGGGTACGTCGATCGCGCTGATGGCATCGCAGGCGCTCCGGAAGGACACGAACAATGTCCGCAGCGCCGCCGGTCCTTCGGCGCGCAGTCGCTCGACCTCGCCGAAATCGCCACCTGCGCAGAAGTTTCCACCCGCACCCCGGATGACGATCACGTGGATCGTCGGGTCCGACCCGAGTGCAAGGATCGCGCGCTCGAGTTCGACGCCCAACGCGACGGTGATGGCGTTCATCTGCTCCGATCGATCGAGGGTGATCCGACCGATCCCTGCGGCGGCGTTGACCGACACGACCCCCTCGCGCTCGGCGAAGACCTCCGGTGGCAGTGGATCAGTCATGGGTGATCGTCGACTCCAGGTGCTAGTAATTTCTAATTTACATTAAACGACTTGTGCGGCGGTTACAACCACGACCGCGGTAGCCACGCCATCCTTCGCCTGGGTAAGAGATTTTTTATCCTATGTTAAATTACGGTGATCCGATGGAGTGAAGGGACTGATTGAATGCTGGATCGTCGTCTGACCACTGATCGCCACGAGGTGGACGACGTCACCCCGCACGTCGTGCGCATCCCGCTGCCGCTTCCGCTCGCGGACCTGCGGACGGTCAACGTGTACGCCATCCTGGGAGACGACGGCGTGACGCTGGTGGATTCCGGTTGGGCCGACGAGCCAAGCGAATCCGTCATCATCGAAGCGCTGCACGGGCTCGGATTCGCCCCCGGCGACGTGCGGCGCATTCTCGTCACCCACGCCCATTGGGACCACTTCTCCCGAGCCATTATGTGGCAGCGGCGCTATGGCACCACAGTGCTGATCGGCCGTCAGGAACACCACACGATCGAGGCATTCGACGAGATCGACGGCGCCTATCCGATACAGGCGCGGCTGTTGCGCCGGGCAGGCGCACCCGAGCTCGCGCAGACGATCGCCGACTTGGAGCTCGAACCGTTCGAACGGGACGTGCCGTTCGGGCCACCCGACATCTGGCTCGACGACGGCGATGAAATCGACTGCGGTGGAACGCTGATCGTCGCTCGCGCGACGCCCGGTCATACCCGTGGACATATGGTCTACCAGGACCGCCGAGCCCGGCTGGCATTCACCGGCGACCACATCCTGCCGCGTATCACGCCATCGATCGCTCTGGAGCGAATGCCCGAAGAGCTGCCACTTCGGTCCTATCTTTCCTCACTGCGGCTCTTCCTGGACCTGCCGGACGCGTGGATGCTCCCCGCGCACGGCGCGGTCACGCAAAGCGTCAACGCCAGGGTCGACGAGTTGCTCGACCATCACCGGGAGCGTCTCGACCTGGTCCACGGGCTGGTCGCGGCCGGATCCGACACCGCCTACGACGTTGCGCGGCGCATGCTGTGGACCCGCCACGAGCGCACCGTCGACGAGCTTGGCGCGGTGCACGGCATGACCGCGATCCTCGAGGTCGCAGCCCACCTCGACCTTCTGGTTGCTCGCGGATCCCTTACCTGTGCGGCATCAGGTCCGACCAATCACTACGCGGTCACGTCAACTACCTGGTTCTGAGGGACTGGGGCTTGCAGCTGTAGCGCCTGGCTGGCTGTCAGGTGTTACGCCGCGCTGGGGACCGTTGACTGGGCCCAGGTGGTTGGTGCTCGGTGCGCGATGTTGTCGGCGCCGAGGATGTCTGCCACAAATGCTTGGGATCCCACTGAGGATGAAAGCAGTCCCAGGCGAAGTAGCAGGCATTGCGTGTGCCCAGCCGACCGTCCTGCACCCGTTTCCACGCCAATTCCACCGGCACGTTG
>NZ_JAVRPS010000212.1:0-6798 GCF_032162105.1 Mycobacterium sp. | reverse complement strand
TTCCTCGTCGGGATCATCGTCCGGCTCGTCGATCTCGTCGGTCTCGTCGGGCGGGTTGAGCTCCTGCGGGTCGGGTAGCGCATCCTCCGACGATCCGATCAGTCCGCCGATCAGGTCGGCGAGCTGCTGTCCGAAACCGGACGATCCGGTGCCGAGCGAGGGCATGCCGCCGCCGAGCTCACCGAGGGACGGCATCGGCGACGCGGCGGCCGAGGCGGGCGCGGCGGCCGCGGCAGGCAGCGGGTCGGCGAATGGTGCCGAGGCGGGCGCGGGAGCCGGTGACGCTATCGGTGACGCTGCCGGTTCGGACGCTGCAACCGGCGGCGCACCGACGCTTTCGGGCAACGAGATCACCGCGGCGGCAGGTACCGTCGCGCCGGACACGGGTGGGCTGTCCGGCGCGTCCCACCTCGGGCCCAACTCCCCCGGCACGTCGAAGGCCGGGGCCGCGCCGGAGTCCATGCGGGCGCCGGCCGCGTCGTAGGCCGCCGTGACGGCGCCGTCCGCCCGGTGCATCGCAGCGAGCCAGTCCGTCCGGATGTCGTTGTCCACGAACGGTTTGATCTGCTGGTCGACGAGCTCGCTGGCGGCCACCTGGTCGCCGGCGCCGGTCGTCACGGTCTGCGCCGCGGCCAGCCACTCGGCGCGTTGCGGCAACCCTCGGTCGTCGACGTCCAGCACGGTCTCGACCTTGCCGTCGACGGCGCGCCACAGCTCATCGCGCAACGCCGCCACCGCGTCGGCGGCACGGCGCAGCCCGTCCCGCACGGCAACCGCCGATTGTCCGTGACACCAGAGGAATTCGCGAGCCGCACCCGCACCCTGGCCAGACCAGGAACCCGCCAACTCCGCGGTCAGCTCGCCGTGTCGACGCAGTGCATCGTCGGCCGCGGTGGCCGCTGCCGACAGCGCGGCACGGTCGGCGTCCAGTGCCCGTAGATCGAGGCCGTCGTCGTGGGCGTACCAATCGCGTACCTGCGCGACGTGCACCGTCAGATCCGGATGCTGATAGCCGAGCTGACGGCACGCCCACACGTAGGTCCCGATGCGCTCGACGGACGGTGCTCCCGCGGCAAGCCGGGCGGCCACGTCAAACCCCTCCGGCACGGTTACCCCACCCGCCGGGCGGTGCGGGCGTCGGCTTCGACGTATCGATCCGCGGAAGCCCTTAGTACGGAGGCGATCTCGGCACACGCTCGAGCCCAGAGCAGCATCCCGTCGCCGATGTGCTCGACCGAGTGCCGCAGCGCGTCACCACGCGCCGTGTACGCCCGCCCCGCGACGGCGCCGTCGAAGGACAGCCGCGCCAGATGAGTGCTGGCGGCGGCGTCGACGGCGTCGGCCATGGCGTCGTACCCGCGCGCCACGTCGAGCAGCGCCGCGACGTCGACGCGTGCGGCGTCACTTTGTCCCATGTCGGGTTAGGACGCGGCGCGGGCCCGTTCGGTTCCCGCCGTCAGCGTTGTTCGCTGACCGACTCCGCGACGCGGGCCGCGAGTAGCCGTGCGGTGTCCTCGTCGGCGGCTTCCACCATCACGCGGACCACCTGCTCGGTTCCCGACGGCCGCAACAGGATTCGGCCGGTCTCGCCGAGCTCCGCCTCGGCCTTCGCCACCGCGGTGCGCACGGACGGCGCGTCGGCGACGGTTGCCTTGTCGGCCACCTCGACGTTGATCAGCACCTGGGGCAGGGTACGCATGGGCGCGGCCAGGTCGGCCAAGGACGATCGGGTCTGCGCCATCCGCGACATCAGGCGCAGCCCGGTGGCGATGCCATCGCCGGTGGTGCCCATCGCGGGCATCACGATGTGGCCGGACTGCTCACCGCCGAGCGAGTAGTCGCCCGCACGCAGTTCCTCGAGGACGTAGCGGTCACCGACGGCGGTGGTGCGGACCTCGATACCCGCGGAGCGCATTGCCAGGTGCAGGCCGAGGTTGCTCATCACCGTGGTCACCAGGGTGTTCGACGCGAGTTCACCGGCGTCGCGCATGGCCAGCGCGAGCACCACCATGATCGCGTCGCCGTCGATCAGCCTGCCGGCCGCGTCGACGGCAAGGCAGCGGTCGGCGTCGCCGTCATGGGCCAGGCCGAGGTCGGCTCCGTGGCTGCGCACCGCCTCCTGTAGCTGCCCCATGTGCGTGGAGCCGCAGCCGTCGTTGATGTTGATCCCGTTGGGTTCTGCGTTGATGGTGATGACGTTGGCGCCGGCGGCCCGATAGGCCTGCGGTGCGGCCGTCGACGCGGCACCGTGTGCACAGTCGACGACGACGGTCAGGCCGTCGGCAGGCGTGGTGACCGCCTTGCCGATGTGGCGCAGATAGCGGGCGAGGGCATCCTCGGCGTCGACCACGCGGCCAATGCCCGCACCGACCGGGCGGGCGCCAGGACCATGTGCGACGAGGTCCTCGATGCGGTCCTCGGTGGCGTCGTCGAGCTTGTGGCCGCCGGGGCCGAAGATCTTGATGCCGTTGTCGGGCATCGGGTTGTGCGACGCCGAGATCATGATGCCGAACTCGGCGTCGTAGGCACCCGTCAGATGGGCGACCGCGGGGGTCGGCAGCACGCCGACCCGCATCGCGTCGACGCCCTCACTGGTCAGCCCCGCGATGACGGCGGCTTCGAGCATCTCGCCGCTGGCCCGTGGGTCGCGGCCGACGACGGCCATCCGGCGGGAGCTGCGGGACGTGCCCAGCCGGGCCGCCGCCGACCCAAGGGCCAGCGCCAACTCGGCGGTCAGATCGCGATTGGCGACCCCACGTACCCCATCGGTGCCGAACAGTCGACCCATGCGCAAGACCTCCAACAAACGAAACGATCCGCGCCGACTGTGCATCGTGCGACACGACACGCCGTGACGGCGTCGCCCGATGCACAGCCGGACAGCGACAGATCAGCGCTTGCTGTACTGAGGTGCCTTGCGGGCCTTCTTCAGACCGTACTTCTTGCGCTCGATGGCACGGGGGTCACGCGTGAGGAAGCCGGCCTTCTTCAGGGCCGGACGGTCCTCGGGCTGCACGATGATCAGCGCCCTGGCGATGGCCAGACGCAGCGCACCGGCCTGGCCGGAGGGGCCGCCGCCGTCGAGGTGGGCGAAGATGTCGACGGTGTCGACCCGGTCGACGGTCACCAGCGGGGCCTTGATCAGCTGCTGGTGGACCTTGTTCGGGAAGTACGCCTCGAGCGAGCGGCCGTCCAGCAGGAACTTGCCGGTGCCGGGCGTGAGGCGAACTCGGACCACAGCCTCCTTGCGGCGGCCGACGGTCTGGATGGCACGGTCGATCACGATGGGCTCGCGGGCAGGAGCCGCGTCCGCCGCTGGCGTCTCGGCCACCTCGACCACCTCGGGCGCCGCTGCGGTCTCCGTCTCGGGCACCGCTGCCGTCTCGGGCACCTCAGCGACCTCGGCCACGTCGGTCGTCTCAGTCACGTCTGTCGGTTCGGTCACTGGGCCACCTGCTTGATCTCGTACGGAACGGGCTGCTGCGCGGAATGCGGATGCTCCGGTCCGACATAGACCTTCAGCTTCTTCTGGACCTGCCGGCTCAGCTTGTTGTGCGGCAGCATGCCGACGATCGCGGTCTCGACGACGCGGTCCGCGTGCTTCTCCAGCTCGTCACCGAGCGAGCGCGCCCGGAGGCCACCGGGGAAACCCGAGTGGCGGTAAGCCATCTTGTTCTTGAGCTTGTCGCCGCTGACGGCGATCTTCTCGGCGTTGATGACGATGACGAAATCGCCACCATCGACATTGGGCGTGAACGTCGGCTTGTGCTTGCCGCGCAGCAGCTTGGCTGCTTCGACGGCGAGCCGGCCGAGCACGACGTCCGTGGCGTCGATGACGTACCACGAATGCGTGGTGTCACCTGCCTTCGGCGTGTACGTGGGCACAGCGCTTACCTCTTCTTCTCTCGGGTTGTCTCCCGGTGTGACCCGGGTGCCGGTCTGGCGATGTGTGGCTGGGACGGATCTCGGCGACCGACATTGACCCGAGGTCCCGGCGTGCCACACGCCAACGAGGCAGCTTACCCGGGAGCGTCCTCGCAGGTCAAAACGCGTTCGTTGGGGGCTAACCGGTCAGGTTGAGGACGAAGTTCGCGTCGGTCAGGTTCGGGACGTCTGGGGGCACCTGCACGGTTCCGGTGCCGCGGGCGTTCTGGTAGACGCCGTTGCCACCAACGATGGAGAGCGGAACCGTGTCACCGCGCACGAACAGGGCGGCGGTGTCGACCACGCCCTGGATGACGACCTGGCCGCCGCCGAGGTTGAATGTGCCGTTGCACGTCGTCTGGCCGGCTGTGTCGTTGCCGGTGAGCGTGGTGCAACTGCCGCCGGTCGTTCCCAGGAACATGCCACCGGGACGGTCGAACACATCGCCGGCGAAGATGAATTGGTCGCCTGGACCCGGTCCAGGTTTGCCGAGGTCGGCCTGGTGTTGCATGGTGTCGTGCTCGAAGAGCGTCAGAGTCGTATCGGCGGTCGCCGTGGGCGCCAGCGCCAGGCCGCCGAGGCTTGCCACAATTGCCACCCCAGACAGTTTTGCGTACTTGTTCATGTTTCCCCCAATACTCCGTATTAGCTGGAAGTTACGCCTCACGAATCCCAGATGGGACCGAACACCGGATTTCCGCGCTGGTAATGAACGAGATCCAGTTCGGCAGCCGGTCAGGAGGCCGATTCGCCATCGAGTTTCGCTCGGCATTGGTCTCGTCTGTCCAGTGCGAACGCAGACAAACTCCCCCGACCCCGACGCGTCGAGTTGCCGGAGGAGTTTGCGTCAGCCAGCCGATGACTACCGGTAGTCGATGACGATCCGGCCGTCGATCTGACCGCGCTCCATCTTGGCGAACACATCGTTGATGTCGTCGAGTCCCGCGCTCGCCACGGTCGGGTGGATCAGACCGCGGGCATAGAAGTCCAGCGCCTCGACCATGTCCTGGCGGGTGCCGACGATCGAGCCACGGATCGTCAGACCCTTGAGCACGATGTCGAAGATCGGCGCGGGGAAGTCGCCGGGAGGTAGCCCGTTGAAGACGATGGTGCCGCCGCGCCGGGTGAGCCCGATGGCCTGCCCGAACGCCTGCGGATGCACCGCGGTCACCAGCACGCCGTGAACGCCGCCGGTGACCTTCTGCACCTCGGCGACGACGTCGCTGGTGCGGGCGTTGACGACCACTTCGGCGCCGAGCCGGGTCGCCAGCGCGAGCTTGGAATCGTCGATGTCGACGGCGACCACCCGCAGACCCATCGCCCGCGCGTACTGCACGGCGATGTGCCCCAGCCCGCCGATGCCGGAGATGGCCACCCACTGGCCGGGCCGGGTGTCGGTCACCTTGAGGCCCTTGTAGACGGTGACGCCCGCGCACAGGATGGGTGCAATCTCGAGGGGGTCGACGCCGTCCGGGATCCGTGCGGCGTACGCGGCGTTGACGAGCATGTAGGTGCCGAAGCTGCCGTTGACGCTGTAGCCGGCGTTCTGCTGGCTCTCGCACAACGTCTCCCAGCCGGTGCGGCAGTATTCGCAGCTGCCGCAAGCCGACCACAGCCAAGCGTTGCCGACCTTGTCGCCAACCTTGAGATCGTTCACCCCTTCGCCGAGTGCCACGACTGTGCCGTAGCCCTCGTGACCCGGGATGAACGGCGGCTGAGGCTTCACCGGCCAGTCGCCTTGGGCGGCATGGAGATCGGTGTGGCAAACGCCCGAGGTCTCCAGCTTCACCAGCACCTCCCCGTAACCGGGGGCGGGCAGATCGACGTCGGAGATCCGCAAGGGGGCGCCGAAGTCGGTGACCACCGCGGCACGCATGGTTTCAGTAGGGGCATCTGGGCGTGCGGGAGTAGCGATGGTCTGCGTCATGAGATTGTTCCAATCTTGAAGGTGATTCAGGGCAAGTGGATTTGGTCCTCGCTCAGAAGAAGCCTTGGGCCTTGTTGCTGTAGGACACCAGCAGGTTCTTGGTCTGCTGGTAGTGGTCGAGCATCATCTTGTGGTTCTCCCGGCCGATGCCGGACTGCTTGTATCCGCCGAACGCGGCGTGTGCCGGGTAGGCGTGGTAGCAGTTGGTCCACACCCGGCCGGCCTTGATGTCGCGGCCCGCCCGGTAGGCGGTGTTGCCGTCGCGGCTCCACACGCCCGCGCCCAGCCCGTAGAGGGTGTCGTTGGCGATCGACATGGCGTCGTCGTAGTCCTTGAACGACGTCACCGCCACCACCGGTCCGAAGATCTCCTCCTGGAAGACCCGCATCTTGTTGTTGCCGGTGAAGATCGTCGGCGCCACGTAGTAGCCGCCGGACAGATCCCCGCCGAGCTCTGCGCGCTCTCCGCCCGTAATGAGCTTGGCGCCTTCGGATTTGCCGATCTCGATGTAGGACAGGATTTTCTCGAGCTGATCATTGGACGCCTGGGCGCCGATCATCGTCTCGGTGTCCAGCGGGTCGCCCTGCCGGACGGCCTTGGTGCGGATGGCGGCCAACGCGAGGAACTCGTCGTAGATGTCAGCCTGGATCAGAGATCGCGACGGGCACGTGCAAACCTCCCCCTGATTGAGGGCGAACATCGTGAAGCCCTCCAGCGCCTTGTCCTGGAAGTCATCGACCGCGGCGAGCACGTAGGAGAAGAAGATGTTGGGGCTCTTGCCTCCCAACTCCAGCGTCACCGGGATCAGGTTCTGCGACGCGTACTGCATGATCAGCCGACCCGTGGTCGTCTCGCCGGTGAAGGCAATCTTGTTGATGCGCGGATTGGAAGCCAGTGGCTTGCCCGCCTCGAGGCCGAACCCGTTGACGATGTTGAGCACACCTGGC
>NZ_JAVRPS010000211.1:0-5416 GCF_032162105.1 Mycobacterium sp. | reverse complement strand
CGACTCGGGGCGGACCGCCCGGTTTCGATGAAGCTGACGTGACGCGATGACACGTCGGCCTCGATGGCCAGATCGAGTTGGCTGAGCCGGCGTCGTTGCCGCCACTGCTTCATCAACGATCCGAACGGGGGATGTTGCACGCCGACGCTGGTCACCGGCCCAGTCTGGCGCATTCCCTGGCAGTCATCGACTACCTCGAAGGTAATTGCTTCGCTTACCCGCGGGCGGGAAGGTGGATGTTGTCCGGGAACTCCCGGGCCGACCCGAGGAGGCGTGATGCAGTCCCGTCAACAGGCGGTAACCGACACGGAGATCCCACGGTGGTTGCGATTCGTGCTGAAGTCCGATCGCGCGGGCTCGTCCTGGTACATCGGCATGGGGTTCTTGTTCGCGCCTGCGCTCGCCATCGTGTCGCCGTGGCCGGCGCTGACCACCGTGCTGTGGATCGTCATCGCGCTGGCCGGACTCTGGCTGGGCCTGCTCGGCATTGCGATGGCGACCGGCCTGGCGATGGTGCTGCGCACCGGCGCGGAGATACCCGAGGACTACTGGCGGTCGATCATCGACTACCCGTCGGCAGCGAAACCTACTGTGCCACAGCGGACTTAGCGGACGCGCCCGTGTAGTCGACCTGCCAGTGCTTGATGCCGTTGAGCCAGCCGGACCGCAACCGTTCGGGCTTGGCCAGCGGCGTGAGGTCGGGCATCGCGTCAGCGATCGCGTCGAAGATCAGATCGATGGTCATCCTGGCCAGATTGGCGCCGATGCAGTAGTGCGCCCCCGTGCCACCGAAGCCGACGTGCGGGTTGGGGTCGCGCATTATGTCGAACGTGTACGGGTCGTCGAAGACGTCCTCGTCGAAGTTGGCGGAGCGGTAGAAGATAACCACTCGCTGACCCTTGTTGATCGGCACGCCGTCAAGTTCGGTGTCCTCCAGCGCCGTTCGCTGAAACGAGGTGATGGGGCAAGCCCAACGGACGATCTCATCGGCAGCGGTGGCGGGGCGCTTGGCCTTGTACAGCTCCCATTGGTCGGGGAACTCCGTGAACGCCATCATGCCCTGAGTGATCGAGTTTCTCGTCGTCTCGTTACCCGCCACCGCCAAGATGATGACGAAGAACCCGAACTCGTCGTCGGTGAGCTTGTGTCCCTCTACATCGGCCTGCACCAGCTTGGTCACCAGGTCCTCGCCGGGCTTGTCCGCCCGCTCCGCCGCCATCTGCATGCCGTACATCATCAGCTCGGCCGACGCAGTGAGCCCGTCGTTGGAGGCGAACTCGGGATCCTGGTCGCCGACCAATTGGTTGGACCAGTCGAACAGCTTCTTGCGATCTTCTTGCGGCACGCCCATCAGCCCGGCGATCGCCTGCAATGGCAGCTCACAGGAGACCTGCTCGACGAAGTCGCCCGAACCCTTTTCGAGTGCCTCCTTGACGATGTTCTCGGCGCGCAGCTTGAGCTCAGCACGCAAACGCTCCACCGCACGAGGAGTGAACGCCCGCGAGACGATCTTTCGCAGGTGAGTGTGATGCGGCGCGTCCATGTTGAGCAGCACGACCCCCCTGCTCGCGTTGATCTGTTCGATCGGCGCGCCTTCCTTGTACCGGGGCAGCGCCGTCTTCTCCTCGCTGGAGAAGACGTCGCTGCGCCGCGACACCTCCTTGACGTCCTTGTGCTTGGTGACCACCCAGAAGCCGCCATCACCGAACCCGCCGACGTCTTCGGGCTGTGCATTCCACCAGATCGGAGCGACCTTTCGCATCTCGGCCAACTCGGCGATGGGCAACCGCTCCGCGTAGATGTCGGGATCGGTGAAGTCGAAGTTCGGGGGGAGATTCGGGGCTTCGGCGGTGTTCGTCATGACTTTCGGGCACTCCTCGTGACGAGGTGGTCTAGCTGGATATGGCATTGCTACACCACAGATGGCACGTGTCGGAGCGGCTTTTCGAAAGTCCCAAGTAGAACGTGTTCCCGTCTTTGATCTGTAACGAAATTCCAATGAACGCGGATGAACCCAGAGGTACCATGAGTCCCTGGCGTAACACCGAGAGGCACCGCGATGAGTCACACCATCCGGACGGTTCTGTCCGCGGTCACCTGCTGCGCTGCGGGCGCGGCCGTCGCCGTAGTGGCATCGGCAACGGCATGGGCCGACCCGCCGCTGCCCGCACCGCAGCCACCACCACTGCCGGTCGAGTCGACCACCGTGCAGGCGGCGGGCGACGCCCCGGCCCCCACACCTCCTGACGGCATTCCTCCTGACGGCATTCCGCATCTCGCGAGCCCCGACGCCTTGCCGCCGGGTTCGACGATGGAGCCCCAGGACGACGACTCGCCGAACGTGAGCTACCTGAAGGATCTGTGGCAGGCCGTGCAGAACCAGGAGATCAGCGGCAAGGAGGCGCTGCTGTTGGGGATTGCGCAGCGCGGCATGAACACGCCGTACCCGGATCAGGCTCCTGGCCCGAATGTGCCGAGCGCACCGGTCGACCCCGCGCTTGCCCCTCCGCCGCCGGCTCCTGCACCTGGACCCGCACTCCCGTGGCTGCCGCCCCCGCCGCCCCCTCCGGCTAGCCCGCTCCCGCCGACTCCGTAACGTCCGCGGCCGCCGCCCGCTCCAGGAGTTCGAGGACCGTACGCACGTGCGTGCGTACGACCGCTGCCCACACCGCTCGAGTCGCTGGGGTGCGGTGGTGCACGAACGTGGCGAAGAGAAGTCCTTCGGGTCGTAAGGCGAACAGAAGCTCGCCGGGCATCCCTATCCGCGAATCCCTGCCGAGCAGCAGGGCGTCCGGAGCGCTGCTGTGCACCTCCCACGCCAGGATCGACGGGCCCGACTCCGCAGCCTTCAATCCGAGCGCCGTCCAACCGGACAGCAGCTTGGCTCGCATCGATGCCGGAGCCTCCTCGAGCATCGCCTTGGCCCACCGCTCGGCCGTCCGCTCTGGATGGGCGCTGGTGTCGACGAGAAACGCGTCGGCGTAGTCGATCCGGGGCAGGGTGCTCAGCTCGCGCACGTCGTCCGGCACCGTCACCTTTCGGGCGGTGGCCTGCCACAGACGGCCGATGGTCCGCAGCATCAGCGGGTAGACCAGTGCGTAGCGAAACGGGGCGATCGCGGCCATGTACACACGCCCGAACCATCCGTTCGGCTTGACGAGCACCGCCATCTGACCGCGGTAGCCACCGTCACCGTCGGACACCCAGCCCAGATGCAGCACCCCGTGCATGGTCTCGTTGGCAATCTCGAGGGCCGCCTCGCGATCGGTGAGATAGACGGGGCGGAACGGCGATTCAGCGGGCACGGCAATGTCGACGTCAGCCAGGTCGGCGGGCAGGCGGTCGCGTAGCGACGGGACACGGGTGCCCAACCCCGTTTCGCCGCGGTCAAGCCCGAACAAGGCGCCAAGGCGCCACCGGATCGCGAACAGCGCGCCGATGACGGGTGAAGACTGCGCCGGGTCGAAGGACTGCATCAACGCGACCAGTCGCGGGAAGTCGTCCGGCCCTCCGAATGTCGGCAACGCCCAGACGTCTTCGACGCGAAAGTCGTTCGCAATGGCATGGATTCGCCAGGGCATCCGGGTGTGTTCATTGATGGGGAGGTTCGGTGACCGAAGCACACACCACTGTATGTATCATGGGATCGTATTGTCAATCCAATATTTCAACGCACCATTTCACCCTTCGGGAGAAATCCATGCCGGCACAGACGCGAACCACCCGCGAGGCGTGGATCGACGCCGGACTGATGGCGCTGGCCGAAGGGGGACCGGACGCCGTGCGGGTCGACGTGCTCGCCCAGACCCTCGGCGTGACGCGAGGCGGCTTCTACCACCAGTTCGACGGAAGACAAACACTGCTCGATGCCGTCCTCGACGCATGGGAGCTCAGAAGCACCGACGAGGTGCTCGACACCGTTGAGCGGGAGGGTGGCGACGCGCGCACCAAGGTCACCAAGGCAGGCATGCTGACGTTCTCAAATGAACTGCTGCCGATCGACCTCGCCGTCCGGGACTGGGCGCGCCGAGACGCAGCCGTCGCCGAGCGACTGCGCCGCGTCGACAACCGGAGAATGGATTACCTCCGCACGCTCGTCGCCGAGCTGCACACCGATGCCGACGACGTGGAAGCGATTGCCCTGCTGGCATTTTCGTTGTTGATCGGCAACCACTTCATTGCCGCAGACCACGGGCAGCATGATCGGGTCGCCGTGCTGCGACGGGCCGCCGACCGGCTGCTGTCCTAAACCGCGTGTCCAACGGCGCGATCAGTCCCTCTACGACGTAAGGAGATTCGGCATCGTGCGACCTCGGGTGGTACTGATCACCGGGACCTCGTCCCGCCAAGGCATCGGCTATGCAACGGCACGGCGTCTGGCCGCCGATGGGCACACGGTGTACGCGACGATGCGCGACCTGGCCACGGCCGACGACCTCACCCGAGACGCCGAGCCCGGCCGCATCGAAGTTCGTACGCTGGACCTGCTCGAACGATCCACCATGGGACCGTTACTCGCGGAAATCGTCGATGCCGAAGGACGCCTCGATGCCGTCATCAACAACGCCGGCTATGGCGTGATCGGTGGCGTCGAACAGGTGTCACTCGACGTCGCGAGGACCAGCTTCGAGACAAACGTGTGGGGCACCATGACCCTCGTGCAGGCAACCCTGCCGATCATGCGCCGGCAGAGCCATGGTCACCTGGTCCTGGTCTCGTCGTGCTTCGTGGCTGGACTCCCCGTGATGGGCATGGGCTACTACTTGGCCGCCAAGGCGGCGCTGGAGACGTTGTTCTGCAGTGTCGCCGCCGAAGCTGCGCCGTCTGGTGTGCTGGTTTCGTGCTTCCAGCCCGGCCCGGTGATGACGGAGCTTGAACGGGTGTGGGGTGACCGCATACCGGAAGGCGGCGACCCTCGCCCAAGCCTGTCCGAGGACCTCTACGCCTGGGTCGGCACGTCCGGTCCCGCTCCGCAGGCGCCGGCAGAAGTGGCCGCGGCACTCGCTGAACTCGTTACCGCCGACAGCCCGACACTGGCCGCTCAGTCGGGTCCCGCGTCTAGGGCCTATGCCGCTGCTGCTCTTCGCGATCCCAGTCGCTCGGCCGAGCTTTCTGGACTGCTTGCCGCTGTCAATGCCAGTGACCCGGACTGACGTATCGGGACACCGGTTCTCGCTGGCCATCGGCAACCACTTCGTCGCCGCCGACCACGGTGACCGCAGCCGGGCGCAGGTGCTCCGGCGCGCCACCGCGCGCCTGTTGGGCTAGTCGGGACACTCCGGGTCCTCGTCATCGGGGTCGGTGAGCATGCGTTCGGGGTGGTGGTAGTTGTTGGTGGTTGGTCGTCGGGTGTTGAGGTGGGGTGGTCGGATCCATTGGGTTCGGCCGTCGGGGAGTTGTCGGGTGGTCCATCCGT
>NZ_JAVRPS010000210.1:0-9438 GCF_032162105.1 Mycobacterium sp. | reverse complement strand
CCGACCGTACTACCGGCCGCTGGTCGGCATTTCATTGATCGCGCATAGGTCATAGGTTTCCTACTGCTCTTTGCCCAAACGTGGGCAGGCGTGGTCCGCCCGGCAATTGGACGAGTATGACAGCGATTAGCACCCGTTTCCACAATTCTTACTGAACAGACAGAGTTCGTGACGTAGGTGTTGCGAAGTCGTGTGCTATGCGAGCAAATCGCGCCGCGGGTTACCAAGCAACGCATCGCAACCGCCGGCGGTACATTCCGGGCATGAGGCTGACCGGCGGAGGCGACGACGAGATGCTGACGGAGGCATGGGCCTACCTGACCGCGGAAGAAGCCTTCCATCTCTATATGTCGCTGTCCTACTACTTCGGGGACGACGAAGTAGACCCCGGCTGGCACACCCACGTCGGCAGCGAAGACGGCCCAGAGCTGACCATCGCGATCGAGAATTGACGCCGGCTCTGCAAGCTGGGTCGGCACACCGTCGTCGTACCGGGAAGGCACCGTGTCTTGTTCAAGGTGATGTTCTATTCGCCCCGTATCGCGCCCAACACCGGCAACGCGATCCGGATGGTCGCGGTCACCGGATGCGAACTGCATCTGGTCGAACCGCTGGGTTTCGACCTGTCCGAACCCAAGGTGCGCCGCGCCGGCCTGGACTACCACGACCTGGCGTCGGTGACCGTGCACGCCGATCTGCCGAGCGCCTGGGCCGCGGTATCACCTGCCAGGGTGTTCGCGTTCACCGCGCACGCCGAGTCGTCCTTCGCCGACGTGGACTACCGCCCTGGCGACGTGTTGCTGTTCGGTCCTGAGCCGACCGGACTGGACGCCACGACGTTGGCCGATCCGCACGTCACCAGGCAGGTACGCATTCCGATGCTGGCCGGTCGGCGGTCGTTGAACCTGTCCAGCGCCGCCACGGTCGCGGTGTACGAGGCGTGGCGCCAGCAGGGTTTCGCCGGCGCGGTCTAGCCGAGCGCATCGTCGCCACCATTGTGGCCCGCTAATTCACCACGTGTTCCAGTGGGTGAGCTGCTCAGCGGGCAGCCGCTTGGCAGGCCGGAAGTCGGTGCCCTTGGTGTAGGCGATCGGGAACAGCCCGCCCTGGGAGTACCTGTCGAACGGGATGCCCAGGATCTCGGCGGCCCGCTTCTCGCCGTCGCCCAACAGGTGCAGCGTCGTCCACGCCGAGCCGAGGCCACGGGAGCGCAGCGCCAGCTGGAAACTCCAGACGGCGGGCAGCAGCGAGCCCCAGAACGATGCGCTGATGCCCGCGGGCGCACCATCCGGCCTGCCCTCGAGGCACGGGATCATCATGACCGGAACCTCGTGCAGGTGTTCGTTGAGGAATTTGGCGGAATCGACCACCAGCGGAGCGCGGTCGTCACGGCTGTCACCGAACTCCACGGGCGGGGAGTCGAGGTAGGGCGTGGCCGCCGTGCGGTAGATGTCGGCCAACGCCTCCTTCTTGTCCGCGTCGTCGACGAAGACGAACTGCCAACCCTGCGCGTTCGACCCCGTCGGCGCCTGAAGCGCCAATTCGAGACACTCCAGCAGAACCTCCTTGGACACCGGCTTCTCGAGGTCGAGCCGTTTGCGGACCGAGCGGGTGGAGGTCAGCAGTTCGTCGACGGAGAGGTTGAGAGTCATAGCCGGAGACTACATTCGGTTTCATGAGTGCTGAGCTGACGCCCGAAGTCATCGACCGACTGACCGCCGACCACTACGGCTGGCTCACCACCGTCGCGAAGTCCGGCCAGCCCGTGCCGAAGCTGATCTGGTTCTACTTCGACGGCGCCGCCGTGGTCATCTACACGGTGCCCGGCGCCGCGAAGGTCGCGCACGTTCAGCGCCACCCCCGAGTGAGCCTCAACCTCGACTCCGACGGCAACGGCAGCGGCATCGTCGTGATCGGCGGCGAGGCCACCATCGACGCCACCGACGTGGACTGCCGCACCGATGAGCCGTACTGGGCCAAGTATGCGGAGTCGGCCGCCAAGTTCGGGCTGACCGAAGCGATGGCGGGCTACAGCACCCGCCTCAAGATCACCATCGACAAGGTCTGGACCACCCCGACCGACTGACTGCCTGCGCGAGCAGTCCGCGCTTCGTGAGAGCTCACTGGAAGTCCCTCGACTTCGACGCCACCCGCATGTCCAGCTTGCTCATCCGGTCGGCGACCACGGTGACGGCACCGCTGGCGTTCTGCACGATGCCGCGGATCATCAACCCCGACGCCGTCTGCGCCAGCTTGCGGTGCCTGCCCCAAACCCCGCGCGAACACAGCACGTTGACCATCCCGGTCTCGTCCTCCAGGTTCATGAACGTCACGCCCTGGGCCGTCGCGGGCCGCTGCCGATGCGTCACCGCACCCGCAACCAGCACCCGGGTGCCGTCCGGCACCGACAGCAGCCGGTCGGCGGGCACGACACCGATCTCGTCAAGTCGCTCCCGCAGGAACTGGATGGGGTGGCTGTCCGGCGAGACACCGGTGGCCCACACGTCGGCGGCCGCCAGTTCCAATTCGGTCATGCCGGGCAACGCGGGGACGTGCGAGGACGACCCGACGCCCGGTAACCGGTCCGGTCGGGCGGTGGCGGCGGCACCCGCGGCCCACAGCGCCGCCCGCCTGGCGATCCCGAAGCAGCCAAGCGCCCCCGCGGTGGCCAGCGCCTCGGTCTGCGGTACGGAGAGTTGCACCCGGCCGGTCAGGTCGAGTAGGGATGCATACGGCCCGTTGGCCTTTCGCTCGTCGACGATGTGTTCGGCCAACTCGGCGCCGATGTGACGGACGCTGCCCAGACCCAATCTCACGGCGTTGCCCGCATCCTCCAATGTGGCGTGCGCCAGGCTGGCGTTCGCGTCGGGCCCATGCACGACGACGCCGTGTCGGCGGGCATCGGCGACCAGCGACTGCGGCGAGTAGAAGCCCATCGGCTGCGCGCGCAACAACGCCGCGCAGAACACCGCAGGATGATGCAGCTTGAACCACGACGAGTAGAACACCAGCGAGGCGAAGGACAACGAATGACTCTCGGGGAAGCCGAAGTTGGCGAAGGCCTCCAGCTTGTCGTAGATCCGGTCAGCCACCTCGCCGGTGATGCCGTGCCGGTTGCGCATGCCCTCGTAGAACCGGTCCCGTAGCCCTCGCATCTTCTCGGTGGACCGTTTGGACCCCATGGCGCGGCGCAACTGGTCGGCCTCGGCAGCGGAGAAGCCCGCACAGTCCACCGCCAACTGCATCAGCTGCTCCTGAAAGAGCGGCACTCCCAACGTCTTCCGCAGTGCCTGTTCCATCGACGGGTGGTCGTAGGTCACCGGCTCCAAACCGTTGCGCCTGTTGATGTAGGGGTGCACCGAGTTGCCCTGGATCGGTCCTGGCCGGATCAGGGCGACCTCGACCACCAGGTCGTAGAACACCCGCGGCTTGAGTCTGGGCAGCGTGGCCATCTGCGCGCGCGACTCCACCTGGAACACCCCGACCGAGTCGGCGCGCTGCAGCATCTCGTACACCGCGGGCTCGGAGAGGTCCAGCTTGGCCAGGTCGACCTCGATGCCCTTGTGCTCGGCGATCAGGTCGATGGCGTAGTGCAGCGCCGAGAGCATGCCAAGCCCGAGCATGTCGAACTTCACCAATCCGATTGCCGCGCAATCGTCCTTGTCCCACTGCAACACGCTGCGGTTCTCCATGCGGGCCCACTCCACCGGGCACACGTCGGCGATGGGCCGGTCGCAGATCACCATGCCGCCGGAGTGGATGCCCATGTGCCGGGGCAGATTCTTGATCTGCAACGCCAGATCGATCACCTGCTCCGGAATGTCCTCGACGTCGGGCGAGTCCGCCAGCCCGTTCCACCTGCTGATCTGCTTGCTCCAGGCGTCCTGCTGGCCTTGCGAGAAGCCGAGCGCGCGGGCCATGTCGCGCACGGCGCTGCGGCCCCGATAGGTGATCACGTTGGCGACCTGCGCGGCGTAGTCGCGGCCGTAGCGTTCGTAGACGTACTGAATCGCCTTCTCCCGCAGGTCCGATTCGATGTCGATGTCGATGTCGGGTGGCCCGTCGCGCGCCGGGGAGAGGAACCGTTCGAACAACAGCTCGTTGGCGATCGGATCGACGTGGGTGACGCCCAACGCGTAGCAGACCGCCGAGTTGGCCGCCGATCCCCTGCCCTGGGCCAGGATGCCGTTGTCCCGGCAGAACCGGGTGATGTCGTGCACCACGAGGAAGTAGCCGGGGAAGTTCAGCTGGGCGATGACCTTCAGCTCGTGCTCGATCTGCTGGTAGGCGCGCGGGGACCGCTCCGGCGGTCCGTACCGGTTGTGGGCCCCGGTCATCACCAGGTGCCGCAGCCAGCTGCCCTCGGTATGCCCGTCGGGCACGTCGAACGGCGGCAGCTGCGGGGCGATCAGCGCCAGGCCGAAGGCGCACTGCTCGCCGAGGTCGGCCGCGGCCGTCACCACCTCCGGGCAGTGCGCGAACAGTCGCGCCATCTCCTCCCCCGACCGCAGGTGCGCACCACCCAGCGGTGCCAGCCAGCCTGCCGCGTCGTCCATCGAGTTGCGCGCCCTGATCGCCCCCATCGCCATCGCCAGCCTGCCGCGGTCGGGTTCGGCGAAGTGCGCGGCAGTGGTCGCGACGACGCCAACGCCGAACCGTGGCGCCAGCGCGGCCATCGCGGCGTTGCGCTCGTCGTCGAGCGGATGCCCGTGCCTGGTCAGCTCGACGCTGACCCGGCCGGCGCCGAACCGATCCACCAGATCGGCAAGCGCGGATTCGGCCGCATCCGGCCCGCCGACCGAGAGCGCTTGGCGCACATGTCCCTTGCGGCAACCGGTGAGGATGTGCCAGTGCCCGCCTGCGGCCTCGGTCAGCTCGTCGAAGTCGTAGCGCGGCTTGCCCTTCTCGCCACCGGCCAGGTGCGCCCGGGTCAGCTGCCGCGACAGCCGTCGATACCCCTCCGGCCCGCGCGCCAGGACCAGCAGATGCGGACCGGGTGGATCGGGCTCCTCGGTGCGGGCGACGTTCCCGAGCGAGAGCTCCGCGCCGAACACGGTGGCCACGTCCAGCTCCTTGGCGGCCTCGGCGAACCGCACCACCCCGTACAGGCCGTCGTGGTCGGTCAGCGCGATGGCACGCAGGTCCAGCCGGGCGGCCTCCTCGACCAGTTCCTCAGGCGTGCTGGCCCCGTCGAGGAAGCTGTACGCCGAGTGGGCGTGCAGTTCGGCGTACGGTACCGACGAACCGCCCCCCGCGGGCCGGTCCGGTGGCTCGTAGCTCCCCCGCTTGCGCGACCAGGCCGGGCTGTCGCCGCCGTCGCCCGTGGGTTCTTCGAGCGGCAGGCCTGCCCGGCGCGGCTTGCCGGTGAGTACGCGCTCCATCTCGGCCCAGCTCGGAGGTCCGTTGTGCCAGCCCACCAACCCAGTCTATCGAACATGCATTCGATGCGGGCTGTCACCGGGCAAAGAAAAAGGAAAGGGAGCGCTCCCTTTCCACCTTCAATTTATAGCTCACCCGGGGGCTTGCGGCAAGCCCCCGGTAGTGCCGCATACTCACTGACCGATCCTTCAACCTGCGGAAATGAGAGATGCGAATGCCAGTGATGGATACCGACGTGATCGTTGCCGGCGGCGGACCGACCGGCTTGATGCTCGCAAGCGAGTTGCGGCTGCACGGAGTACACGTGCTCGTGCTGGAGAAGGACGCGGAGCCGACCAGGATTGTCCGCTCGCTCGGCATGCACGCGCGCAGCGTTGAAATCATGGACCAGCGCGGCCTGTTGGAGCGGTTCCTCGCGCTCGGCCAGCAGCACCCGGTCGGCGGATTCTTCGCCGGCATCGCCAAGTCATCGCCCGAGCTGGATACTGCGCACCCGTACACCCTCGGCATCCCGCAGACCATCACCGACCGCCTTCTGGCCGAGCATGCGACCGAGGTCGGCGTCGAGGTCCGGCGCGGCCGCGAGCTGATCGGGCTGAGCCAAGACGACCACGGGGTGACCGTCGAGCTGGCCGAGACAGGGTCGCTCGGCAAGCTTCGCTCCGGCGCCACGCGATTGCGCTCGCGCTACCTCGTCGGCTCCGACGGCGGCCGCAGCACGGTGCGCAAGTTGCTCGGTGTCGATTTCCCCGGCGAGCCCACCAGGGTCGAAACGCTGCTGGGCGAGATGGAGTTGACCGCGTCACCAGAGACGATCAACACCGTGATGGCGGAAGTCCGCAAGACCCAACTCCGGTTCGGCGCCATGCCTCTCGAGGGCGGGGCCTACCGCGTCATCGTGCCCGCCGCCGGGGTGACCGAGGACCGCGCGGTCCCGCCGACTCTGGACGAGCTGAAGCAGCAGATGCTTGCGGTCGCAGGCACCGACTTCGGCGCGCACTCACCGCGCTGGCTGTCCCGGTTCGGCGACGCGACCCGGCAGGCTGAGCGCTACCGGGTCGGCCGGGTGCTGCTGGCAGGCGACGCGGCACACGTCCACCCGCCCGCGGGCGGGCAGGGACTCAACCTCGGTATCCACGACGCGTTCAATCTTGGCTGGAAACTGGCCGCCGCGATCAACGGCTGGGCACCGGATGGTCTGCTGGACAGTTACCACACCGAACGGCACCCGGTAGCCGCCGACGTGCTGAGCAATACCCGCGCGCAGATGGAACTAATGGCCCTGGAGCCGGGTCCCCAGGCGGTGCGCCGGCTGGTGTCGGAACTGATGCACTTCGAAGTGGTGAACCGGTATCTGACCGAGAAGATCCACGCGATCGGGGTCCGCTATGACTTCGGCGAGGGTCATGAACTTCTGGGCAGGCGGTTGCGGGACGTGGCGCTGAAGCACGGTCGGCTTTACGAGCTGATGCACGGCGGCCGCGGGCTGCTTCTCGATCAGACCGGCCGGCTCTCGGTAGCGGGCTGGGCAGACCGCGTCGACCACGTCGTCGACATCAGCGAGGAACTCGACGTGTCCGCGGTACTGCTGCGGCCGGACGGCCACGTGGCATGGGTTGGTGAGGATCAACGGGATCTGCTCAGCCAGCTGCCCAGGTGGTTCGGCGCAGCCGCCACACCGAAATCGACCGTTGACGGTTAGCCGTCAATCGTCGACGTGGCTGACGATGTTCACGACGTTGCCGTCCGGCGCACGGACGAAGAACCTGCGCACCCCCCAAGGCTCCGTGGTCAGCGGATGAACGATCTCGAAGCCCCGTCGCTGCGCCTCCTCGTACGCCTCCTCCACCTGATCGCCGACGTGAACGGAGATCACGGAGTCGACGGGCGAGGTGGCATCCCGAGTGACCAACTGGACGATCGCGCGGCCGTCAGGCGACTGGAGGTTGGCCACCCAGCCAAGGTTGAATCCTTCAACGGTGAGACCGAGAAAGCCCACGTAGAAGTCGCGAGCTTCAGCCACGTCGCTCACCGAGAGGTTCGCCGTGATGCCGGTCGGTCGCATGGAGTCACTCCCTTGGCTGGATCGGATGGTTCATTCTCGCGCTGGTCCCGGGCGGGATGGCCGCTTCGATGATTTTGGCTTGCAGAGGGAGTCCAATCAGAGAGACGCCGAGACACCAGCGGGAGGAAGCCAACATGACCGATTCCACGAAGACCGCCACCGCCAAGCCGCCAGTGGTCGATCAGGACACCTGGCGCGCAGCGCTCGGCGAACTACGCGCGCGGGAGAAGGCCGCCACCAGGGAGCTGGACGCGATCGCCGCCCAGCGCCGCCGACTGCCGATGGTCGAGATGCCCGACTACACCCTGATCGGCGAGGACGGGCCCGTCCGACTGGTCGACGTGTTCGACGGCCGCTCGCAGCTGATCGTCTACAACCACATGTGGTCCGACGGCGCGGAGTGGCAGTGCGGCGGCTGCACGAGTCTGACGTCGCAATGGGACCGCCTGGGCTTCCTGGACCCCTACGACGCCCGCTTCGTCGTCGTCACCAACGGGCCCATCGAAGAGGGACTGGCCTACAAGGCCAAGGTCGGAAACAAGATGGACTGGTACTCGTCGTCCGAGAGCTCGTTCGCCGCCGACGTCGACGCGCCTCCTGGCGAAGGCTTCGGCGTCAACGTATTCCTGCGTGACGGGGACACCGTGTACCGCACCTGGCACACCAACGGACGCGGTGTCGAGCAGCTCACCCTGACGTTCGCGTTGGTCGACGTGTTGCCGTGGGGCCGCCAGGAGGAATGGCTCGACTCGCCAGAGGGCTGGCCGTCGTCACCCACCTATTCCGGCTGGCTCGACTCCCCCGACATCGCACGGCTCTACGGATCAGGAGACAACGCATGAGCACACGACTCGACGAGCGCTACGTCGTCACCCGCACCATCGCCGCGTCACCGGCGACGATCTTCGCCGTCCTGACCGACCCCACCCGTCACAAGGACACCGAGCCCGGCGACTGGGTCGGCGACGCCATCGACACCAGCCCGGTCACGGCATGCGGCCAGATGTTCGCAATCAACATGTATCTCGAACAGGCAGGCGGACATTACGTCATGCACAACCTGGTCACCGAGTTCGACGAGGACCGGACCATTGCGTGGCTTCCTGGACAACTGGACGACTCGGGGACGCACAGCCCCGGCGGCTGGTTCTGGCGTTACGACCTCGTCCCCAACGGTGCGGACACCGACGTCACACTCACCTACGACTGGAGCGGAACGGGGCAGGAGTTCCGCGACACCATCGGGGTGCCGGTGTTCGGCGACGACTTCATCGCTGCCTCGCTGGCGACGCTGGAGCGCACCGTCTCCAAGTAGGTCTGCCGACTGGCAACGGATGACGGCTGGCATTGGTTTCGTCCTCCAGGATCACGAGACGACTACCCGACGTACCGGCCGGTGGTCGGACTGTTCCCAGCGACCGTGAAGCCGCTTGCCAGCCACCGCGTGTTCGATTGACAAAACTCGGTCAACCGAAAGGGTGCACCCCTGTGTCCACGACCCTCGACGCCCCCTCTGCAGCAGATTCGTCCTTGAGCACCACACGCCCCGTAGTCTTCGGCCGACGCTGGCTGCGGGGCGCCGCGGTGGTGCGCATCCTGTTCGGAGTGCTCTGGGCCTGTGACGCGAGTTTCAAATGGCTGCCCGGGTTCATCCACGGGCAGACCCTGCACGACGAGCTCGGCAAGGTCTCTCAGGTCAACACGCCCGTCATCCACCAGTGGCTGGCGCTGATGAACATGCTCGGCATGGCCAATCCGCCCGTCTTCGCGGTGGTGATCGCGATCATCGAAACGCTCACGGCCCTCGCTATCATCTTCGGGGTGCTGTCGAATGCCGCGTTCGTCGGCTCGGCGGTCCTCTCGTTCAGCATCTGGTCGGGTGTCGAGGCTTTCCACTTGCCCTTCCATTCCGGGATGACAGATCTCGGGCCTTCGGTCGGCTACATCTTCGCGTCACTGGCCCTGTTCTTCGCGGCGGCCGGCTCTACCTGGAG
>NZ_JAVRPS010000209.1:0-11581 GCF_032162105.1 Mycobacterium sp. | reverse complement strand
TTCAAATCGGCACCGAGATTGCGGTGTTGATCTACTTCGCTCGCGACATCGTGCGGATCGTGAAGGCGTGGTTCGGCGGACTGTTCGACAAGGCGAGGCGAACGCCCGATTACTGGCTGGGCTGGTGGGTGATCCTCGGTTCGGTCCCGATCGGGGCGGCCGGGCTCATCTTCAAGCACTACATCCGTGGCGACGTCCGCAACCTGTGGATCATCGCGACTGCGCTGGTCGTCTTCTCCGCCGTCATCGCCGCTGCCGAGTACTACGGCAAGCAGACCCGCGTCATCGAGCAGTTCACCTGGCGAGACAGCCTCGTCATCGGCTCGGTCCAGTGTCTGGCGCTGATTCCTGGGGTGTCCCGGTCCGGCGCAACGATCAGCGCGGGACTCTTCATGGGGCAGAAGCGTGAGGCTGCGGCGCGGTTCGGCTTCCTGCTGGCCATCCCCGCCGTGCTCGCGTCCGGCCTGTTCTCGCTGCCCGATGCCTTCCACCCCGAAGGCGCAGGCATGAGCGCGACGGGCCTGCAGTTGCTGGTCGGCACAGTCATCGCCTTCGTGATCGGTTACGCCGCCGTCGCATGGTTCCTGAAGTTCCTGGTGAGCCACAGCATGTACTGGTTCGTCGGCTACCGGGTGATCGTCGGCGTCATCGTGCTGATCCTGCTCGGCACGGGCACGATTGCCGCGCAAT
Organism: Mycobacterium sp.; assembly: GCF_032162105.1. Taxonomy (GTDB): domain Bacteria; phylum Actinomycetota; class Actinomycetes; order Mycobacteriales; family Mycobacteriaceae; genus Mycobacterium. Next base: position 10,891 of record NZ_JAVRPS010000209.1, on the reverse strand, counting down.
GACAGTCATCCTGCTGCGGCACGGGCGGTCCACGTCGAACACCGCCCACACCCTTGCCGGCCGATCCGAGGGCATCGATCTCGACGAGAAGGGCCTCGAGCAGGCTCAAGGGATCGTCGAACGCATCGGTTCGCTCCCGGTCAAGGCGATCGTGCGGTCGCCATTGCTGCGCTGCGAACGCACCGTGGCACCGCTGGCCGCCGCGCTCGGTCTGGACCCGGTGGTCGAGGAGCGGCTATCCGAGGTGGACTACGGCCAGTGGACCGGCCGCAAGATCGGTGAGTTGTTCAAGGAGCCGCTGTGGGCGGTGGTGCAGCAGCAGCCCAGCGCGGCGGTGTTCCCCGACGGCGAGGGGCTGGCCCGTGTGCAGGCCCGCGCGGTCGAGGCGGTGCGCGAGCACGATCAGCGGCTGGCCGCCGAACACGACGCCGACGTGCTGTGGGTGGCCTGCACCCATGGCGACGTGATCAAGGCCGTGGTGGCCGACGCGCTCGGCACGCACCTCGACAGTTTTCAGCGGATCACGGCCGACCCCGCGTCGATGAGCGTGATCCGCTACACGTCGGTCCGGCCCTTCGTCATGCACGTCAACCACACCGGCGCCGCACTGACGGCCGCGCTGCTCGCCAAACCGGAGCCGAGCGGCGACGCCGTCGTCGGTGGTTCCACTGACTGATCCCGTCCCCGCTGCGATTACGACAGCAGGGCTCATGCCGGTATTTTGAAAGGTGCCATGGCACGCTCGATTCACGTCTTCCGCTCACCCGACCGCTTCGTGGCCGGGACAGTCGGGCAGCCGGGAAACCGGACGTTCTACCTGCAGGCCGTGCACGACAAGCGCGTGGTGTCGGTGATGTTGGAAAAACAGCAAGTCGCCGTCCTCGCAGAGCGCATCGCCGCGCTGCTGTTGGAGATCAACCGCCGCTTCGGCACCCCGATCCCGCCTGAGACGGGCGACGTCGGGGATCTGAGCCCGCTGGTCACGCCCGTCGACGCCGAGTTCCGGGTGGGCACCATGGGCCTCGGCTGGGATTCGGAGGCCGAAACGGTCGTCGTCGAGCTGCTTGCAGTGTCCGACACCGAGTTCGATGCTTCCGTGGTGCTCGACGATGCCGAGGACGGTCCCGACGCCGTGCGCGTCTTCCTGTCGCCGGAGTCGGCGCGCGAGTTCGCGACGCGCTCCAGCCGGGTCATTTCGGCCGGGCGGCCGCCGTGTCCGCTGTGTGACGAGCCGCTCGATCCGGATGGGCACATCTGCGTGCGCACCAACGGTTACCGGCGCGGCGCCCTAGGTGGGTCCGACGATGACGACGAAACCTGACGACGGGGGAGTCGAGGGGGAGGTGTTGCGGTGCGGCGACGTGACCGTCCTCGGCCGCATCCGCTCCGCGAGCAACGCCACCTTCCTGTGTGAGGCCCGGCTGGACGACCGGGAGATGCACTGTGTGTACAAGCCGATCGCAGGCGAGGCGCCGCTGTGGGACTTTCCCGACGGCACACTGGCCGGTCGCGAGCTGGGCGCATATCTGGTGTCCGCCACGCTCGGGTGGAACATCGTGCCCTACACCATCATTCGCGACGGCCCCGCCGGACCCGGCATGCTGCAGCGGTGGGTGGATCAGCCAGGAGACGCGATCGACGACGACGAGCCGGGGGCAGGCCCCGACCTGATCGACCTGCTACCTGCCGGCCACGTTCCGCCTGGGTACCTGCCGATCGTGCGGGCCTACGACTACGCCGGTGACGAGGTCACCCTGGTGCACGCCGACGATGCAAGGTTGCGCCGGATGGCCGTGTTCGACGTGTTGATCAACAACGCCGACCGCAAGGGCGGGCACATCCTCTCCGGTGTCGACGGCGGCGTGTACGGCGTGGACCACGGCGTCAGCCTGCACTCCGATGACAAGCTGCGCACCGTGCTGTGGGGCTGGGCGGGCAAGCCCGTCGACGACGAGACGCTGGCCGAGGTGGCCCGCCTGCGCGACGCCCTGCTGAACGGGCTGGCCGACGCGCTGAGCGCGCACATCACCGACCGCGAGGTCACCGCGCTGTACGCCAGAGCGGTTGGACTGCTTGATGATCCGGTGATGCCCAGCCCCGACCGGCACCGTCCGATCCCGTGGCCCGCGTTCTGAACCGTTCGACGTAGGAGGTAACTCCCGCTCCCCGCGAACGGGCGTGTTCTACGCTCGTCGTCATGACCGAACACGATCGGGCCGCCGCCCGCCGCGAGATCACCGACGCCCTGCAGAAGGCGCTCGACCGCAGGCACGAGGTGCTCGACGTGATCGTCGAGGCCGACGACAGGGCCGCCGCGGTCGAGGCGATCTCGACGCTGCTCGACACGTCGCAGCTTGGCGGAGAAGCCGTCATGGCGATGGCGTTCAACCAGCTCACCCGGGATGCCCGTCGCAGGATCGCCAACGAACTCGAGGACCTGAACAAGCAGCTCAGCTTCACTCTCGGCGAGCGGCCGGCCAGCTCGGGGGAGAGCCTCGTGCTGCGGGTCTTCTCCGGGGAGGCCGACCGTGACATCTTCGGCGCCAGGACCAGCGACGTCGGCGCCAAGGGCGACGGTTCGGGGGCGCCCGCGGGCAGCCTCGACGACGAGATCAGCGCCGCGCTCGGGCGGGTGTCCGCCGAGGAGGCGGTGTGGTTCGTCGTCGAGGAGGGCAGCGACAAGGTCGGCATGGTCTTCGGCGAGCTGCTCGGCGGCGAGGTCAACGTCCGGATCTGGATCCACCCGGACCACCGCCACCGCGGGTTCGGCACGGCGGCGCTGCGCCGGTCGCGTTCGGAGATGGCGGCGTACTTCCCTGCGGTGCCGATGGTGGTCCGTGCGCCCGGCGCCGAGCCCAAGTGACCGAGCCCGCGTGACGGACGCGGCGCTGGCCGCGCAGGTGGCTCGTGAAGCCGGTGAGTTGCTGCTGACCGTGCGCGAGGAGATCGGCTTCTCCGACCCGTACAACCTTGGCGACGCAGGCGACAGGCGGGCCAACACGCTGATCCTGGATCGGCTCAAGGAAGAGCGCCCCGACGACGCGGTGTTGTCCGAGGAGGCCGCCGACGACCTGTCCCGGGTGCGCGCCGACCGCGTGTGGATCGTCGACCCGGTCGACGGCACCAGGGAGTTCTCGCTGCGCGGCCACACCGATTGGGCCGTGCACATCGCCCTGTGGCAGCGCAGCGGCGGCACCCACGGCGGCATCACCGATGCCGCGGTTGGCCTGCCCGCCGTCGGCGAGGTCTACCGCACCGACACGGTGGAGCCACCCCCGCCGCGCGTGCCGGGACCGATCCGCATCGCGACGAGCGCCAACCGGCCCCCGACGGTGCTGTGGTGGCTACGCGACGTGCTCGACATCGAGTTGATCGGCATCGGATCGGCGGGCGCCAAGGCGATGGCCGTGGTCCGCGGCGACGTCGACGCCTACGTGCACGCAGGCGGCCAGTGGGAATGGGACTCCGCGGCGCCTGCGGCCGTGGTGCAGGCGGCAGGGCTGCACGCCTCGCGGCTGGACGGATCGCCGTTGCTCTACAACCGGCCCGACCCGTACCTGCCCGACTTCGTCATGTGCCGCACGGAGCTGTCCGGCACGCTGCTCGACGCCATCCGGTCGCTCCTATGACCCTCCGTCACAATTCCCCGGTCGCTGCGCTCTCCCGCGCAAGCGGGGGACCCCCAGCACCGTTCGGGAATGTAATCGGCGTGCCCGTTGTCCCATGACTCGATGACGCACCATCGGGAGGACGTCCTGACCGAACACCCTAGAGTCGACGCCATGCAATCCTGGCCGGCGCCGAGCGTCCCGGAACTTTCCGGGCGGGGCCCTCAACTGCGCCTCTACGACAGCGCCGACCGCCAGGTCCGTCCCGTTTCGACGGGTCAGACGGCCACGATGTACGTCTGCGGCATCACGCCCTATGACGCCACCCATCTCGGCCACGCGGCCACCTACCTGGCCTTCGACCTGATCTACCGGCTGTGGCTGGACTCGGGGCACGGCGTGCATTACGTGCAGAACGTCACCGACGTCGACGACCCGCTGTTCGAGCGGGCAAATCGGGACGGGTTGGACTGGCGTGTGCTCGGCGACCGGCAGACCCAACTCTTCCGAGAGGACATGACGGCGCTGCGGGTATTGCCGCCGCACGACTACGTCGCGGCCACCGAGGCCATCGCGGAGGTTGTGGAACTGGTCGAGAAGCTGTTGGCCTCCGGTGCCGCCTACGTCGTCGATGACGCGGAGTATCCCGACGTGTACTTCCGCGCCGACGCCACGCCGCAGTTCGGCTACGAGTCGGGCTACGACCGCGACACCATGCTGCGGTTGTTCGGCGAGCGCGGTGGCGACCCGGACCGTCCTGGCAAGGGCGACGAACTGGATGCACTGCTGTGGCGCGCCGAGCGGCCCGGCGAGCCCAGCTGGCCGTCGCCGTTCGGCCCGGGCAGGCCCGGCTGGCACGTCGAGTGTTCGGCGATCGCGCTCACCAGGATCGGCACCGATCTGGACGTCCAGGGTGGCGGCAGCGATCTGATCTTCCCGCATCACGAGTTCTCCGCCGCGCACGCCGAATCCGTCACGGGGGAGCGGCGATTCGCCCGCCACTACGTGCATGCCGGCATGATCGGCTGGGACGGTCACAAGATGAGCAAGAGCCGCGGCAACCTGGTGCTGGTTTCCCGGCTGCGCGCCGACGGCATCGAGCCCGCCGCGATCCGGCTCGGCTTGCTGTCCGGGCACTATCGCTCCGACCGGTCCTGGAGCGACGCCGTTCTGGCCGAGGCGCAGACCCGGCTGGCGCGGTGGCGCGCTGCGACGACGCTGACCGCGGGCCCCGATGCCGCCGACGTGATCGCGCGCGTCCGCCAGTACCTGGCCGACGACCTCGACACTCCGAAAGCCCTTGCCGCGCTGGATGGTTGGAGCACCGACGCGCTCGAGTACGGCGGACACGACGCCGACGTGCCAGGGTCCGTCGCAGCCGCCGTCGACGCGCTACTGGGCGTGGCGCTGTAGGACGGTCAGATCGGCCCGCCGCCGCCCCGGCTGGAGTACGTTTCGCGCTATGAGTTCTGTGAACGGAAAAGTCGTGCTGATCACCGGCGGCGCGAACGGCATCGGCGCCGAAGTGGCCCGCGGCCTGCACGACAAGGGCGCCAAGCTGGTGCTCACCGACCTGGACGAAGTCCTGCTCAAGGAGGTGGCCACTCGGCTCGGTGAGGAGCGGGTGCTCACGGTCGTCGCGGACGTGCGCAACTTCGAGGAGATGCAATCGGCCGCCGACAAGGGCATCGACCGATTCGGCGGGATCGACATCGCGATTGCCAACGCCGGAATCGCGACCTTCGGGTCTGTGCTGCACGTCGATCCCGCGGCGTTCAAGACGCTCCTCGACGTCAACGCGCTCGGCGTGTTCCACACCGTGAAGGCCGCGTTGCCGTCGGTGGTCGAGCGGCGCGGCTACGTCTTGATCGTCTCCTCAGCCGCGGCCTACGCGCCGTTGCCCGGCGCCGCGTCGTACAACCTGTCGAAGGCGGGCGTCGAACACTTCGCCAACGCGTTGCGGCTGGAAGTCGCGCACCTGGGTGTCGCCGTCGGCTCCGCGCACATGATGTTGATCGACACGCCGCTCGTACGTGAGAGCAAGGCCGATCTGGCGTCGCTCCGGGAAATGATCAAGCGAATGCCGGGCCCGCTGAGCAAGACCACTTCGGTTCAGAAGTGCGGCGAGGCCTTCATCAAGGGGATCGAAGGGCGCAAGCGCCAGGTCAACTGCCCCGGCTGGGTGGGCGTGATGCGATGGCTCAAGCCGCTGATGTCGACGCGAGTCGGCGAGTCCACCGTGCTGAAGTCCGTACCCGAACTCATACCGCAAATGGACGCAGAAGTCGCCGCGCTCGGCCGCTCGATGAGCGCTCGCACCGATGCGCTGGAAAAGCATTGATCAGGCAGATCGTCGCCGTCGTCGCGCTCGTCGCCGGCCTGGTCGGATGCACGAAGAACGAGACGCCGGACGTGATCAGCTCCGCGCCGCCGCCGAGCCCCGCCGTCGTCAGCCCCGAACAAGCCCGCGCCATCGCCAAGGAGGCCTACGTCTACGGCTTCCCGATGGTCGACGACTACCGCGTGCAGTACGCGTACTTCGTCAACAAGGAGGATCCGGAGTACAAGGGTGGCTGGAACGAGATCCACAACACCTCAAGGGTTTACACGCCCCAGGACACCGCCGTCCAGACGCCGAACTCCGACACCCCGTACTCGACCGTCGGTGCCGACCTGCGGGCCGAGCCCCTGGTGCTGACCGTCCCGTCGATCGAGCAGGACCGCTACTACTCGCTGCAGTTCATCGACGGCTACACCTACAACTTCGACTACGTCGGCAGCCGGACCACCGGCAACGGCGGCGGCAAGTACCTGCTGGCCGGACCGAACTGGAAGGGCGGGGCGCCAGAGGGTGTCGACAAGGTGATCCGTAGCGACACCGACCTGGCCCTGGTGCTGTACCGCACGCAGTTGCTCGGTCCGTCCGACCTGGACAACGTCAAGAAGATCCAGGACGGCTATCAGGTCACGCCGTTGTCGGTGTATCTCAACCAGCCGGCACCCCCGCCTGCCCCGCCCATCGACTTCGTCCCACCGCTGACGCCCGACCAGCAGAAGACGTCGCCGCAGTTCTTCGAGATCATGAACTTCGCCCTCCGGTTCGCGCCGGTACTGCCCGCGGAGAAGGCGATGCGGGACCGGTTCGCCACCATCGGGATCGCGCCTGACGGCTCGTTCGACGCCGACAAGCTGAGCCCGGAGATGCGGTCGGCGATCGAAGGCGGCATGGCCGACGCCTGGGGCGAGTTCGACGCCTTCAAGAAGGACAAGGTCGACACCGGTCAGGTGAGTGCGGCCGACTTATTCGGCACCGCCCAGTATCTGGCGGGCAACTACCTGTACCGGATGGCCGGCGCGGTGCTGGGGATCTACGGCAACAGCAAGGACGAGGCCATCTATCCGGGTACCGCGTTCGACTCCACCGGCCAACCACTGACCGGTGCCGACCAGTACACGTACCACTTCGCGTCGGGTCAGCTGCCGCCGGTCAACGCCTTCTGGTCGCTGACCATGTACGAGATGCCGCAGAGCCTGCTGGTGGCCAACCCGATGAACCGGTACCTGATCAACTCGCCGATGCTGTCCAGCCTGCTCAAGGAGCCCGACGGAGGGATCACGCTGTACCTCCAGAACGAGTCGCCTGGCGCGGACAAGGAGGCCAACTGGCTGCCCGCCCCGAAGGGGCCGTTCCAGGTGATCCTGCGGCTGTACTGGCCGAAACCCGATGCGCTGAACGGTTCCTGGAAGGCCCCGCAGCCGGTCAGGGCCTGACCGCGGCCCGCCGCTCGACGAGTTCGGTGGCCCGGACCACCAGATCGGGTTGGGAGAACTGGATGTAGTGGTCGCTGCCGGTGGCGATCATCTGGGGTGTGTCCGGTGCGAGTGCGACGACGTCGCGCTGGGCCTGCTCGTAGAGCCGGTTGGTCTCGTCGGCGGGCAGCCCGGGGAAGGACTTCAGCCCGGCGAACGGTTCCGTCTTGGTCAGCACGACCACCGGCACGTTCGGAAATGCCGGCCCGGCAAGCACTTCGGCGACGCTGGCGTCGAGGTCGACCCGTTCGGAGTCGGGGCCGCGCATCGACGCCACCGGCATCTGGTCGGCGGGAGGGTTCAGGCCCTGATCGCGGTAGACGGGCCAGCGGGCGCCGAAGAGGGCCGGAATGGACGCACTGAACGCATCGACGAAGACGACGCCGCGGACCTGGTCGGCGTGGGTCTGGGCATAGGCCCGCGCGATCAGCCCGCCAAGGGAGTGCCCGACCACGACATAGGGAGCGGGGACCGCCGCCGCTGCCAGCACGTCGTGGAGTTCGGCGACCAGGTCCCGTGCGGTCCTGGGCTGGGCGACCGGTGTGCTCCGGTCGGTCAGCGGGGTGCCGCCGACGTAGCGCAACGTGCCGGGCCGGTCGTAGGCGCATACCCGGTGCGCGGCGGACAGCGCGGGGAACACCGGCGGCCCGGTGGCGGGCCCGATCAGGCCGAGCACGTCGGAATCGGTCCAGACGTCCGACGAATCGTGGTAGCCCGAGATCAGCACCACGGTCGGTTCGCCCGCCGCGGCGGTGCCGTGGCAGGTCAGGTAGACGCTGCGCCCGCCGATGTCGACTGAGCGGGCGAAGTCCGCGGAGTCGCCGGCATCCGGTGCGCAGGCCGCGACAACGCCCAGCACAGCCAACAGTGCCGCGCAAGAGCGCAGCAGTGCCATCCCCCACTCAGCCCCTGAACCCGGGACCTCGGCGGCGCAGGTAGCGCTCGAACTCCGCGGCCAGTGCGTCCCCGTCGATCTTGCCGAGCGCCTCGGTCATGTCGACCTCGGCGTCGCCGCGTTCCTCGAGGGACTGCACGTACTCGGCGATCTCCTCGTCCTCGCCCGTCATCTCGGTGACCGCCTGCTCCCACTCCTCGGCCTGGGTCGGCAGGTCGGCGAGCGGCACCTCGATGTCGAGCACGTCCTCGACGCGCCGGAGCAACGCGACGGTCGCCTTCGGGTTCGGCGGCTGCGACACGTAGTGCGGAACCGCGGCCCAGAACGTCACCGCGGGGATTCCGGCGGCCACGCAGGCGTCCTGGAACACCCCGGCGATGCCGGTGGGCCCTTCGTAGCGGGTCTCCTCCAGCCCGAAGAACTTTGCCGACTCGGGGGAGTAGGCGGCCCCCGAGACCGGGACGGGCCGGGTGTGCGGCGTGTCGGCGAGCAACGCCCCGAGGATGACGACGGTGTCGACGTTCAGCTTGTCGGCGATCGCCAGCAGTTCCGCGCAGAAGGTGCGCCACCGCATGTTGGGCTCAACGCCGTGCATCAGCACGATGTCGCGGTCGCTGCCCGGCGGGCGGCAGTGCGAGATCCGCATCGATGGCCACACCAGCTCGCGGGTGACGCCGTCGATCTGACGGATCACCGGGCGGTTGACCTGGTAGTCGTAATAGGCCTCGTCGTCAATCTCCACGAGGGTCTCGGCCTCCCAGATGGCGTCGAGGTGCTCGAGCGCGTCACTGGCGGCGTCACCGGCGTCGTTCCAGCCCTCGAAGGCCGCCACGATGATCGTGTCGTGCAGTTTGGGCAGGTCTGTCACCAGGCCAGCGTAAGCCCTGCGTGGCACGCGCGAGCGTCATCTCCGCACGGGTTGGTTTGCTCGGCGATTTGGGAAGACTGACTACCCTGTTCATGTGGTTGCTGCGAACGAACGCGCGTATGACAGGGACCTACTGGACACGCTCTCTCGGCGTGTCGTCGTCGGTGATGGCGCGATGGGCACCCAGCTGCAAGATGCCGACCTCACCCTCGACGATCACCGGCGCCGACGCGGTCGACACGAAATACGTTCGGCTGCAATCTGGTTAACCTTGGTAACTACGACATTGTCGACAAGATCCGCGAGCTGGCGATCAAGGGCACCGCGATCGCCATGCGGGCCGGATCTAGCTGGGCGTCCAGACGTCGGGTGACGACGTAGACTTTTCTGGTCGAGAGGCGTTGCAACGGGTCCCGGTTCCCCTCGGGTATCCGCCACGCTCGGCAGAGTTAAGGACGCCTTCCGTTATGGAAGGAATGCACGTGAACGCCTTTGAGCCGAACATCCGCCCCGACTGCACCGATGACCTGACGGCTGCTCTCGGTCAGCGGATCATGGTGATCGACGGCGCGATGGGCACGGCGATCCAGCGGGACCGGCCGGACGAGGCCGGTTACCGCGGTGAACGGTTCATGGAATGGCCGACCGCTCTTCAGGGCAACAACGACCTGCTCAATCTGACGCAGCCGCAGATCATCGAGGGAATCCACCGGGAGTACCTCGAGGCGGGCGCCGACATCCTTGAGACCAACACGTTCAACGCGAACGCGGTCTCGCTCTCCGACTACGACTTGGCGGAGCTGGGCTACGAGCTGAACTACGCAGGCGCTGCCCTGGCCCGCAAGGTCTGCGACGAGTTCAGCACCCCGGAGAAGCCCCGCTACGTGGCCGGGGCCATCGGGCCGACGACGCGGACCGCTTCGATCTCGCCGGAAGTCAACGACCCCGGAGCCCGCAACGTCTCCTACGACCAGCTGGTCGCCGCCTACCTCGAAGCTGCCAACGGCCTGGTCGACGGTGGTTCCGACCTCCTCATCATCGAGACGATCTTCGACTCGCTGAACGCCAAGGCGGCGGTGTTCGCCCTCGAGACGCTGTTCGAGGACCGCGGACGCCGCTGGCCGTTGATCATCTCGGGCACCATCACCGATGCTTCCGGGCGGACGTTGTCCGGTCAGGTCACCGAAGCGTTCTGGAACGCGATCAGGCACGCGAAGCCGATCGCGGTCGGCCTCAACTGCGCCCTTGGCGCGCCGGAGATGAGGCCCTACATCGCCGAGATGGCGCGAATCGCGGACACCTACGTCTCCTGCTACCCGAACGCTGGCCTGCCCAACGCCTTCGGCGAGTACGACGAGTCCCCGGAGGGTCAGGCCGGTTACATCGCCGAGTTCGCCGAGGCCGGCCTGGTCAACCTGGTCGGTGGTTGCTGCGGAACGACGCCGGCGCACATCGCCGAGATCGCCAAGGTCGTCGAGGGCGTGCCGCAGCGCGAGCTGCCGGAGATCCCGGTGGCCACCCGGCTCTCGGGCCTGGAGCCGCTCAACATCACCGACGACTCCCTGTTCGTGAACATCGGTGAACGCACCAACATCACCGGCTCCGCCCGGTTCCGCAACCTGATCAAGGCCGAGGACTACGACACCGCGCTGTCGGTCGCCCTGCAGCAGGTCGAGGTCGGTGCGCAGGTCATCGACATCAACATGGACG
>NZ_JAVRPS010000208.1:0-6408 GCF_032162105.1 Mycobacterium sp. | reverse complement strand
TCGCCAGGACCGGCACTGCGGTGGACAGCACCCAGGTCAGCACCTGGCGCTGGATCACGCCGGGCGCCCGGAACGTCTCGGGTACGCCGCCCCGCAGCGCCGCGACGGCGACGGGCCGCAGCACGCGCTCGGACTGCAGGTAGCCGATGATCGCCGTGGCGGTGGCACCCAGGGCGGTGGCGACGGCGACGACCGGGGCGGAATGGCTGGCGACGGGCCAGCTGGCGACGATGAACACGACGGAGCCGAGAAGCCAGTTCGAGACGCTGATCACCGACCGGTAGAACGGCATCTTCAGCGCGCGCACCCGGGCCAGCTCGGTGGCGGCCGAGTCGCCGTCGACCAGCAGTGTGTCGCGACGCTGCCAGCGGATCACCGGGATCAGCAGTCGCAGGGTCAGCCACGCCCCGACGGTGAACGCCACGAACAGGTAGCCGAGGAAGACGGCCAGGTTGAAGGCGGGCAGGTCCTGCAACTGGACGCGGTCCTCGGGGGGCAGCCCGAATCGCAGGAAGCCGAACACCAGCAACGCGCCGATGATGTCGGCCTGCAGCATGCCAAGGGTGAACACCGGCCACGGCGTACGCGCGACCCAACGGACGAATGCGGTGATTCGCCCAATCGGTATCGCCTCGGTCACCCGACAACCGTATCGGGCGACGGGGACGCTTAGCGCCGCTGTCTGAAAGGTCGTGTCGGGTCGGGCCACTAGTCTTGGGTCCTGATGAGTGGTGTTTTCTCGCGTCTGGTGGGCCAGGACGCCGTCGAAGCAGAGTTGGTGGCCGCCGCGGTGGCGGCCCGTGGTGATTCGACTCACAGCGCCATGAACACCGGAAACATGACCCACGCGTGGCTGATCACCGGCCCGCCGGGGTCCGGGCGGTCCATCGCGGCGCTGTGCTTCGCGGCCGCGCTGCAGTGCACGTCGGACGGCGTGCCGGGCTGCGGGGAGTGCCGGGCCTGCACGACGACCATGGCGGGCACGCACGCCGACGTGCGCCGGATCATTCCGGAGGGCCTGTCGATCGGTGTGGACGAGATGCGCAACATCGTGCAGATCGCCTCCCGCAAGCCCGGGACGGGACGCTGGCAGGTCGTCGTGGTCGAGGACGCCGACCGGTTGACGGAGGGTGCGGCGAACGCACTGCTCAAGGTGGTCGAGGAGCCGCCGCCGTCGACGGTCTTCCTGCTGTGCGCGCCGTCGGTGGATCCAGAGGACATCGCGATCACCCTTCGATCGCGCTGCCGCCACGTCGCGTTGGTGACGCCCCGGGTGGACGCGATCGCCCAGGTGCTGATCGACACGGACGGCCTGCCCGATGCCGACGCCCGGTGGGCGGCGTCCGTCAGTGGCGGCCATGTGGGCCGCGCGCGGCGACTGGCCACCGACGAGCAGGCGCGCGGACGCCGGGAGCGTGCGCTGGGCCTGGCCCGCGATGCGGCAACGCCGTCACGGGCGTATGCCGCCGCCGAGGAGTTGGTCACGACCGCGGAGGACGAGGCGAAGGCGCTGACCGGCGACCGCAACGAGGCCGAGACCGAGGAGCTGCGTACGGCGCTGGGCGCGGGCGGCACCGGCAAGGGCACCGCAGGAGCGCTGCGCGGGGCGACGGGCGCGTTGAAAGACCTTGAGAAACGGCAAAAGTCGCGTCACACCAGGGCGTCGCGCGATGCCCTGGACCGGGCGCTGATCGACCTCGCCACCTACTTCCGCGACGCGCTCCTGGTGTCGTCGGGTGCCGGCGTGGTGAAGCCCAATCATCCCGACATGGCCGACAAGGTCGCCGCGATGGCCGCGGTCGTGCCTCCCGACCGGCTGCTGCGGTGCATCGAGGCGGTGCTGGAGTGCCGGGAGGCACTTGCGGTCAACGTGAAGCCGAAGTTCGCTGTCGACGCCATGGTGGCGACAGTCGGGCAGGCGCTGCGCAGCTGATCCCCGTCGGTGGGAAGCGACTTGGGCGCGCGGCGACGCCTGCCGTAGACTCGTCCCGCCGGTTCACCGGCGCGCCGCCTTAGCTCAGTCGGTAGAGCGTCTCACTCGTAATGAGAAGGTCCGGGGTTCGATTCCCCGAGGTGGCTCCGCCTTGTTTGGTCCGCGCTCGGCGCGTAGACCTCCGCGAGGAACCCATCCACCAGGGGCACGACGTCGTCCAGGTGGGTCTCCAGCAGCCAGTGCCCGCCGCCGAGCAGGTGGATCGGGGCGTCTGGTAGGTCGCGACGGTAGGCATGCGCCGACTTCTCGGGCATGTAGCCGTCGTGTGGGCCCCACACGATCAGAGTCGGTGGTTGGTGCTCCCTCAGGTAGGCCTGTTCCTTGGCGAACCAGCCCAGGGTCGACGGCTGGTCCTCCAGGAGGCGGATCAGGTTGGCGATACGGGCTGGCGTCGACATCAGCGACCAGTGCAGGGTCCACAGGTCGGGGCTGATCCGGTCGGTGACGTCGTCGGGGAGCTCGCCGCGGAACTCGCTTTCGAATCCGTCGAGCGTGACGTGCTTGGCGATGTTGCGTCTGGCGGCGGGACCGGGGTTCTCCCACGACTCCTTGAGGAAGTCGTACTTGGGGCCGAACGCGTCTTGGTAGATGTCGCCATTCTGGATGACCAGGCCGGCCACTCTTTCGGGCGCCGAGAGAGCGAGCCGGAAGCCGAACTGCGAACCGTAGTCGTGCAGCCAGATGACGTACCGCTGCAGGTTCAGCGCGTCGACGAAGGCCTGCAGAAACGTTGCGTAGGCGTCGAAGGTGTAGCCGAAGTCATCGGGCGAAGGCGTTGCGCTGTAACCGAACCCGGGCAGGTCGGGCGCGACGAGACGGTAGCGATTTCCCAGCGCGGCCATCAGATTGCGGTACACGAACGACGACGCCGGGTAGCCGTGGGGCAGCAATACGACCGGAGCGTCGGCCGGACCGGCTTCCCGGTAGAACGTGTCCATCCCGTCGACGGTCGTCCTCAGATGGCGAATCGGCGCGGAGGTGAACTGCACACCCTGGTCCATTGCCGTTGCGGGCCAGAGCTAAACGGTCACTTCGCGGCGAACGCCTCGATTGCTACGCTCTTTGCGGTGTTGGCCGCGGGGAAGCCGGCATAGCCGCTGGCGTGGTAGATGACCTCGGCGAATTCCTCGTCGGTGAGGCCATTGTTGCAGGCGATCTGGAAGTGGAACTTCAGCTCGTCGGAGGCCCGCAGTGCGATGAGGGCGGCTGGACCCACCCACGGTCTCACCGCACCAGAGCTGGAGAGTCGGCCACCGCGAGCGTGAACCCACTGCGACCATTCGCGGCCGAATCAAGCGTGGACTGCGCCTGACTGAGCTTGGCGCTGCCGTCGTACTGCTCACCGGTCTGCGGGGCACCCTCACCGAAGGTGGCCACGCGTTCGACCACGTCGTATGGAAGCCGTCGAGCACGCTCACCGCGCACCCTCAACGAGTCCGAGCATCGACTGATTATCCCCTGTGCCCTACTACCTCGGTGCCAGATATCCGACGGGCCCGGCCGCCAGGCACACCGACAGCGCAGAGGTATTGGCCTTGGCCAGGATCGCATCGCCGGCACCGGACAACCGCACGTAGACGCGGTTCAAACCGGGCCGTACCCGGATCTTCGACTCGACGCCCTCGGGCAGCGACAACGTCATCGAGCCGTCACTGTTGGCCAGGTAGTTGATCTCGGCCGTCCACTCCGACGGCAGCAGCGGCCCGTCCAATGGCATCCGCACCGGGGCGTCCGGCTGGACGAAGTAGCCGCACTGCGGCGCAGGACCCGGCACGATCGACCGCACCCACGTCACCTTGGCGGGGAGTATCCGACCGTTCATGTCGAGCATCCGTAGATCCGTTGTACTCGAATCGAATTGGGGTCGGTTGGGCAGTAGCGCAAACACGTGGCTGACCAGGTTCTCTGGCCAGGCGACGCGCTGTAGCACCAGCGGATCGACTTCCTGGTCGAGCATGGGTGCGCTGGAGGCGGCATTGGCCTGGGCCAGGCTGGCTTCGGCGGTCAGCAGATACTGCTGGGTGGGATTGTCGCGCCAGATCCGGGTGAACGTCACTGTCGAGTACACGCTGCTGATTACGAAAAGTAATGCACAGCAAGCGGTTACGGCGGTCCGTGCCGACGATGCGTCCAGCCAGCGCGACTTCGCTCGGTTCGGCGCGCAGAACCCGACCGCGGCCAGCAGTGCGAGCACCACGACGAGATCGGGCAGATAGCGCAACGTCTGGGCCAGCTCCAATGCGGTGAACCTCGACGAGCGCATCAGATAGATCGGCACCTGGCACGCGACGGCGTAGCCGACGGCCACCAGCCACACCGCGCCGATGCGTTCCTTGCGGATCAGCGACGCCGCGAGCACCGCCGCCAACACGACCCAACCCAGGATCATCACCACCAAAGGTGGTGTCGCCCACGGTGAAGCGGGTGCCCAGCGCTGCCAGTCCCACGGTCCGCCCGCCAGGCCGGGCACGATCCCGTGTGTCACCGACCGGCGCAACAAGTCCCAGGTCATGCCGAGATCGAAACTCCACCGCTGTTGATCGACGACGATGAGGTACAACCCGACCCACGCCGCCGTCAGCACCAGCGACGCCACCCACAACCGCGCGCCGCGGCGCCACACCGTCCTCACGGCGGCACGGTCGCCCGTCACATGGGCCAGCAGCGCGGTGACCGCGAACGCGACGAACGGAATCACCGCTGCCTTCTCGAAGAACAGCAGACCGAACAGGAACACCAGCGCACCGCTCAGCGCATAACGCTTCCGCTCGGTCCGCACCAGCATGATGGCGTCGGCGCACACCCAGGCCAGCGCGGCGATCATCGGCAACGAGTTCAGCGCGGCCGCCCACCACGCGAACGCGGGCACGCCGAGCGGTGTGAACAACGCGAAGGTCAGCGGCACCAGCAGCACGGGCCGCCAGCCGAGGATGACGCGCAGCGCGCGCAACAATGCCAGCGACACGATCAGTTGCAGCACGACGAGGCTGATCGCCGGCCCGATCCAGGTCAACGGCGCGAGCCGGGTGATGCCCCCGGCGATCAGGAACGCGGCCGGCATGACGTGGCCGTCGTGGTCGTCGAACAGGTACGACGGCGACAACAGCCCTTGGGTACCGGCGCGCCCGGTGAGGATCAGGTCGTCCCAGTAGAAGTAGCCCTCGAACGCGAGCACCGCCCGAAGCACCAGCTGCAGCGCGATCAGCGCGACGGCCATACGGGCAACCCAATTCACTCCTCGAAACTCTACGGGGAGGATTTCGGCGGGCATCGGTATGGTGAGCCGGTGCGGACACTGGTCACCGGAGCAGCAGGATTCATCGGATCGACGCTGGTAGATCGCCTGCTGGCGGACGGTCACAGCGTCATCGGGGTCGACGACCTCAGCTCGGGTCGCAGCACGAACCTCGGTCCGGCCGAGCGTTACGACGGTTTCGAGTTCGCCAAGGCCGACATCGTCGACGCCGATCTGATCGGCTTGCTGGCCGACACCAAACCGGAGGCGGTGTTCCACCTCGCCGCGCAGATCTCGGTCAAGCGCTCGGTGGACGACCCGCAGTTCGATTCGAGCGTCAACGTGGTCGGCACGGTGCGGCTGGCCGAGGCCGCCCGCAAGGCGGGTGTGCGCAAGGTGGTGCACACGTCGTCGGGTGGGTCGGTCTACGGCATCCCGCCGGTCTATCCGACCAGCGAGGACGTGGCCGTCGACCCGGCATCGCCCTACGCCGCAAGCAAGGTCTGCGGCGAGGTGTACCTCAACATGTTCCGCAACCTCTACGGCCTGGACTGCTCGCACATCGCGCCGGCCAACGTGTACGGCCCCCGCCAGGACCCGCACGGCGAGGCAGGCGTGGTCGCGATCTTCGCCCAGGCGCTGTTGTCGGGCAGACCGACCAAGATCTTCGGCGACGGCACCGACACCCGCGACTACGTGTTCGTCGACGACGTGGTCGACGCCTTCGTGCGGGCGTCGGGCGAGGTCGGGGGAGGGCAGCGTTTCAACGTCGGGACCGGTGTCGAAACGTCCACGCGCCAACTACATTCGGCGATCGCCGCGGCGGTCGGCGCACCGGACGAGCCCGAGTTGCACCCGCCGCGACTCGGTGACCTGAAGCGGTCGTGCCTCGACATCGGCCGGGCCAGTGCCGTCCTCGGCTGGTCACCGAAGGTCGCGCTCGAGGACGGTGTGGCGCGGACCGTGGACTTCTTCCGCGGGTAACGCTGCAGCAACCGCAACGACGCCGCAGTGGTCGCAACCGCCGTTGGCGGGACCGTCGTGTACCGCAATGGCCAGTTCCGCGACGGATACGGAAAGACCCTGAAGTCCGGCCGCTTCCTGCGTGCAGGTGTCAATCAGGCCCGGCTCGCGAAAACGCCTGTCTGACATGGCCAGAACCCAGCAGCAGCGCCGCGAG
>NZ_JAVRPS010000207.1:0-9378 GCF_032162105.1 Mycobacterium sp. | reverse complement strand
ACCGATGCGCTGCGCCTGCTCCGCCGCGTGGCTCCGCGCGCTGCACACCTGCAGCGTGGACAGCAACACACTCGGTTCGACGCCCAACTGAGCGCCCAGTTGCGTTGCCGCAGCCAAAAGTTGAGCGCCGCGAACAACAGGTTGTTGATCAGCTTGAGCGCCAACGCACTGCCGAGCGGTCCGGTCGCCACCACCGGGTCGGCGTAGGCGGTCAAGACCGGCGTCACGGCGGCGACCGCGTCACTCGGTCCACCGATCAACACGGTCAGGGTGCCCGCGGCGATGTCGTCCGCGGTTCCGCTCACCGGGGCGTCGAGCACGACCGGCCCGGACGCCGAATCGGCCCGCAGGGCCTCGAGGGTGGACACGGTGCCGGTGGTGTGGGAGACGAACACCGAGCCGGGCTTCGCGTTGGCGACGAATCCGTCAGGGCCCAGTCCGGTTTCGCGCAGCTGCG
The DNA here is from genome assembly GCF_032162105.1 of Mycobacterium sp. Taxonomy (GTDB): domain Bacteria; phylum Actinomycetota; class Actinomycetes; order Mycobacteriales; family Mycobacteriaceae; genus Mycobacterium. The sequence continues at coordinate 8,921 of NZ_JAVRPS010000207.1, read as the reverse complement.
CATCGGAGAACAGACACGAGATCAGGATGTCGCTGCCTGCCGCCAGGTCGGCCACCGAATCTGCCAGGGCGGCGCCGTGGGCCTCGAGTCGACGGCGGGTGTCGTCCCGTCGGGCATACACCAGCACGTCGTGGCCTGCACCGAGCAACCGCTCGACCATCGGCTCTCCGAGCTGTCCCGCGCCGAGGAATCCGATCGTCTTGCCCATGCAGTTCTCCGTTGTTCGCGCGGACGTCAACCCGTAATGTCCCGTCCGATCAGCTGCCTGGCGATCACCCACTGCAGCACTTCGTTTGCGCCTTCGAAGATCTCGAGGATCTTGGCGTCCCGGTAGAGCTCCTCCAACCGGAAGGTCTCGCCCGTTTCGGAGACCTGACGGGCGAACCCATACCCGCCGTACACCTGGATCGCGTCGCGGGCCATGTCCGCGGCCAGCCGGGTGGCGAAGGTCTTGGCCATCGACGCCTCGGGCTCGGCGTGACGATCGCCGCTGTCGACCCGAAGCGCGGCCTTCTGATAGAGGTTTCGCGCACACTCGAGCTCGGTGGCCCGCTCGGCCAGCCGGTACTGCCAATGCTGCATCGCACCAAGGGGTTTGCCGAACACGTGGCGCGTCCTCATCCGCTCGACCGCGAGATCGAGCGCCGCCTGCGCGACGCCCACCCCGGCAGCGGCGATGCCGATGCGTCCGTACGTCAGCGTCGCCAGCGCGACCGACAGTCCACTGCCCGGTTCACCCAGCACGTTGGCGCGTGGGACGACGACGTCGGTGAAGACGATGTCGGCGGTGAGTTGACCGCGGTGTCCCATCTTCAGGTCGGGCGTGCCGATTCTGATGCCGGGGCTGTGTTTCAGGTCGACGGCGAGCATCGTCATGCCGCGCCCGCTGCGACACAGCACGGCAGCCCAGTCGGCGACCGGGCTGTTGGTGATCCAGCGCTTGCGACCGTTCACCACGAATCCGTCGGCGGTCTCATCGGCCACCGTCTGCATCGCTTCGACGGACAGGTCGCTGCTGGCGTCGGGTTCGGTGGTGGCGAACGCGAAGACGAGGTCGCCGGTGACGAGTCCCGGAATGAGGCGCGCCTGCAACTCCTTCGAGCCGAACGACAACGCCTTCGGCACCAGGATGCACTGCCCGTCGTAGACGCCGGCCATGCTGCTGCTGTGGTAGGCGATCTCCTCGGTCGCCGTGCACGTGCCGAGCAACGGGTAACCCAAACCGCGGCCGAATTCCGCGCCGAACGGAATGGCGAAGACCCCGGCGTCCGCGAGGCCGCGAAACGCCTGCCAGGGGAAGCTGTCCGAGGTTTCCTCCCGCTGCCCGATATCGGCGGCATACGGGGCGACCGCATTCTCGACGGCGAGCCGGACCTCACCGCGGAGCGCGATGGTCTCGGCCGGGAGCCTGACGTCGTGCCACATGCGGTCCTGCGTGCGCGGCACGCTCACGTTAGCGCCACGTCAGGTTCAGCGAATCCACGCCGAACACCTGTCCGCCGTGCTCGATGGCCTGCCCGGCGAGTTCGTAGTCCGGAATGCGCTTGTGCCACTCCTCCAGGACCACCACCATTTCCTGGCGGGCCAGGTGCGAGCCGAGGCAGCGGTGCGGGCCGCCGCCGAAGGACAGGTGGCGGGTGACGCCGCGGTCGAGGTCGACCGTGCGGGCGTCCGGGTAGGCCTCTTCGTCCCGGCCTGCGAAGGCCAGCGAGAACGACGCCATGTCGCCCGCCTTGACTGGACACCCGTGGAAGTCCATGTCCTGAGTGGCCTTTCGTGCCGTCTGCACGATGGGATAGACGCGAAGTATCTCCTCCACGGCCCTCGGGATGAGCTCGGGTTCGGCGACGATCCTGGCGCGGTCGGCCGGGTGGGTGGCCAGGTGCAGCATCGCGTACGACAGCTGGTTGGACACCGTGTCGAGCCCGGCCATGAACAACAGCAGGAGGCAGTTGAGCAGCTCCAGGTCGTTGATCGGTTCGCCGTCGATGGTCCAGTCGATCGCCTTGCTGACGATGTCGTCGGCGTCCGGGTCGCGGTTATCGCGGCGCTGTTGAATCAGCTCGGAGAAGTACCCCATCACGTGGGTCATGCCTTCGAGCCGCTTGGCATTGACCTCCTCTCCCACGCCGCTCTGATGCAGGATCATGTCCTCCCACGCCAGGAACTTCTCGAGATCCTCGACGGGCATGCCCATGATCGTCAGGAAGACCGTCGACGGGAACACGCGCGAAAACCGTTCCACGAAATCGCACCCGCCCTGGTCGACCAGCTGGTCGACGAGTTCCGCCGCCAGCTTCTGCTGCGCGTCGCGCAGACCCTTGACGCGGCCGGGTGAGAAGTACTCCGCCAGCACCTGGCGCCACTTGGCGTGGTCGGGCGGGTCGATCATGATCGGAATCCACTTGTACGGCGGCTCCGGGTCGGTCGGGACGATCACGCTGCTGGCCCACAACTCCGGGTGCTGGAGTCCGTCCAGGATCACCGAGTTGTCTGTGAACACCCAGTACTCCACGCCGGCTTCCCGGTTGCGGAAGACCGGTCGGGCCTCTTCTTGGCACTCGTCGAGCAGGCGGAAGTGGGTCAGTGCAGCCGAGTCCGGCGTGTTCATCTCGATGTCCTTGACGGGACATGTTGCCGTCGGCTGGCTCTCGCTCATGACGTCCTTCCGTAGTGGCCGCGACTGAGCGAAAACGGAGCCTGTCGCTACCGATGACTCATCGCACTAGGTTAACTATGTCGTCTGACGAGCGCAATACTGGTCGAACGGCCAAGGACTGTCAACGGACCGCGAACCCGGCGTCGAGCGGCCAGGCGATGCCGGTGATGAACTTCGCCTCGTCGGACACCAGGAAGGCCACGGCGTTCGCGATGTCCTCCGGCATCAGGATCTGGATGGGCAGCGCGTTCTGCATCGAGGACAATGCGGGGTCGTTGGCTTCTACCATTGCCGCCATGGCGTCGTTCATCACCATCCCAGTTGCCACGCCCGTCGGGTGAATCGTATTGACCCGAATGGAATACTGCGCCAGTTCGTTTGCAAGCACCTGCATCAACCCGACCAGGCCACGCTTCGCGGCTGGGTACGCCTGCCCGCCCGCCCGGTCCGTGCCCGTGGCCTTGAGTCCGGCGCTCGATGACGTCATGACGATCGACCCGCCACGGCCGCCGTCGATCAGGGCGGGGGTGGCGGCCTCCACCGTGTTCCACGCGCCGATGAGGTTGACGTCGATGATGTCGCGGAACGTCTGTCGCCGGTCCCCGCCTCCACCCAATCGGATGACACCGGCGTTCGCGATGACGATGTCGAGGCGCCCGAACTCGGCGAGCCCGTCGGTCACGACCTGCTCCACGGCATCACCGTCGCGCACGTCGGCCTGACGGGCGACGATGCGCCTGCCCTCCTTCTCGACGAGCTTGACGGTCTCGTCGAGGTCCTCGGGACTGGCGTTCGGATAGTCGATGGAGTCGATGTCGCGGCAGATGTCCAGCGCAACGATGTCCGCGCCGTCCGCCGCCAACCGGACTGCGTGAGCGCGACCTTGGCCGCGGGCTGCTCCGGTGATGAAGGCTACTTTGCCGTCGAGTTTTCCCACGTGTTCTGCTCCTCGAGGTCTAGTTCAACGCACTGTTGGTGTGAATGCGGGCCTGTCGCAAGCCTTCCTGCGCATCGTCGACTTCCATGTCCCAGGAACCGCAGGAGCACGTGCACCGGTAGTGCCCGTTCTCGGGCAAGACCGCCTGACCGTCACACGAACCGCCGGTGTTGGCGATGCTGGTCAGGAACTCCAAGGGCTTCTCGTGCAGGGCGCTGTCATCGGACATCGGCGCTACTCCTGCACCTGATCATCGACCCGGAACACGGGAAGCAGCCAGCCGTCGGCAAGCGGGGAGAAGTCGACGCGCAGGGGCATGCCGATCGTGACGTCGGTAGGTGCGATGTCCACGATGTTGGAGACCAGTCGGGCACCTGGAGCGTCGGGAAGATCCAGCACCGCGGGCACCAGGAGTAAGTCGGGCATGCCGGGGAAGCCGTGCACGACGGCGAAGCTGTAGACGGTGGCCTGGCCGCTGAGCTCGACCCAGGTGACGGCCTTGGACTGGCACGACGGACAGAACGGCGTCGGGGGCAGCCGGAAGGTATGACAGTCGGCGCATTGCGGCGCGACCAATCGACGTTCCTTTGCGGCAGTCCAGAACGGCTCGGTGTCCTTGTTGACTGCGATCCGAACGTGTTCACCCGGGATAACAGTGGCCAGCGTCGCCGTGGGGGCATTCATGCCGCCCTCCCCAAGATGAGGCCGCTCACGGGCAGACTCGCGGGACCGCCTGTCACCAAGGCCAACTCAGCGGCCTTCACCTGATTGATGGCCGTGCCGCGCATCTGCTCGACTCCCTCCACGATGTGGGTCATCCCGATGATGTACGCCTCGGAGAGCTGACCGCCGTGCGTGTTGACCGGAATGGAACCGCCGTCGTAACGGATCGCTCCGCTCTCGACGAAGGCACCGCCCTCGCCCTTGCCGCAGAACCCGTAGTCCTCGAGTTGCATGAGCACCATCGGGCTGAAGTGGTCGTAGAGCAAGGCCACGTCGATGTCGGCGGGACTGATACCGGCCTGTTCGTAGAGCCGCTTGGCGATGGGTGCGTTGCCCGAGGAGGCGAAGTACTCGTCGGGCATCCCCATCCAGGCGAACGCCCTCCCCCAGTCGCGCACACCACCGTGCGCCGCGGCGACCACCGGCACCGGCGGCTGCCGCAGATCCTTGGCCCGGTCCATGCTGGTGGTGATCACCGCGACGGCACCGTCGGTCTCCTGGCAGAAGTCGTAGAGACACAAGGGTTCTGCGATCATCCGCGCATTGAAGTAATCGTCCAGCGTGAGCGGTTGGCGGTGCATGGCCTTCGGGCGGTTCACCGCATTGCTCCGCGTCGAGAGCGCAATCTCGGCGAACGCTTCCCGACGGGTTCCGTAGAGGTGCATGTGCCGACGGGCCATAACCGACATCAAATGTCCCGGACCGAACAGCCCCGATGGCTGCAGGAACGAGTTGATCGGATCGGGGTCCAACGCCGAGAACACCGAGCCCAGGCGCTGTTTGGCCTGTTGCAGCGCCATCACCGTGACGACCACCGATGCGTCGCCGGCGACAATGGCGGCCCTTGCCAGCCCGATCGCCCCCGCCGAGCCGCCCCCACCGGACGTCAGCGCGGCAGTGAACCGGATCTCCGGAATACCAAGGGTTTCGACGAAGTCAGCGGTGTCCATCTTCTCGGTGTAGCCCGCGCTGGCCCCCGAGTAGTAGGCGAAGCCGTCGACGTCGGTGACTGGTAGTCCCGCGTCCTCGCACGCCGCCAAGATGGCCTCGCCAGCCAACTCGGTGATCGACTTGGGCAGCGACCCGCCGCGCTTGTAGTAGGGCGTGGCGCCGACGCCGACGATCGCAACGTCGCGCAAACCAGACGAATTAGCCACGCGTTCAGAACTTCTCGACTGGGATGGGCGGAACGTCGGGGAACAGTTCGTAGAACGTGCCCTGCGTGATGCGCAGGCGCGTTTCGTCGCTGACGCCGTCGAACAGCCCCTTCAGAGTGTCCTGGGTATGCCCGAAGGTGCCTTCCATGTGCGGGTAGTCGCTGCCGAACATCACGTTGCGGTAGCCCATGTGTTCGTAGGCCGCGACCGCCGTTTCATCGTGCTGGAAGGACGCGTAGACCTGGCTGAACAGGATCTCCTTCGGATTGCGGCTCAGCTTGGGCCGAACCGCCATGTGGTGCTGGCGGTACCCCTCGAGCAGACGGTCGCCAAGGAACGGCACCCACGTCGCACCACCTTCGGAGATCAACACCTTGAGGTCGGGGTGGCGGTCGAGCGCGCCGGAGGCGACCATTTTCATCGCCGCGCGCTGGCCGGAGAACGTCGTCTCCGCATAGTTCATGATCGCACCGCCCGGTCCGCGGTACACCTGCCCGGCCCCGCCCGCAGCGCCGCCGACGGTCATGTCGACCGGGTCGGTGCCGATGTGGAATGCGATCACCATGCCGGCCTCCTCGGCGGCCGCCCAGAACGGTTCCCACTCCTTGCGGTGCCAGTCGGGCGCGCTGGGATGCGGGGTGGTCGGCAGGAAGACCGCCTTGAAACCCTTGTCCGCCGCCCAGTGCAACTCTTCGATGGCGTCCTCGACCACGAGGGTCGACACCTGCGCGGTCACCACGTACCGCGGCGATACCGCGCAGATCTCCTCGAGCGCCCACTCGTTGCTGGCGCGCATGCACGCCTTCAACAGTTCGGGAGTGCGGAAGGTCGATCCCCACATGCCCAGCGACGGGAAGATCACCTCACCCCAGACGCCTTCCTTGTCCAGGTCGCCCAGCCGGGCCTTGGCGTCCCGAATGCCCTGCGGCTTCATCGACTCCTCGATGAAGGCAGTCATCGCCGACGACGGCAGTTTGCGCCGGAAGATCTGTCCGTCGACGGAGACGGTCTCGTACTCGCCGTCGGGATCCTTTTCCGCGCGCGGGGTTAGGTCGGCGAGGGCCTTCGGCAACCGGGACTGCCACAGGTCGTCGGGCTCGAGGAAGTGGGAGTCGCCCGAGTTCGTCCAGATCATGCTCATAGGTTCTCCAAGGGTCGGTTGCTCACCCGATGATGCCAGCCGACCCGTCGGAAGTCCAGTATTTCTAATATCTATGCATTACTATTTTCGAAGGCGATGCACGCCGGTAAGACTGGGCCGGACGGGAGGGACCGATGACGGAGCTGGGCACTGAAACATCTGCCGGTGCGCGACGGCGCAACGCCTCGGGTGAGTCGACCCGCGTGATGCTGATGGAGGTCGCCGAGCGCCTGTTCGCCACGCGCGGCATCGAGGCGGTGACGTTGCGGGAGATCCAGCAGGCGGCCGGGCAGTCCAACACCTCGGTGATCCGCTACCACTTCGGCTCCCGCGACGGTCTGATCCGTGCGCTGATCTCCTACCGCCAGGCGTCACTCGGGGCCGACCGCCAGGAAATGCTCGAGAGCATGCGCGCGCAGGGCAAGGAGGCTGATCCCCGGGCCGTGATCTGGCTGCTGGTGCGGCCGCTGGCCAATAGCATCGCCGCGGGCGAGATGTTCGCGCCGTTCCTGGCCCGGCTCGTGGAGGATCCGCGGGCGCGCAGCGACTACTGGCCGGACCACGTCGACGACGACTGGACCCAGGAGAAACTGGAGGAGTTGGTCGACGCCGCGCTGCAGGATCTGCCGGAGCGAATCCGGCGCGGCCGAACGTTCCAGCTCTACGTCAGCCTGATCAACGTGCTGGCTGCGGCCGCTCTCTCCGGGCACGGACTCAGCGAGGCGCAGTTGCACAACTACGTGGACACCTGGGTCGGCATGCTGACCGCGCCGGTGTCCTATGAGACACGCGCGCTGATGGCCGAACACGACGACTCCTGACTCGTCAGCTCCCTCCGACGATTTCGTTGGCTCGCAGGTGAGCGATCGCGTCGTCATCGAGTCCGATTTCGCGCAGCACCGCATCGGTGTGCTGGCCGATCGTGCAGCCCGCATCCGCCTTCGTCCGTGAACGCGAGAACCTGCTCAGCGGCGCGAGCCGACGGTGCTCCTCGAAGATCGGACTGACCGCTTCCACGGCGTAGCCGGCCTCGAAGTACGGGTCGGTCTGCAGCACCAACTCGGAGTTCGCCTCGACAACCTCCACGCAACCCACGTCCTGCGCGGACAGTTCGTGCTCCCATTCGAGCTTGGTCTTCGTCGCGAACACGGGCGTCAGTGCGGCGATGAGGTCGTCGTCGTGCGCAGCGCGGGAGTCGGCGTCGGCGAAGCGCTCGTCGGCATGAAGGTCGACGTAGGGCGACATGGCCTTCGCGAACGCGGACCACTCGCGCGGCAGCGGCGCGGCCAGGAAGACATAGCCATCGGCAGCGCGATACATCCGGTACAACGCGTTCATCCCGAAGAACTGATCGTCGGCGGCCACGTTCGCCGGTCGCGACGCATAGTTCGCGTTGTACGGAATCATCGCCTGCTGCACGGTGCCGAGCATCGTGGTGACGACGTTCGTCAGCCGCCTTCCGTGACGCTTGGCGTACAACGCGACCATCAGCGCCGAGCCGACGCCGTGGGCCGCGATGCCGTCGGATTGCACGGCGGGAACCGCTCCGCCCGCGTGGAGTCGGACCGCCCTGCGGTGGAGGTCGTCCAAGTCGGTGGGCGGATCGCCCAAGTCGTGGCTGTCGACGAGAGCCAGACCTGACGCCGCACCGACCGACGGTGCGTAGGCCGCACGGTGCGCAAAGGGACCGTCGACCCCGTAACCGGAAGTCGTTACGAAGGCCAGCTCCGGGTTGACCGCCTTGAGCGACGCCTCGTCGATCTTCGCCCGTTCGGCCGTCTTCCCACGGAAGCACTGCAGCACGATGTCGGACCGCTTCGCGAGCTCGTAGACCAGGTCGAGCCCCTCGGGCTTGGTGAAGTCGATGGCGACACTTTCCTTGCCCTGCAGCACCTTCGCGCCGCCGGCCTCTGGAAAGGCGACCAGGTTGCGGATGTTGTCGCCCTCCAGTGGCTCGACCTTGATCACGCGAGCGCCCAGATCGGCCAGCAGCGTCGCACCGTACGGCCCGGCGAACATGGTGCCGAACTCCAGGACCGTCACACCCTTCAGCGGCGGGTCATCGCGGTCCGCCTCCCGCGCCGGCGAATCGACGACAGCGGCCTGTCCAAAGGTGACCACGCCGTTGTGCTCGCCGAGTCGCGGGGCGGGCCGCAGTTCGCTCAGGGGCTTGCCGTCGGCATGAATGAGCGTCGACGGCTGCCGCACCGGCCCGAGTTCGGGATCGCCCACGGTGGCGGCGCGGCCCTCGTGAGCGGTCTGCGGATGGTCGAGCGAGTCTTCGGCGGTACGGAACAGTTCGCC
>NZ_JAVRPS010000206.1:0-8689 GCF_032162105.1 Mycobacterium sp. | reverse complement strand
CCGGAACCTACGTGGATCGGGTCACGTTCGGGCATGCGGCCGACACTAAGGTGATACCGCCGGTACCGCAACGACGACCCTGTCGGATCGCCGACCCTGTCGGTGGGGGACGACATGCTTCTGTGCGGCGTCATCAAATGTTGACGGCGCAGGGCGGAGGTACTTCCCAGATGGGGGCAAGGGATGAGGCGACGGAACCGTGGTGGGCTTCTGACCCGACGATCGCCGCACTACGTCGCAAGGCACTGGAAGAGATCGAGCAAGCGCAGCCGCGACCACCCGTGCCCGATGGGCCCGACCCCGTCTTCGTCGAGGTCGTGAGCGGCGCGAGCGCGCGGGAACTGGCCGGCGCCCGCGACGACCTCCACCGCGCAAGACTGCGTTACGCAGACGCGGTCAGGACAGCCCGCGTCGCCGGATATTCCTGGGCCGAGATCGGCCGTGTGCTCGGTGTCCCGAAGCAGTCGCTGCACCGCCGGTTTGGCGACCTCGGTTAGGGTCGCCCGGTGATCGTGAGCACCATCAACGTGAACGGCATCCGCGCGGCGGTCAAGCAGCGATCAACCGAGAATCTCGGACTGCTGGCCTGGCTGAAGGAGACGACGGCCGACGTCGTGTGCCTGCAGGAGACCCGGGCCGACGACGAGCAGCTGGCCGATGCGCTCGCGCCCGCCCTCGCCGACGGCTGGCAGCTGGCCTCGGCCGACCCCCACCTCAAGGGCCGCAACGGCGTCGCCGTGCTGAGCCGGCACCCGATCAGCCGAGTGCTCATCGGACCCGAGGCTGACGAATTCGCCTCGCACGGACGCTATCTCGAGATCGACACGGGCGGCCTCGTGGTCGCCAGCGTGTACTTCCCGACCGGCGAGGCCGCCACCGACCGGCAGTTGGAGAAGGAACGCTTCATGGCTGCCGTCGCGGGCCGGATGGGGACGCTGAACTCCGCTGGGCGCGCCGCGGTGGTCTGTGGCGACTGGAACATCGGCCACACCGAGTCCGACATCAAGGCATGGAAGGCCAACCAGAAGAAGTCGGGCTTCCTGCCGAGCGAGCGTCAATGGCTGACCGATCTGCTGGCCACCGGCTGGGTGGACGTGGTCCGCGTCCTGCACCCCGGTGTGGCCGGGCCGTACAGCTGGTGGTCGTGGCGGGGCAAGGCGTTCGACAATGACGCGGGGTGGCGGATCGACTATCAGCTCGCCAGCGCCGCCCTGGCCCCGAGCGTCCTCGCCGCCAGGGTCGAACGGCCCGACGCCTACGCGCTGCGCTGGTCCGACCACGCCCCCGTGACCGTCGAATATGCCGTTGGCCCGGCGTGAAAGTATTGAGGGCATCATGAGCACCAACGCCACCAGAGCGCCAGGAAGAGTCGTCTTCTCCGGCGTGCAACCCACGTCCGACTCCCTGCATCTCGGCAACGCGCTGGGAGCGATCAGCCAGTGGGTAGGCCTGCAGGACGACCACGACGCGTACTTCTGCGTCGTCGACCTGCACGCGATCACGATCCCGCAGGATCCCAACATGCTGCGCAAGCGCACCCTGGTGACCGCTGCGCAGTACCTGGCGTTGGGTATCGACCCTGCCAGGGCCACCGTCTTCGTGCAGAGCCACGTGCCCGCACACGCCGAATTGAGTTGGGTGCTTGGGTGTTTCACCGGTTTCGGGCTGGCGTCGCGGATGACGCAGTTCAAGGACAAGTCGCAGAAGGAAGGCGCGGACGCGACGACCGTCGGGTTGTTCACCTACCCGGTGCTGATGGCCGCCGACGTCCTGCTCTACGACACCGACCTGGTGCCGGTCGGCGAGGACCAACGGCAGCACCTCGAACTGGCCCGTGACGTCTCGCAGCGGTTCAATGCGCGGTTCCCCGACACGTTCGTGGTACCCGAGCCGATGATTCAGAAGGCCACGGCCAAGATCTACGACCTTCAGGATCCGACCGCGAAGATGAGCAAGTCCGCGGCCACTGACGCAGGACTGATCAGCCTGCTCGACGACCCGAAGAAGACCGCGAAGAAGATCCGCTCGGCTGTCACCGACAGCGAGCGCGAGATCCGCTTCGACCGCGACGCCAAGCCGGGGGTTTCCAACCTGCTGACCATCCAGTCCGCCGTCACCGGCACCGAGGTCGACAAGCTGGTCGAGGGCTACGCCGGGCGCGGTTACGGCGACCTGAAGGCCGACACCGCCGATGCCGTCGTGGAGTTCGTCACGCCGATCAAGGCGCGGGTGGACGAGATGCTGGCCGACCCGGCCGAACTGGAGGCCGTGCTCGCGGCGGGTGCCCGGCGCGCCGACGACGTGTCTGCGACGACGTTGCAGCGGGTGTATGACCGGTTAGGGTTTCTTTCGAAACGTCCGTAGCGCCAAGGAGGGTCGTGTGGCTGGTGTGACCGAACCGGCCAAACCGGGTTTCATGGACCGGCTGCGGACCAGGTTCGTCTGGTTGGACCGCGTCATGCGGGCACAGGAGCGCTACCAGGACAGCAAGGGCGACTTCTTCGCCGCTGGCATCACGTATTTCACGGTCTTCGCGCTGTTTCCCTTGGTGATGGTCGCGTTCGCCGTGGCCGGGTTCGTCCTGTCGCGGCGGCCGGATCTGCTCGCCGAGATCGAGATGCAGATCAAGTCCGCGGTTTCCGCTGATCTCGGGCAGCAACTCATCAGTCTGATGGACTCGGCGATCGAGTCGAGGACGTCGGTCGGCGTGATCGGCCTGGCCACCGCGGCGTGGGCCGGGCTGGGCTGGATGGCCAACCTGCGTGAGGCGCTCAGCTCCATGTGGCAGCAGCGCCGCGAGCCAGGAAACTTCTTCGTGACCAAGCTGTCGGACCTGATCGCGTTGGTGTCGACGTTCGTGGTGTTGGCCATCACCATCGCGCTGACCGTGCTCGGCAGCTCGGACCTCATGACGCGGGTCCTGGGATGGGTTGGCATTTCCGACGTTTCGGCGTTGAGCGGGATCCTGCGCGCGGTGTCGTTGGTGTTGTCGTTGCTGGTGTCCTGGCTCCTGTTCACCTGGATCATCGCCCGACTGCCGCGGGAGGCGGTCACGCTGCGCAGCTCCATGCGCGCGGGACTGCTGGCTGCCGTGGCCTTCGAGATCTTCAAACAGGTGGCGTCGATCTATCTGAAGTCGGTGGTGCACGGGCCGGCGGGCGCCACCTTCGGTCCGGTGCTGGGACTGATGGTGTTCGCCTACATCACGGCGCGGTTGATCCTGTTCGCGACGGCGTGGGCGGCGACGTCGTCGGACAATCTCGCCATCGCGCCGGTCGGCCCGCCCGACCCGGCGGAGATCACGCCTCGCGTGGAGGTACGGCAAGGCCTCGGGGCCCGCGGCGCGATTGCCGCCGCGGCGGTGGGAGCCATTGGTGCACTCGGGCTTTCGCACCTGACCCGGCGACGTCCCTGACCGTCAGATGGTGGGACGGCGGTTCAGCGTGCGCGCACCCATGATGAGAGCGAAGACCACCACGGCCCCTACGACACCGACACCGACCCTGACCGGCATGGCGTCGGCGGGTGGCAGCGTGGAGGCGACGGCCTGGGCGGCCGCGGGATCGGCGGCCGGATCGACCTTGGTCGCCCGCAGCGAGGGGTCTGGCTCGATCAACGCGCCGACCTTGGTGCCAGGCGCGGTCGCGAAGCCGTAGTCGAGCAGGTGTGCGGCCTGCTCCCACGGGGCGATCGGCAGGCGGGTGCCGTGCAGCATGATCGCGACCAGTCGGCGTCCGTCGCGGTTGGCCGCGCCGACGAACGTCTGGCCCGCGTCGTCGGTGTAGCCGGTCTTGCCACCCATGGCGCCGGGGTAGTTGTAGAGCAGCTGGTTGTCGTTCTCGAGCTGGTAGCCGGGGTTGTTCTCCTCGCCGGCGTTGCCGGGATGGCCTGGGAAGTCGTACTTCTGGGTTGCGACGATGTCGGTGAAGACGGCGTTCTGCCAGGCGTAGCGGTAGAACAGTCCGAGGTCGTAGGCCGAGGTGCTCATGCCGGGGCCGTCCAGGCCCGATGGCGTGGCCGCGCGGGTGTCGCGGCCGCCGAGCTTGCCCGCCAGGTCGTTGATCTTGCCCACCGCGGCGTCCATACCGCCAAGTTGGGCCGCCAAGGCGTGCGCGGCGTCGTTGCCCGAGTGCATGAGCAGGCCGTGGAGCAGGTCGTCGACGGTGTAGACGCCACCCTCGTCGACGCCCACCCGGGTGCCCTCGGCATTGGAGTCCTCGACGGTACCGATCACCTGCTTGTGGATCGGCAGCTCCTTGATCGCCTGCATGGCCACCAGGACCTTGATGATGCTGGCGGGCCGGTGCCTACCGTGTGGGTCCTTGGCGGCGATGACCTCGCCGGTGTCGAGATCGGCGACCAGCCACGCCTCGGCGGAGACGTCGCCAGGCAGCGGGGGCGTGCCGGGTGCGGTGACGATGCCGCAGCTGGACAGGGCGTCACCGCCGAGTGGGGTGGCCGGTACCGGTAGCGGGGCTGGCGGATCACCCGCGGTCGGGACCTCTGACGAGTCGACGGCCGGGGGCGTCGTGACGCGGTACGGGCAGGCGTCGTCGGCGTGCGCGACGGGCGTACTGACCAGGGCGGGTGCGGTCAGCAGCGCGGCTGCCACGAGCAGGCACGCTGCCCGGCGCGGGGCGGATCCGAAGGTAGCCATCGTGTCTGCAGGGTAGGAGATCTGGCCCGCATTTTCCGGTAGCCACGCTGTTACCAGAGTGACTATTGCTACCAGTGGGGCGGCTCGAGAGCCGTCACGGCTCGAAGTACGCGACGGCCGGGAACTCGATCGTCGACATCCACAGTCGGCCCGCCGATTCGACGACGCCCGTGACGCCGCCGAAGTCGGGATGCGTCGTTCGGATGCCGCCGACCGCGGCGCCGCTGTCCGCGTCGAAGCCCACTACCCAGATCTCGGGTTTGACCTTCGGCTGCAGTCGAGCCGGGAGCCGCCAGATCACCTGTCGAATCCACGGGGCCCGCGGCATCAGGCCCTCGGCCGCGGTGTTGACCGGCGTCACCAACGCGGTCCAGATCCGGCCGTCGGAACCCGTCGAGATGTTGTCGGGCATGCCGGGAAGATTTTCCGCCAACGGCGTCACGCTTCCCGCCTGCGGACCCGTCAGCCAGTACTTGGACAGCCTGCGCCCCACGGTCTCGGCGAACACCAGCGCCGACTCGTCGGCGGTCGCCGTCACCCCGTTGGCGAAGTACAAGCCGTCGACCAGCGTGGTCACGGTGCCATCGGTCGCGAGGCGGAACAGGCTCCCCGTGGCGCGCGCCTCGATGATCGGTGCAAGAAAGTGCTCGAAGTGGAATTCGCTGGTCGACTCGGTGAAATAGATTGTGCCGTCGGATGTTTCGGTGACGTTCGAGCAAAATCGTAAGGGCCGACCGTCGATCTTTTCCACCAACGTCGTCAGCTCGCCGCTCTTCGGGTCCATCGACAGCAGCCCGCGGTAGCTGTCGCAGATGAGTACCCGACCGTCACGCGCGACGTGCATGCCGAGCGGGCGGCCACCCGTGTCGGCGACGACGGTTTTCTCGCCGCCGTCGGGCGAGATCCGCACGATGCGCCCGTCGACCAGACCCGTCCAGAGGTGGCCGTCGGCGTCGACGACGACGTCCTCGGGCCCGTCGCCTGGGAGCGGGACGACCGTGACCGGTCGGGCGGGCTGGTCGGGCAGCGGGTCCACGGGCGGCGGCTGCCAGCGGACGGGGTGGATCGGCGGCTTCACCGGTATTGCTCCTCGCGTCCGCGGCGCGACTTCGTTGGCACGCGCCGACGATAACGTCCTCGCTAGATCCTGCGGCTGGCTTCGCTCAACACGCCGTGCAGGATCTCGTAGATCGCGTCGAACTCCTTCTGACCACTGATCAGCGGGGGAGCCAACTGGACCACTGGGTCGCCGCGATCGTCGGCGCGGCAGTACAACCCCGCTTCGTAGATCGCGGGCGTAAGAAAACCACGGAGTAGCCGCTCGCTTTCCTCGTCGTTGAACGTCTCCTTGGTGACCTTGTCCTTCACCAGTTCGATGCCGTAGAAGAAGCCCTCACCGCGCACGTCGCCGACGATCGGCAGGTCGTAGAGCTTCTCGAGCGTCGCCCGGAACACCGGGGCCATCTCCTTGACGTGGTCGTTGATGCCCTCGCGCTCGAAGATGTCGAGGTTGGCCAGCGCGACGGCCGACGACACCGGATGGCCACCGAACGTGTAGCCGTGACCGAACGTGGTCTTGCCGTCGTTGAACGGCTCGAACAACCGATCGCTGGCGATCATCGCGCCGATCGGGGAGTATCCCGACGTGAGGCCCTTGGCGCAGGTGATCATGTCCGGCACGTAGCCGAAGTCGTCGCACGCGAACATGGACCCGATGCGGCCGTAGGCGCAGATCACCTCGTCGGAGACCAGCAGCACGTCGTACTCGTCGCAGATCTCGCGGACCCGCTCGAAGTATCCGGGCGGCGGCGGGAAGCAGCCGCCCGCGTTCTGCACCGGTTCCAGGAAGACGGCACACACCGTGTCGGGGCCCTCGGCCTCGATGGCCTCGGCGATCCGGTCGGCGCAGTACCGGCCCCAGGCCTTGAGGTCGGTGTCGAAAGGCTCCGGTGCGCGGTAGAAGTTGGTGTTGGGCACTCGGAACCCGCCAGGGGTGAGGGGCTCGAAGGGCGCCTTGAACGCAGGCAGGCCGGTGATGGCCAACGCGCCCTGCGGGGTGCCGTGGTAGGCGATCGAGCGCGAGATGACCTTGTACTTGCCCGGCTTGCCGGTCAGTTTGAAGTAGTTCTTGGCCAGCTTCCATGCGGTCTCCACGGCTTCGCCACCGCCGGTGGTGAAGAAGACCCGGTTGAGGTCGCCCGGCGCGTAGCCCGCGATCCGCTCGGCCAGCTCGATCGCCGGGGGCGTGGCGTAGGACCACAGCGGGAAGAACGACAGCGTCTCGGCCTGCTTGGCCGCGGCCTCGGCGAGCTCCTTGCGGCCGTGACCGACCTGCACCACGAACAGGCCGGAGAGCCCGTCGATGTACTGCTTGCCCTTGTCGTCCCAGATGTGGACGCCCTCGCCGCGGGTGATGATCGGCGGGGTGATGTCCTCGCCGTGGCGGGCGAAGTGGCCCCACAGGTGGCGCTTCGCCTTTGCGGCCAGATCGGTCGAAGTCTTCTGCTCTACTACTGTTGTCATCTAGTTCCCCAATTGTATTGCTGTTTAACGAGTTTCAGGTAAACCAAGGTTTCGGTGGATATCACTCCCGGTACGGCGCGGATCTTCTTGTTGAGCAGGTCCAGCAGGTCCCCGTCGTCCTCGCAGACCACCTCGACGATGGCGTCGAAGGACCCCGCGGTGAGCACCACGTAGTCGACGGATTCAATGGCGGCCAGCTTCTCGGCGACCTTGGTGGTGTCGCCGGTGCACCGGATGCCGATCATGGCCTGACGCGCGAAGCCCAATTGCATCGGGTCGGTGACCGCCACGATCTGCATGACGCCTGCGTCGACCATGCGCTGGACGCGCTGGCGTACGGCGGCCTCGGACAGACCGACGGCCTTTCCGATGCCCGCGTACGACCGCCGCCCGTCCTGCTGCAGCTTCTCGATGATCGCCTTGGAGAGTTCATCGAGTTGGTAGGCGGCACCTGGCCGGGACTGGTTGATTCGCAACGAGACGGCTTGGATGCCGGGGGATCCGTCCGGCTTGACCATGCCCACGATTGTGCACGGAATCCGTCGAATCAAGCAACTATGCCGATGAAATCGCGCGTCTGAGACCGCCGGTACCGCGGGAATGCGCCGCCCGGCTCAACTAGGTCCGCTAGCGTTTGCGCCATGACCAAGACGAGCAGCTGGATCGACGGCAGCGCAGTGGCGACCGGCGGTCAGCGGTTCAAGATCGTCAATCCGGCGAACGGCGGCGTGGTCGCGGAGTACGCCCTTGCGACCACGGCCGACGTCGACTCAGCAGTGGCGGCCGCGCGCAAGGCGTTGCCGGGTTGGGCCGCCGCAACGCCGGCCGACCGGTCGGCAGTACTGGCCAAGTTGGCCAAGCTGGCCGGCGAGCACGCCGAGGATCTGGTGGCCGAGGAGGTCAGTCAGACGGGAAAGCCGGTGCGATTGGCAGGAGAGTTCGACGTGCCGGGCAGTGTCGACAACATCGACTTCTTCGCGGGTGCGGCGCGGCACCTGGAGGGCAAGGCGACCGCCGAGTACTCCGCCGATCACACGTCGAGCATCCGGCGCGGGGCCATCGGCGTCGTCGCCACGATCACGCCATGGAACTATCCGCTGCAGATGGCGGTGTGGAAGGTGTTGCCCGCGTTGGCCGCAGGCTGCTCGGTGGTGATCAAGCCCGCCGAGATCACCCCGCTGACGACGTTGACGCTGGCCCGGCTGGCCACCGAAGCCGGGCTGCCCGACGGCGTGTTCAACGTCGTCACAGGAGCTGGGCACGACGTCGGCACGGCCCTGGCCGGGCACCGCGACGTCGACCTGGTGACGTTCACCGGCTCGACCGCGGTGGGTAGGCGGGTGATGGCCGCGGCCGCCGTGCACGGGCACCGCACTCAACTCGAGCTCGGCGGCAAGGCGCCCTTCGTGGTGTTCGACGACGCCGACCTCGACGCCGCCATCCAGGGCGCGGTCGCCGCGTCCCTGATCAACACCGGGCAGGACTGCACCGCCGCCACCAGGGCGATCG
>NZ_JAVRPS010000205.1:0-5473 GCF_032162105.1 Mycobacterium sp. | reverse complement strand
CGCCGGAGCCGGGCAGGCCACTCGTCGCGCGGCAGTTCGTTCAGCTCGGCGAGGAACTGGCTGGTACCCGAGCTGCCCCTGCCCAAGGACTGGAATGCCTCGGCAAACTTGCTGGTCTGCGCGAATGCCGTCAACCAGGGTGTCCCGGCGATCGGCGCGTAGCCGGTATAGCCGCGGTTGAAGCGCGCCAGGACGTCGAAGGCATGGGCACCGTCCTCCGGTGCGATGGCCATCGAGCCGTCCTCGGCCATGCCCTGGCCCTTTCCGATCTCGGCCCACGCGCCCCACGCGACGGCGCTGGCAGGCAGACCCTGCGCGCGGCGCCAGTGCGTGAAGGAGTCCAGCCAGCTGTTGGCCGCGGCGTAGGCACCCTGGCCGGGCGAACCCACCATGGCCGCTGCCGACGAGAACGAGCAGAACCAGTCCAGCGGTTGAGCCTTCGTGGCTTCGTGCAGGTTCCACGCGCCGTACACCTTGGGCGCCCAGTCCCGTTCGACCAGCTCGTCCGTGATGTTGCCGAGCGTGGCGTCCTCGACGACCGCCGCCGCGTGCAACACACCGCGCAGCGGAAGCCCCGTGGCGGTCGCATCCGCCACCAGGCGCTCCGCGGTGCCACTCTCGGCGATGTCACCGAGTGACACCTCGACCTCGGTGCCGCGTTCCCGGATGCGCTCGATCGCTTGCAGCACATCGGCTTTCGGACGGGACCGACCGTTGAGGATGATCCGTCCGCAGCCTGCCGATGCCATCTTGTCGGCAAGGAAGAGCCCAAGGCCACCCAGACCGCCGGTGATGACGTATGCACCGTCGGAACGGAAGGCCGGTGCCTGTTCGGGCGGCTGGACCACCCTGTGCTTGCCCGTGTGCGGGACGTCGAGCACCAGCTTGCCGGTGTGCTCGGCGGCGCCCATCACCCGAATGGCCGTCGCACCGTCGCTGAGCGGGTGGTGCGTGGTCTCCGGCAGCGGCAGCGTGCCATCCGCGATCTTCTGGTAGATCGTCTCGAGCAGACGCCGCAGCTTGCCTGGGTTGGTGATCGTCAGCAGCCCAAGGTCGACGGCGTAGAACGAGAGGTTGCGACGGAATGGGAACAGCCCCATCTTTGTGTCGCCGTAGATGTCCCGCTTGCCGATCTCCACGAACCGACCACCGAAGCTCAGCAGTTCCAGACCCGCCCGCTGGGCGGCACCGGGCAATGAGTTGAGCACGACGTCGACGCCGTATCCGTCGGTGTCCTTGCGGATCGCGTCGGCGAACTCGGTGCTGCGGGAATCGTAGACGTGTTTGATTCCCGTGGTGCGCAGCAGTTCTCGGCGATCCGGGCTACCCGCGGTTGCGAAGATCTCGGCGCCCGCGGCCTTGGCTATGGCAACGGCCGCCTGACCAACGCCGCCGGTGGCGGAGTGAATCAACACCTTGTCGCCAGTTTCGATCCTGGCCAGGTCGTGCAGGCTGTACCAGGCGGTGGCGTGCGCGCTGGGCACCGCTGCCGCCCGCTCCTCTGGCACCCCTTCCGGAATCTTGACCGCGAGGGCGGCATCGCAGGTGACGAACGTGCACCACGCACCGTTGGCGGAGATCCCGGCGACCCGGTCACCGACCTGGTGCTCGGTAACACCGACGCCAACTGCGGTGACCTCACCGGCGAAGTCGGCACCGAGCTCGGGCAACCGGCCCTCGAAACTCGGGTACCGGCCGAACGCCACCAGAACGTCGGCGAAGTTCAGGTTCGACGCCGTGACCGACACTTCGATCTGACCCGGTCCTGGCGGCACGCGGTCGTAGGCCGAAAGCTCGACCGACTGAAGGTCGCCCGGCTGGCGGATCCGTAGCCGCATGCCGTCCCGCTCGGGCTCGACCACGACGGACCGCCGCTCGTCGGGCTGCAGCGGGCTCAGGTTGAGCCGAGCCGTGTACCACTCGCCGTCCCGCCAGGCGGTCTCGTCCTCATCGGAACCGGCCAGCAGCTGCGTGGCAACCAGCTCGGCACCCGTGGCGTCGTCGACGTCGATCTGGGTGGCGGCCAATCCTGGGTGCTCCATGCCGATTACCCGCATGAGCCCGCGTAGCCCGCCCTGCTCCAGGTTGGCGACGTCACCCGCACGCACCGTCTGGGCGTCCCGCGTGACCAGGAACAGCCGAGGCGGCTCGCCAACGACCTCCGGCAGCTCGCGCGCGATGCGCACCAGGTGGCGCACCAGGTCTCCACCCTTGCGCGGGGCCTCGGCGTCCGACGCGGCGTCTCGTGGCGTGACCACCACTACGCCTCTGAACGCGGAGGCGGTGAGCTGCGCCCGCAGTAGCTGGGCGTTGGCCTCGTGATCGGCGCGCTGCGGCCAGACCATCGTCGCGATCTGAGCCTCCTTGACCTTCAGCGCTTCGGCCAACTCGGTCGCGAACATGTCGGACCCGTCCGACGTGCTGACCACGAGCCAAGAGCCCGCCTCGACGGCCTCGGCCTCGGGAGTGTCCTGCCGCTTCCAGTCGATGGTCAGCAGCCGCTCGTTGAGAGTGCGGTCACGTTGCCCCGCCTCGGAGACGCCGGTGCCCATGCGCAATCCGGTGACCGAGAGCAGCACCGCGCCGTGCTCGTCGAGCACCTCGATGTCGGCCTCGACCGCCGCCGCGCTGGCGCTGGTCAACCGCACGTAGCAGTAGTGGGCGTTGCGGGTCGATGCGTGCGCGCGCAGACGTCGCACGCCCAACGGCAGCATCAGCGTTCCGCTGACGTCGGAGTGCAGATCGGGGTGCGCACCGACCGCCTGGAAGCAGGCGTCCAAGAGCGCTGGATGCACGCCGTAGGCGCCCTGCTGGGATCGGATCGAACCCGGCAACGCCACCTCGGCCAGCACGGATCCACCAGGTCCCTCGGTGGTGTGCGCAGTCGTCAGACCGGTGAACGCGGGGCCGTACTGGATTCCCCGTGCGTCGTACCAGTCCCGCATCTCTGCGCCGGCCAGTTCCACTGGATGGGCGGCCAGGAGTTCGGACATCTGGTACGCGGCCGGCACGTCCTCGCCGTCCACCGCACTGAGTACCGCCGTCGCCCTTCGGGTCTCCTCACCGTCGAGGTGGGTCTGCACCTGGAACTCGGCCACGCCGGCAGGGGTGATGGACGCGACGGCCGACACCGGGGTGTCCTCCTCGAGCAGGAGCATCGCCTCGAACGCGATGTCACGAGCCTCGGACGCCTCGCCGAGAACCGCGCGGGCCGCGGCCAGCGCCATCTCGCAGTAGGCGGCGCCGGGCAGTGCGGCCACGCTGTGCACCTGGTGATCGCCGAGCCACGGCTGCGCGTTCGTGCCGACGTCGGACTGCCAAACGTGGCGTTCGGGTACCTCGGGCAACCGGACGTGTGCACCCAACAGCGGATGAACCGCGAGCGTGGAGGCGCCCTGCTCCAGCCCATCGCGGGAGAGGATCAAGCGAGGATGCGTCCACGTCGGCAGCGGCGCGTCCACCAGCGCCCCGTCGGGCCACAGCACGGCGAAGTCGATCGCGGCGCCTGCACTGTGCACGTCCGCGACGAACCCGCGCAGCCCGTTGGGCAGCTCCTGTTCGCGCCGCATGCTCGCCAGCGCCGCAAGTCGGATGTCGAGGCTGCGGGCGTTCTGGTCGACCGCGTGGGTGAGCAGTGGGTGCGGCGCGAGTTCGCCGAACACCCGGAATCCGTCTTCGAGCGCCGCCTGCACGGCCGCACCGAACCGGACCGCGTGCCGCAGGTTGTCCACCCAGTAGTAGGCGTCGAAATCGGCCGGATCACGCGGGTCGTAGAGCGTTGCCGAGTAGTACGGGACCGTCGGCTCCATCGGCTCGATGTCGGCGAGCACCTCGGCCAACTCGTCGAGGATCGGATCGACCTGAGGTGAATGCGATGCCACGTCGACCGCCACCTCGCGCGCCATCACCCCGCGGGCCTCCCATTCCGCGACGAGGGCGCTCACTGATTCCTTGGCCCCGCCGACGACCGCCGACTGCGGCGACGCCACCACGGACAGCACGACGTCGTTGACGCCACGCGCGGCCAGCTCGGAAAGCACCTGCTGGGCAGGCAACTCCACCGACGCCATCGCGCCCGAACCCGCGATCTTCGCCATCAGCTTGGACCGCCGGCAGATCACCTTGACACCGTCGGCGAGCGACAGCGCACCCGCCACGACGGCGGCAGCCACCTCACCCATCGAATGGCCGATGACGGCTCCCGGCACCACGCCGTAGGACGTCATCGTGGCGGCAAGCGCGACCTGAACCGCGAACACGGTGGGCTGCACCTGATCGATCCCGGCGACCGTCTCCGAAGACGACATCGCTTCGGTGACCGAGAATCCCGACTCGGCTGCGATCAGCGGTTCGATCTCCGCGACGGTCTTGGCGAACACCGGTTCGGCGGCGAGCAGACCTGCGCCCATCGCGGCCCATTGCGAGCCCTGCCCGGAGAACACCCACACCGGGCCGTGGTCACTCTGGGCGACCGCTGGCTCGACGGGCACTTCGCCCTCGGCCAGCTCCCGCAAGGCGGTGACCAGCTCGGTGTGGTCGCCGGCCAACGCCACGGCCCGCACCGAGCGGTGCGCACGCCTGCGCGCCAACGTGTAGGCCAGATCCGACAACTCGGCCTCGGACTCGACGTGGTTCTCCACCCAGTCCGCCAGTCGGCCTGCCGTGGCGTGCAATTCCTCGACCGAGGTGGCGGACAGCGGGAACAGCGTCCGTCCCGCCAGCTGGCCTGCGTCGGACTGCTCGACCGTGCGCGGCGCCTGCTCGGCCGGTCCCTGCTCGAGAATCGCGTGCACGTTGGTGCCCGACAGCCCGTACGACGACACCGCCGCACGACGCGGGTGGTGGCCATTGGTGGGCCATGGCGTCGGCTCTTCCGGCACGAAGAGGTTGGTCTCGATGCGCGCCATCTCTTCGGGCAGCGCCGTGAAGTGCAGGTTCTGCGGGATGGTCGCGTGTTGCAGCGAGAGGATGGCCTTCATCAGGCCGACCGCGCCCGATGCCGACTGGCTGTGGCCGAAGTTGGTCTTCGCCGAGCCGAGGGCAGTGGGTCCGGCCGTGCCGTACACGGCGGCCAGGCTCGCGAACTCGATCGGATCACCGACGGGCGTGCCGGTGCCGTGTGCCTCGACCATGCCGATCGTCGTGGGATCAATGCCGCCGGCCGCCAGGGCCGACCGGTAGGCCGCCTCCTGTGCGTCGCAGGACGGCGTGGCGATGTTGACCGTGTGGCCGTCCTGGTTAGACGCAGTACCGCGCACGATGGCGAGGACGCGGTCGCCGTCGGCCAGCGCGTCCTCGAGGCGCTTGAGCAGCAACACCACAGACGCCTCGCCAGAGACGAAGCCATCGGCGTTCACGTCGAACGCGTGGCAACGTCCCGTCGGCGACAACATGCCCTGAGCCGATCCCGAGGACATCTTGCGGGGTTCGAGCATGATCGACACACCGCCGGCAAGGGCGAGGTCGCTTTCGC
>NZ_JAVRPS010000204.1:0-6321 GCF_032162105.1 Mycobacterium sp. | reverse complement strand
CCGCGACAAGCGCCAGCGTCGAGATGGCGCCGCGGCGCTGGTGGGCGCCGACGCGCGACGGCCCGGTCGCCGTGCCCGGCGTGATGAGCACGTCGACGTCGTCGAAGATGGCGGTGACGCGCGCGGTGACATCCGCCTCCGCCGTGCTCATCGCGGCGACCCGACGCTCCGACACGAGCCCGCCGATCCGCGCGAACATACGCGTGCGGCGGTCGAGGCGCTCCGGCCGCGGCAGCGCATCGACGTCGTCGTGGACGCCGCGGAAGTAGCGCGGCAGCGCCTGGCCGTACACCGCGCTCGGCGGATAGTCGGGATCGCGTTCGACCACGTCGTGGCCCAGTTCGCGCAGCAGTGCGCCGGCCTCGGCGACCGCGGCCCGCTGCGCCCTGCCGACCCGCGCGGTCAGCGGGGGCGGCACCTTGGTGCTCAGCGCGATCCGCAGCCTGCCCGGTGCGCGCGCCGCCGCCGCGACGAAACCGCCGTCCGGTGCGTCGGTGGCCGTCACGTCGAGGAACAGTGCGGCGTCCTCGACGGTCCGCGCGAGCGGGCCGTTGACGCTCAGCCCGCACCACGCACCGTCGTGCGGCGCCAGCGGCACCCGATCGCGTTGCGGCTTGATGCCGAACAGGCCGCCCCACGTCGACGGAATCCGGATCGACCCCATGCCGTCGGAGCCGAGCGCCAGCGCGGCCAGTCCCGCGGCCATGGCCGCTGCGCTGCCACCGCTGCTGCCTCCCGGCGCGAACTCGGTATTCCACGGGTTGCGCGTCGCCCCGAACGTCAAGGTCTCGGTGAACGGCCAGATCATCATCTCGGGTACCGAGGTCTTGCCGACGATCACTGCGCCTGCCGCACGCAGCCGACGCACCACCTCGGCGTCCTGCGTGGGGGCCGGCCCGTGCGCGCTGGTGCCGTAGGTGGTCACCTCGCCGGCGACGTCGACGTCGTCCTTGATCGCGATCGGCACGCCGAGCAACGGCAGCCGCTCCCCCGCGTCGATCCGGTCCTGCGCGGCTGCCGCCTCCCGGCGGGCGGAGTCGGTGAGAACGACTCGGTAGGAACGAATTTCGCCGTCCAGCCGGGCGATGCGGTCGAGGTAGACGTCCAGCAGGGCAGGCGCGGTGACGGTGCCTGCGGCGAGCAGGCGTGCCTGCTCGGCGGCACCGGCGTAGGCGAGGTCGCGAGGGTCCATTCAGGCCATTCTGCTAGCCGTATCTCGCGGCGTATTCGCCGGGCGTGCACCCGAGCATCGAACGGAAGTCGTTGATGAAGTGTGCCTGGTCGTACCAGCCCAGCCGGACCGCGAGGTCGGCGAAGTCGAGCGACGGGTCCGTCTCGATCTCCAGAGCGGCGTGCTGCAGCCGGTAGCGGCACAACACCCACTTCACCGGAACGCCGACGTAGCGACGGAACACCCGCTGCGTGGTGCGCGCGCTCCACGGCGAATGCGTCATGACCTGCTCGACCCGGTGCAACGTGTCGTCGTCGCGGATCCGGTCCACCAGCCCGGTCAGCGCCGCATAGGTCGGGTCGCGTTCTTGGGTACCAGCGGCGATGGCCTCGTCGAGGCTGGCCGATGCCGATTCGACGTCGTCGTCGAGACATAGTGGCGCACCGAACAACTCGTCATCGGCGGGTTGCACCCGCCCCGTCAGTGGGGCGACGTCCCTGTTGAAGCGCGCCGCGAACCCGCCGGGCCGGAATCGCGCCCCGACGACGGCGCCGCGCTGGCTGATGGTGGTGCGGAACACCCGCTCGACCACGCCGTGCACCAACGTGTTCGGCAGCGGAAAGCCGTGGCGCGGGCCGTCACTGCCCCACTCGTGGGTGAGGTGCAGCGACGGAAACGTGATCACCGCGTTGTCGAATGGCTCCTGCCCGCGCAGGTCCCAGCTCACCGACCAGAAGTGTTCCACGAACTCCGCGGTGGCATCCGATGGCGCCCACCGAGCGAGGTCGAACGCCGACGTGGTGCCCGCTCGGCCGACGAGTCCGCGCATCGGGGCCGCTGTCGCGTTTTTCCAAGCTCCCACCGCACCACCCTATGAAGATCGGGAGACATGAGCGTCAAACCAATCCCGGAGGGCTACAGGAGCCTGACCCCATTCCTGTGCATCGACGGCGCTGCCGAGGCGATCGACTTCTACGTGGAGGTGTTCGGCGCCAAACTCGTCGAGCGGATGGATGGCCCGAACGGCATCGTCGCGCACGCCGAACTGGATTTCGGCAACGGATCTGGGGCGGGCCGTCTGCAGCTGTCGGACCCGCAAGAGGCCTACGAGCTCGCCGCGCCGAAGCGCGGCGAGTTCGCCACTCACTCCGTTGGGCTGTACTGCCCCGACGTGGATGATGTCGTGGCGCGGGCCGAGAACGCCGGCGCGACGATCCGCGAGCCGGCGCAGACGTTCGTCACCGGCGACCGGTTCGCGTCGATCGTCGACCCGTTCGGTCAGCGCTGGACGGTGATGACCCGCGTCGAAGATGTCTCCCCGGACGAGCGCGACCGCCGGATGGCCGAGTGGGCCAGCGAGAACGCCTGAGATATCAGCCAAGCCGCGTCACGCGGAAGAGCTTCACCTCGGAGCCGACGCCCTTGAGACGTCGGGCGCCAATCGACGACCAGTCGAAACCATGCGCGTTGCCGATGGCGTCGCGCGCGGACTCGGCGACCAGGACGGCCCCAGGACGTGCCGCGGCGGTCACGCGGCTCGCCAGGTTGACGGGATTGCCGAACCAGTCGCCCGCACGGCTCACCGCGCACCCGGAGGCAACGCCAATCCGCAGGCGGGGCAAGTCGTTTGCCACTGCGGCGTCCGCCAGGTCCAGCGCGGCCTCCAAGAGCGGCACCGGGTCATAGCAGACGAGCATCACCGCGTCACCGATCGACTTGACGAAGCGCACAGGTGTGACGGCCGCCTCGTGGGCGAGTTCCGCGAGCCTGCTGGCAACGTGTTCCAGCTCTTCGGGTGGCAGCGATTCACCCAGCCTGGTGAAGCCCGCAAGGTCGGCGAAACACACGGTGACCATCCGTGCACCCGGCAATCCTCCCGCGGCGCGCTCGGCGGCGTTGACGGCCTCGATCGCAAACGAATGCCGCAGCTGGAGGCGGATGAAGTCTTCCATCATCGGCCCGAGCATCGGAGCGGCCCTGCGCGCCAGTTCCTCCGACGCTTCGGCAATCTCGATCTCGGTGGCCCCCGGCCGCAGCAGGGTTTTCAGGGCTGCCTCTCGCATGATCGCGGCGGCATGAGCGAGGCTCTCCGTCATCACCCGCGTGACGGCCACCGCGTCGTCGGGAGCGATGCCCAGCTCGAGGAGGAATTTCGCCCCCGTCGCGGCCTGTGCGTCTGCGCGCAGCAGAACGGCCGCGTCGGGATCCTCGATCCTGGGCAGGCCGATGGCGAGGTGCAAACGCTGCAGCAGCTCGAGGTCGAACCCGGCCGTCGCGCAGATCTCGCGCGCAGACACGTAGTCCCCGTCGTCGCCGAGCACTCTGTTGGCGGCCAACATCAGCGGAGCAGCGACCGACCCACGAATGTGGTCGAGGTCGAAACCCCGGTCGAGCAGCCATGCGATCAGGTCGGCGCGTTCCTGGCGCGCCTTTCCCTCGAGGCCGTCGAGCAGGCCCAGCGCCTCGATGTCGACGTCCGCCGTCACACCGTCAATCTATGCCTCAACGGCGGCCGCGCGACCCACCTTTCGCGCACCATCGAGGAACAGGTCAACCACGGCGTCGGTGGCCGCCTCGGGTGTGGTGGTTCCGGCCACCGTGAGCCACAGCGCCCGCTCCAGCAGCGCCCCGAACATCTCGAAGAGCACCTCGGCGGGCGGGTCGGCGCGCAGTACCCCTTCGCGCACACCACGGTCGATCACATCGCGGACCGGCTGGACCACACGCTGCTTGTCAACCGAGTCGAGACGATCTTCGTCCTGGGTGATCAAGGCGGCGTACTTGGCGCCGGTGCGCAGGAAGACACTGGTCAGCCTGGCGATCGCACGGTCGATGGGGAGGTCGTCCAGATTCGCCGCCGCGATCCCCGCCGACAGCTCGGAGACACCGGCGTCGGCGGCGCCCTGCAGCAGCGAATCGCGCGTCGGGAAGTGCCGGTACAGCGTGGCCCGGCCCACCCCGGCCTCGTCGGCGATGTCGATCATCGCCGCGTCGGGCCGCCGGCCGAGCACCCGCGCAGCGGCTTCGAGGATCACCGCCCGGGTCCGTTCGGTCGTGCCATCGGCCTTAGTCACACACCGATGTTAACGTCTCATGACGAGACACGAATGTCTCGCATCGATGTATGCTCGTCTCGTGACCACACGAGAGCTAGGACGCACCGGTATTCACGTTTCGCCCATCGGCCTGGGAACGATGCAGTTCTCCGGCGCCGGACTGATTTCGGCCTTCTTTCCCCCGCTGGCCCAGTCGCAGGTCGACGTGATCGTCAAGACCGCGATCGACGGCGGCATCAACTGGTTCGACACCGCCGAGATGTACGGGGGCGGCAAGTCCGAACGCGGCCTCAGCAGCGGCCTGGAACACGCCGGGATCAAACCGGGGGACGCCACCGTCGCCACCAAATGGGCCCCTCTGCTGCGCACCGCAAAGAGCATCGAGCGCACCATCGGCGACCGGGAAACGGCGCTGGATCCCTTCCCCATCGATCTGCACCAGATCCACATGGGCTACGGCAGCTTCTCGCCGGTGCGCACCGAGGTGCAGGCGATGGCCCGGCTGGTCGAAGCCTGCGACATCCGGTCCGTCGGTGTCAGCAATTTCTCGGCCCGGCAGATGGAGATCGCGCACGAGACCCTGGCCGCGCGCGGAATTCCCTTGGCCACCAATCAGGTTCAGATCAACCTGTTGCACCGCAAGATCGAGACCAACGGTGTGCTGGAAACCGCGCGACGGCTTGGCGTCACGTTGATCGCATACTCCCCGTTGGCCAGCGGGATGCTGACCGGAAGGTTCCACGACGACCGCAGCCTGGTGGCCAAGATGCCACGCGCACGACGGCTGATGGCCGGCTTCACCGACAGGCGGCTGGACCGTACGGCTCCTCTGATCGACGGCATGCGCGAGATCGCGGCCGCCCATCAGGCGTCGATCAGCCAGGTGGCCCTCGCGTGGCTGATCACCTATTACGGCGATACCGTCGTCGCAATTCCCGGCGCATCCAAACCGCACCATGCCGAGGAGGCCGCAGGCGCGATGAACGTCGCGCTGTCGGAGCAGGAGACGCAACGGCTCGCCGACCTGTCGGCGGCCGTCACCGGCTAACGTATCGGGGTGCCCTGCGTGTTCTGCGCCATCGTCGCCGGCGAGGCCCCCGCCATCCGCATCTACGAGGACGACGACTACCTGGCCATCCTCGACATCCGCCCGATCGTCCGCGGCCACACGCTGGTGTTCCCGAAGACGCACACCGTCGACCTGACCGATACCCCGCCGGACACGACCGCCGACATGGTGCGGATCGGGCAGCGCATCGCGCGAGCCGCGCGCCAGTCCGGACTACATGCCGACGGCAACAACGTCGTCATCAACGACGGCAAAGCCGCATTTCAGAGCGTGTTCCACATCCACCTGCACGTGGCGCCGCGGAAGTCCGGCGACAAGCTGTCCTTCGCCAAGGGGCTGGTGGTGCGGCGCGATCCCGACCGGGAGGCCACGGGGCGCATCTTGCAGGACGCGCTGGCGCAACTGGACACCGTTGAACGAGACTGACGCCATGGACATCTCCGAATTCATCGAGCAGCGCGTGGGCGTGCCGCTACTGATGCTGCACGACAAGATCTACAGGGGCACGAACGGCCGGATCGGGCACCACATCCCCGGCGGACCGCCGAGCCTGCTGCTGCACACCGTGGGCGCCAAGACAGGGCAGCAGCGCACCAACTCGCTGTCTTACGCCCGCGACGGCGACGACTATCTCGTGGTCGCGTCCAAGGGCGGCGACCCGAAGGCACCCGGCTGGTATCACAACGCGAAGGCCAACCCGAAGGTCGAGATCAACGTCGGGCCGAAGCGATTCCCCGTCACGGCGAGGATCATCGGCGCCGACGACCCCGACTACCCGCGGTTGTGGAAGTTGGTAAACGACAACAACTCCAACCGCTACGACGGTTACCAGAAACGCACGACGCGGCAGATTCCGATCATCGCGCTGACGCCCTAGAACAGCTCCTTGGCGAGCAGTTCCAGCGTCCGCTCGCGGGCCGGCGCGGTCGCCGGGTCGACGCCGCGGTACGCGGATGCGACGGGGTTGACCATCACCTCGTCGACGCCGAAATGCTCGGCCAACTCGCGCACCTGGTCGGCGGCCT
>NZ_JAVRPS010000203.1:0-5524 GCF_032162105.1 Mycobacterium sp. | reverse complement strand
GCACCGTCGACGAATATCCCAATTGGAGGGTGCCGCTGGCCGGCCCCGATGGCAGGTCGCTGCTGCTCGAGGAGGTCTTCACCGACCCTCGCGCGGCCGCGCTCGCCGAGGCGATTCGCGCCCAGGTAACACTGAGCGCGGAGTGACCGAAGTTCACTCAAGAGGCTCATTTGCGATATGTTCGCAACGCACCGCGACACTCGGAGGTCACGTGAAGAAGCTTGTTGTGCTGGGAGCCGGCGCGTTCGCAGTGGTCGGAGCTGCCTTGCTCACCCCTGCGGTGGCTGTTTCCGACCCCGGCGGTCCATCAGCGCTCAACGTCGTCGGCGAGCCCTACGGCAGAGCCGTCGGGATCTTGAAGAGCCAGGGTGTCAAGCCGTCGTTCGGCGGCTCGGTTGGCAGCGACCTGCCCCAGGCGGCATGCATCGTCGACTCGCAGAAGGTGACTTCTCAGGGCCGGATGATCCTGATGCTCAACTGCACCCAGAAGGCCGCAGACGACGCTACGGCCAGCCAACCCGCCGCAGGGACTGCGCCCGGCGCCCCAGCACCGGGTGCTGGTCAGGGTACGTATGGTCACCCCGTCGGCGTGCCCGTCGCCGTCGGCTGACACTCCGACTACCCGGGCCTAGTCCTTCGGGGCGCGCTCGCTCTTCGACCGCTGACCCGCGGTCTACTATTCCGGCATGCCGTTGGCCCCCGGACCGTTCGATGCCGGAACGATCTTCGCGGGCTACACCTTCGTGCGGTTGCCCATCGCGGAGGAGTCGCCGGTCCGGGTGTGCACGCAGCAGACCGGTCAGACCCGTCGGCAGTGCCGCGAGGACATCCGGCGCAGCAACGGGCTTCCGTGACGACCCTGCCCGCATTCGCCGTGATCGCTCCCGTCGCGGCGGGCGTGACCGCCGATCCCGGGTGGATGACGATCTTCGCGCGCCACGTCGAGGCGTGCGGGTTCGAGTCGATCGTGGCCGTCGAGCACACGGTGCTGATGACGCAGTACACCAGTGTCTATCCCTACGACCAGTCGGGCCGGGTCGAGATCCCTGCCGACTGCCCGGTGCCGGACCCCCTTGACTTGCTGGCGTTCCTGGCCGCCACGACGACGAAGCTGGGGCTGGCCACCGGTGTGCTGGTGCTGCCCAATCACCATCCCGTCGTGCTGGCCAAGCGCGTCGCCACCCTCGATGCGTTGTCGGCCGGCCGAGTGCGGTTGGCGGTCGGCATGGGGTGGTTGCGCGAGGAGATCGAGGCGTGCGGCGCACCGTTCGAGAGCCGTGGGCGCCGCGGCGACGAGCAGATCCAGGTGCTGCGACTGTTGTGGGAGAATCGGCCCGACGGCGCCGACTTCTCCGGTGAATTCTTCCAATTCGCCTATGCCGCTTGCCATCCCACACCGGTGGGACGCATCCCGATCCACGTCGGCGGGCACTCCCGGGCGGCCGCACGGCGGGCGGGACGACTCGGCGACGGCTTCCAACCGCTGGGCGTCGCGGGTGCCGAGCTGGCCGGGCTGATCACGCTGATGCGCGACGAGGCCGAGCGGGCGGACCGCGATCCCGATTCACTGGAGCTGACCCTCGGTCACATGGTCACCAAGATCGACGGTGAGCGCGCCGGTCGGCTCGCGGAGTTGGGCGCCGACCGGGTGGTGCTGGCGATGCCGCCGACCTCCGACATCGACGAGGCGTGCGACGCGTTGTCTGACTGCGCGCAGCGACTGGCGTTGAGTTCATGACTCTGTCCGTTGCGGACCGGCTGGCACTGGCCGATCTGGTGCATCTGTACGCGGCCGCCGTCGACGACCGCCGATTCGACGACGTGGTGGAATTGTTCACCGAAACAGCCGAACTGCACCTACCCGATCCGCCACGCTCGCTGGAGCCGGTTCGGTTGCTGCTGGGCCGCGACGGCGTCCGCGCCGCGATGAAAGCGCTGGCGGTGGAGCGCACCGAGCACGCGATCGTCGGCGAGGTGTACGCCTCCGGGCCGGAGCCGGGTTACGCGCTGGGCCGCATCACGGCCATCGCGCACCACTGGACGCGTCGCGACGACCAGGTGACCGATCTCGTCTGGCATCTCCGCTACGACGACGAGTACCTGCGCACGAAGTCGGGGTGGCGGATCCACGGCCGTGCTCTTACCATCAACGCGATCGAGACGCGGCCCGTCATGCGTCTGCGAGATGTTCCACCAGACCATCGAGCAGCGGCCACTGACCCTTCAGCAGCTTCAACCGAGCCTCAGCTACGGAAAGCCATGCGACCCGGTCGATCTCGGGGAACTCCCTGACCTTTCCTGATCCCCTTGGCCATTCCAGCTCGAAGGAGTTGCTCTTGCTGTGGGTGACGTCCAGATCGCCGCGAACGGCGAAGGCGGTGACGATCTTGCCGCCGGGTTGCTTGACCGGGGCGAGCTCGAGGCGGGGCCCGGCCGGGACGTCGAAGCCGATCTCCTCACGGAACTCGCGTTGGGCGGCAGTCCACGGGTCCTCGTCATCGGCGTACTCGCCCTTCGGGATCGACCACGCGCCATCGTCCTTGCGCGCCCAAAACGGCCCGCCGGGATGGCCGATCAGCACTTCGGTGACACCGTCGATGACCCGGTACAGCATGAGACCGGCGCTGCGTTTCGGCACCCGCTCACCCTAGGCCCGTGGCCGAGCGGTGATCAGCAGGGCGTCGCCACCCACCGTGACGCCGGTGGTTCCGATGTGCGCGGCGAGCCGGTCCCGCAACTCGCCGGCCTTCTCGGCAGGCAGCACCAGGTGGTTGGAGTAGGTGAAGACGAGGTCGAGCCACTCGTCGCGGTCGTAGTGCGCCCCGCGTGGGTAGGCGTGCTGGCGGATGGCGAATCCGGCCTTCTCGAGCACGTCGTCGACGCGGCCGACGGCGAGCCCGGGCCCGGCGGGCGTCGCGGTGACCAGCGGTGAGCCGGGTTCCATGTAGTCGCGGTAGATCGGCGCGAAGTCGCTGCGCGAGGGGGTGAGGGGAAACAACCGATTCCACGCCAGCGCCAGGTGACCGCGGCCGCTCAGCAGTCGTCGTACCTTGGGTAGCGCGACGTCGGGGTCCACCCAGTGAAACGACTGCGCGAACAGGACGAGGTCGAACGTCTGCTCGGCGGCGTCCCATTCCTCGAACTTCGCGACCTGGGTGCGAATCCCCTTCTCGTTGGCCAGTTCCGCCATCCGCGGGTCGGGCTCCAGCGCCAGCACGTCGACGCCGCGGTCGGCCAGTTGACGCGAGGAGATTCCGGTGCCCGCCCCCACGTCAAGCGCGTTCTCGACGCCCGATGCGACCAGGTCGTCGATCAACTGCTTCGGGTATTCCGGGCGGTGTCGGTCGTAGGCCCGTGCCGCGGCACCGAACGAGTCCGCCCGCTCGCGCTGGTGATGGAGTCCCCGGGACGAGGTCATGGACGAACCCTCCTTGAACTCAACTGGACGTGTACTGAATCATCGGCTCGGAGAACACCTCTCCGTCGGGCGTGACGATGGTCAGCGCGGCCGACCTGATTTGATACCGGGTTCCGTCGGCCGGATTTACCACGTCGAAACCGTCCGCCGAGTGGACGGCGTGGTCGAGTTCAATCTGCGCTCCGTCACTCAGGCGGACACCCCGGTAGTAGTACCTGTCCGTTCCGTAGCGGCAAACCACCAGTGCCGACGCCGCGGTGAGGGCGAGCGCGGCAGGCCGCTGACCTGGCGCGCACCGCGCAGCGGGGTAGTCGATGAACCCGAGTTCGTCGGCGCCGGGCAGGCTGATCGGCGGGGGCGTGCTCTCGGTGGTCACGGTGGGTTGAGCGGTCTCGGAGTGAGTGCTGGTGACCGGCACGCGGGTCATGGTCGCCGATGTTGGCGAAGCGTCCGTCGTCCGGTCACCTCCGAACGCCAACCACAGTCCGGCGACGACCGCCACCGCCAACACGGCCACCGCGACGGCGATGCCGACCACTGCTCCGCGTCCGAGATGGCGGCGGGGCGAAGTGGTTTGGGGCCGAGGCGGTGGCGCTGCAACACTCATCGCTGCGGCGGACGCGGCGCGTGCCAACTCGCCGGCCGACGGGCATCGGTTGGCCGGGTCCTTGGTCATGCCCCACAGGATCACGGCGTCGAACGAGGGGTGCAGGCCCGGGTGTGTGACGCTCGGCCGGGGAGGCGGCGCCAGCAGGTGCGCGCTCATCAGACTGGGCAGATCCCCCGTCGGATACGGCGGTTGCCCGGTCAGGCATTCGAAGAGCACACACGCCAGCGAGTAGACGTCGGCAGGTGGGCCCACCGTGCCGCCGGAGAACCGTTCCGGAGCCATGTACGCACACGACCCGATGGCCGAACCCGCGCTCGTCAGGCCGGAATCCCCGCCCGAATGCGCGATGCCGAAATCCACTAGGTAGACGAAGTCGTCGGCGGTCAGCAGCAGGTTCTCCGGCTTGACGTCGCGGTGCGTCAACCCGCTGGCGTGTGCGGCGTCGAGCGCTGCGGCGACCTGCGTGATGATCGCCACCGCCCGCGCAGGATCCATTGGGCCGCTACGTGCCAGCACCGCCTTGAGGCTGGCTCCCTCGACCAGTCGCATGTCGATGAAGAGCACACCGTCGATCTCGCCGAAGTCGTGCACGGGAACGATGTGCGGTTCGTGCAGCCGTGCCGCCGTGCGAGATTCGCGCCGGAACCGCTCCTGAAAGCTCGGGTCGACGGCCAACTCAGGCCGCAGCAGCTTGAGCGCGACCATGCGGTCCTTGACGGTGTCGTAGGCCTGGTAGACCTCACCCATGCCGCCCGCCCCGATGAGCGACAACAACTCGTAGGGGCCGAACTTCGCGCCGACGCGTGGACCGGTCATCCGGCAACCGGATCGGACATCGGACGAGCCTAGCAAGCCTCGCTAGGCGGCGTGTTTGGCGATGGCGATGCCGATGTCGACTTCGATCGGGCTGATGCGGCGGCTGATCAGGCCGGGTAGTGGTGGTGCGGTGGAGTGGTGGCGGGCTCCGGTGGGTGTGATGAATTCGGCTGTGTGACAGCCGTGATCGCCGTAGGTGGTGGTGACTTTCCAGCCAGGTGCTTCCTTGGCGTAGTTACACGCCTCGCATGCCCCGAGCCCGTTGACCCCGTTGGTCGGACCGCCCCGCGTGTGCGCGGTGGCGTGGTCGTGGTGGCGGATCGGGGCGTCGCAGTAGGGGGTGCGGCAGGTGTCGTCGCGCAGGTCGATGAACCGGGCCAGGCCCTTCGGAAACAGCCGCGCCCGGGACTCCATCGCCACCAACGCCCCACTACGGGGATGCTTGTACAACCGGCGCAACGTGGCCCGCGATCGCCGATCCTTGACCGCGGCCGCGATCAAGCGCCGCCCGATCGCCGCGGGCACCGGCCCATATCCGGCGACCCGCGCCGGGGAGGTGCTGCCGGCCAGCAGGCTCTCATCGGTCAGGACCAGGTCGACCGTGACCGGGACCGGGACCTCGGCGGGTCGCCCGGTAACCCGCTCGACCAGGGTGTCGGCCATGACCTGGCCGCGGCCGC
>NZ_JAVRPS010000202.1:0-4119 GCF_032162105.1 Mycobacterium sp. | reverse complement strand
CGGGTGCTCGCGACGGTGGACAACCCCCCCGAGGTCATCGACGTCGACTTCGTTCAGCACATCCTCGATGAACGTGGCCCCACCGGAGCGCGAGTGAACGAACTGACCTGGTCGTCGCAGTTCCACGTCCATCACCGCATCGCCAGCACGTTCCGCCAAGGGCCGGTGTTCTTGGCCGGCGACGCTGCCCATGTGCACAGTCCGGCAGGAGGGCAGGGGATGAACCTGGGCATTCAGGATGCGGTCGATCTGGCGCACACGCTGTCCGCGTCGATCAAGGGCGCCAAAAACGCCGACCTCGACGGCTACGAACGACGACGCCGCCCGA
Source organism: Mycobacterium sp. (assembly GCF_032162105.1). Taxonomy (GTDB): domain Bacteria; phylum Actinomycetota; class Actinomycetes; order Mycobacteriales; family Mycobacteriaceae; genus Mycobacterium. The sequence continues at coordinate 3,791 of NZ_JAVRPS010000202.1, read as the reverse complement.
TCGCCGGCGCCACAGTCACTTTCACCAATTTCATGACCCGCGCCTCTATTGTCGACAACCGCGCGGCCCAGCTCGCCCGTAACGCCGTGTTCTCCCTCGTCGGACTCCTACCACCGGCACGCAAGCAGATGGCCCTCCACATGGCCGAACTCGCCTGAAACGGAACAACAATGGCTGCCCCACGCCTTAGAGGCCTGCACCACATCAAATTGCCCGTCGCCGACCTGGACACCAGCCTGAACTGGTATCGGCGGGTGTTCGACGCCGAGCACCTGACCCGGTTCGATCACTACGACGGCACCGGCACCCGCTACGCGGTGATTTTGCAGCTGCCCGGAGTCGACATCCCGATCGAGCTGCGCTGGGCCCCCGCCGCCGCCGTCGCCACCGTCGGCTACGACCCGGTGCACTTTGTCGCCGGCGGCGCCGATGACCTGCAGGCATGGATCGCACACCTGGACGCCCTCGGGATCGAGCACTCGCCGGTCATCGCAGCCCTCGCCGGTCAGCTGCTGATATTTCGCGATCCCGACCAGACATATCTGCATCTGCTCACCGCGCCCGAAGGCGGGGTCCTGGCGATCGAGATGAACCGCGACGCCGCCGAACCCGAGGGTCCCTGGATCATGCCCGACCTGATGCGACACCCGTAGCCACACCCCCAGAGACAACCGACGGCGGAAGGACTCCCGATGTCCATCGCGGATGCAAACCAAGACTCCAACAAGCGCAGTAAGCCCGATGGGTCCTTCGCATGTCATCTGGATGGTCCGGTGGCGGTGATCACCATGAATCACCGGCCCTACAATCTGATGGGTCTGGGGTTTACCGAGCAGCTGATCGACGCGCTGCGCTGGGTCGGGAAGTCCGGCGCGCGGGCGGCGATCCTGCGCAGCGGGCTGCGGCACTTCTCGGCCGGTGCGGACCTGGACGACATGGTGGAAGCGGCCGGGCGCGGGGACGGCACCTTGGGTTGGCCGATCCTGGCGATGCTGCAGGCCTTCGACGAGCTGCCCATCCCGATCGTGGCCGCGGTGCACGGCAACTGTCTGGGCGGCGGACTGGAAATGGCGTTGGCCTGCGACCTGATCATCGCCGCGGAGTCGGCCACGATCGGCTCGGTGGAGGCCACCGTCGGGCTGCACCCGCTGGCCGGCGGCATCCAGCGGCTCACGCAGCGCGCCGGCGCCGCGCGGGCCAAGGAGATGGCCCTGCTCGGGCGCCGCTACGACGCACGCACCCTGGAACGCTGGAACGTGATCAACCGGGTGGTCGCCGACGAACAGCTCGACCAGGCCGCCGCCACCCTGGCCCGTGAACTCGCCGGCGGCCCCACGGTTGCGCATGCCGCCACCAAGGCCCTGGTCACCATCGCGATCAACGAGGGTGTCGGCGCCGCCGATGCGGCAATGGCCGAGCTGCAAAAACCGATCTTCTCATCGGAGGACTTTCGAACTGGGGTCGCCTCCCTGCAGCAGAACGGCCCCGGCCTGGCCAGCTTCGAAGGGCGCTGAAAGATGGCTCCACTGACTGGAATCCGCGTTGTCGATTTCTCCCGGGTGCTGGCCGGGCCGCACTGCGCGCAGACTTTACTCGACCTGGGCGCCGAGGTGATCAAGATAGAACCACCATCCGGGGATATGGCCCGGCGGGCCTTCCCTCGTACCGGGGAGATCTCCGGCTACTACGCCCAGCAGAACGCCGGCAAGCGCGACATCTCCATCGACCTCAACGTCGAGGGAGCACGCGAGATCGCGCTGCGGCTCTGCGATGAGGCCGACATCATCGTGGAGAACTTCCGCCCCGGCACCCTCGCCGGGTTCGGGCTGGGCTACGACGACGTCGCCGCACGCAACCCTCATGTGGTCTACGCCTCGATCAGCGGCTACGGCCAGCACGGCTCGTGGCGTTCACGCGCTGCCTACGCCCCAACAGTGCAGGCGGAGACTGGAATCACCGAGATGTCGAACGCGCACTGGGGCACCCCGCAGGACCGTCCGCGCAGCGATTCGCTCTCCCACGCGGATGTCTATTCCGGGCTGCATGCCGCGATCGCCATCCTCGCCGCGCTCAATGCGCGCAGCGTGACCGGCCAAGGCCAGTACATCGATGTGGCGATGGCCGCGGTGATGCTGGCGATCAATGAACGCGTCCACGTAGATTTATCCGATGCCGAACTTGGTGACGAGCCGCCCATCCTTGGCGCCACCGACTGCGTGTTTTTCATCGGACCCGACGGGACACGGTTCGTCAGCCCGGTAAGCCTCGTCAGCAGCTTGTCGTTCCCGTTCTACCTGGCCGCGATGCGCAGACCCGACCTCGCCGCCGACCCACGCTTCGCCACCCCGCAGGATCGGCGACGCAATCTGGACGCCCTGCACGAGGTCGTACAGCGCTGGATCTGGACCTTCACCGACGTGGCCTCACTGGACGCGCAGCTCGACGAGGCCAAGATCCCGATCGGCGCGATGCGCGACATCTCCGAATTCGCCGAGACCGACTGGGCGACACACTGGGGCGCCACCCGCACGGTGCCCGACGGCGCCGGCGGACGGATCACCGTCCCCGGCCGGCCCTGGCACTTCAGCGGCAACACCAAGCCCGCTGAGAGCATCGACGGTACCGAGGCCGTCGACACCGGCCCAGAGCCCGATCGGCAGCCGGCCCGCCAGGGCGAGCACAACGACGAGGTGCTACGCGAACTGGGTTACAGCGACGACGAGATCACCGAGTTCGCCAACCGCGGGGTGTTGGTGCACGAGAGCCACACGAACTGAGCGACACGACGATTAGGAGATTTGAGTGCAGATCGTTGCCTATGACGATGCCCGCGGCCATCCAGCGATGGGCATCCGCGTCGAAAACGCGGTTCTGCCCACCGGTCACACCGACCTGACCGCATTGATCAAGGCGGGCCCCCGCGAACTCGACCGGCTGCGCCAATCAAGTGAAAACCCAAAGCAATTGGTTCATCCACCGCGACTGCGGGCCCCGATTGCGCCGACGTCCACACTTCTCCTAGCCGGCGGCAACTACGCCGACCACCTCGCCGAAACCGGCCTACATCCCGTCGAGCCCGTGTTCTTCTCCAAACTGCGCTCAGCGGTCATCGGCCCCGACGAACCAATCAGAATTCCCACCCCCGAGACGCACACCGACTGGGAAGCCGAACTGTCCATCATCATTGGCAAGCCTGCATACCGGGTACCAGCCGAGCGTGCCCACGAATACATCTTCGGCTACACGATGATCAACGACGTCAGCGCGCGCGACGTCATGGATCGCGAACCCTTGCAGATCACGCTGTGCAAGTGTCCGGACACCTTCTGCCCCGTCGGCCCGCACATCGTGACCGCGGACGAGGTACCCGATGTCAATGCGCACGCTCTCGAGCTCAGCACCCGCGTGAACGGTGTGTACAAACAGCGGGCCACCACCGACACCATGATCTATTCCATACCAACGCTTCTCGAGTTCCTGACTCGCACTGTGACGCTGCAACCGGGCGACCTGATGAGCACCGGCACAGCAGGCGGAACCGGTGTCGGCCGCACGCCCCAAGAGTTCCTACACCCGGGCGACACAGTCACGGTCGGAACGACCGGCATTGGATACCTGAGCAATCCAGTCGTGGCGGGATGGCCAGAGCACATCCGGTCACCGGGCCACGACTGACCATTCGGGCTGTCCACAGGTGGATACGAGCGCTCGCCGAACGCAGGACACTCAACAGGAGTAGTCGCCGAACGTACATGCCCACCAGTACCGATGGAGTTCACCTTGAGCATCTG
>NZ_JAVRPS010000201.1:0-5264 GCF_032162105.1 Mycobacterium sp. | reverse complement strand
CGCGACCAGCTGCAGCACGACGGGCACCGGCCCCGACAGCAGCGACCAATTCAGCACCACCGACCTCCTTCTCCACGCTGAGAGACGGCACCTCTATTCTCCGCCGAAATCTGCTGCCGGAACGCTGAGCGACGGAACTGAACGCGCACGGAATTGCCAGCCGCGACACCGGACGGTATTGCTCGGTCGGTATGGTCGAACGAGATGGTGTCGCGAATGTGCTCCAGCCTTGTCGCGGTGCGAGTCACGGTGACCTACGCGGTGACGCTGCTCCTCGTTGCGACCACACTTTTGGTGCTGGGTCCTGGGGTGCAGGACCGCGTGGTCAGTCACCTGAGTACCAATCTGCACAACCTGGCGCACGGCCATCTGGGCACGCTGCTGGGCAGTGCCTTCGTCACTGCCGACGGTCAGGTCTACGTCTTGTTGCCGGGACTGGTGTGCCTGCTGGCGTTGGCAGAGCTGCTCTGGCACAGCGGGCGTTTGGTCCTGGCATTCGCGCTCGGTCACATCGGGGCCACCCTGATCGTTGCCGTCGGGCTGGCCGCCGCGATCAAGTTCGGCTGGCTGCCGATCTCGATCGCCCGCGCCAGCGACGTCGGGCTCAGCTACGGCGCGATGGCCGTGCTGGGCACCCTGACCGCGGCGATACCGCCGCGCTGGCGCCCGGCCTGGATTGGCTGGTGGCTGGCCGTCGCCCTGGTGGTCGTGGCGTCCGGGGCGGACTTCACGGCAGCCGGGCACACGGTCGCCCTGATGCTGGGCATGCTGCTGTCCACCCGGTTCCGTGCGGCCACACACTGGACTCTGGTGCGATTAGTGCTGCTGGCGGGTGGTGTCGCGGTCGGCTATCTGATGCTCATCGGGGTGTCGCTGCCCGCGGCGCCGGTCGCCGGGTCGACCGGGATGCTGGTCGCGCTGATCGCGCAGTGGGTGGCTCGGCGATGGCGCAGTCGGCGTGTGTACCAATCGACTGCGTTCTCGCCCCTAGGGCAGTCGGGCACCGACGGGTATCCGGCACTGTCACCGTCGCCTCTTCCGCTGTCGTGTTCACGATGATGTCGGCCGAAAGGCCCTACTAGCGATCCACCACCGCGCTGCGGCGGGCGCGAATTCCGCCCGTCAGTGATACCGGTTGGTGCGGCCCCCGTCGCGCAGGCTTCTGATCTCACGTTCCCACTATGCGTGCCGAAGTTGGTTAAGCCGCGATCTACTCGCCCAGGACGAGGCGATTTCAACAGGCGCGCTCACACCCCGGCACGCCGACGAGGCCAGTAACGCCGTGCCGCTTGCATGCTGACGGGCGCCACCGTTGCCGCAGCAGTACGTGTCGCCTTTCGATGAATGTGGCGGGGGGGCGACGGCGGTGTCGAATGTCCGTTGGTCGAGGAAGGCTGGGCCCACCGGCAAAGGTGGTGCTCATCGCAGACCGGACGGGGGAGGAGAATACGGGGCGTGAGTGATGTCTCGCTGGTCGGTTGCGTCGGGTCGTTGATCGTGGCGACCCGCGGCGACGCAGGGCCGGAGAGGTCCTGCTCAACGTGAGGGGGCAAAGGAGGCCTACCTTGCATGGTCGGACCAGCCGCTGGCGAAGGGCACCGAGGTGCTGGTGATCGATACTCGCGGGGCGCGCACGGTTGTGGTGGAACCGTGGCCCGGCATGGATTGCTGACGAAACCACCTGCGTCACAAAACGCGAATCTGCAAGGAGCCCAACATGTTCGGCTATAAAGTGCCAGCACCCGACGAAGCGATGCTGATCTCTGGAGGCCGGGCGCCCGGCAACGCCCCGTTCCGTGTGGTCACCGGTCACGGCGCCTACATCATGCCGTTCTTCCGCAAGGTACGGTTCCTCACATTGGCGATGTGCGAGGCCGAAGTCGCCGAAAAGTGCGTCACCCAGCAGGGAATCACCTTGAACGTGCGAGCGGTGATCGCCTTCAAGGTGGGCAACGACGACGAAAGCATCGTGTCCGCCGGGCAACGATTCCTGTCCGACCAAGAACAGATGGCTGTCTTGACCGGGCGGATCTTCGCCGGTCACCTGCGCTCGATCATCGGTTCGATGACCGTCGAGCAGATCATCAAAGAGCGGCAGAAGCTGGCCACCGAGGTCCTCGACGGATCCAAGCAAGAGATGGCCAAGATCGGGCTCACCGTCGACGCCCTGCAGATCCAGTCCATCGACGACGGCCAGCTCGGCTACATCCTCGCGATGTCCGCACCACACAACGCCGCCATTCAGCAGCAAGCCCAGATCGCCCAGGCACAGGCCAACCAGGCAGCCGCGGAGGCCGAGCAGGAGTCCCAACGAAACCAGGCCGAATACGCCCGCCAGACCGCGATCGTGCAGGCCCAATACAAGGCCGAAGTCGACAAGGCACAAGCCCAGGCCGCCCAGTCGGGACCGCTCGCCGAGGCGCAAGCCCAGCGAGAAGTGCTCGAGATGCGCACCGAACTGGCTCAGCGCGCCGCCGAACTCCGTCAGCAAGAGCTCGTCTCGGAGGTCGTCAAGCCGGCCGAGGCGGAGGCAGAACGCGTCCGGATCCTGGCGCTCGCCGACGCGGAGAAGATGAAGATCCAAGCCGAGGCGGCGGCCTCGCACAACCGGGTGGCCCTGGACAGGATGCTCATCGACCAGTTGCCTGAAATCGTCAAGCAGGCCGCCCAAGGTCTGTCAGGCGCCAACCTGACAGTCCTCAACGGCGCCGACGGGCTCGGCGAGATCGCCACCGGCCTGGTGGGGCAGGGCCTGGCAATCTTCGATTCTTTGCGCGGTGGGCTAGGTCAACACGGCTACGGCGACGGGTCGGGCGAGCTCGAAGCCCCCGCGTCCCACGATGGCCGCTGACACCGGGTTGATGGCTTTAATGCGCGCGAGCGGTTAGCGCGGCTGACGGTGTTGGAGACCCCGGCCGTGGTGACCCGAGGTGTGCCCGACTGGTAGGTGATGGCGTTGCCTACGCCGGAAGTGCTGATGGTGTCGGCACTTTCGATGCTGACCTGATTGCTGGAGCCCGACACGGTGAGGCTGGCGCAGTCGCCGGTGGCGGTGATCGTGTTCGAGTTACCGCCGACGGTTACGTGACTGTCGTTGCAGACGAAGGCTTGGGTGGTGTTGTTTCCGCCGACCTTGATCCTGCCGCCCGGTGCGCTGGTGATCGCTGCGGCGCCGGTGGCGATGTTCGCCGCGACGATCGCGGCGAGGGCCAACCAGCCGATGACGATGACCAGCCAACAGATCATCCCGACCTTCAGTCGCGGGCGCAGTCTGCCGAGCCAATTGCGGACTCGTCGCGGTCGCGGTCATAGGCGAACGAGGTGACGCATCGTGCTCGCGCGGGGGTTGCGCTGATCGGCCAGGACCACGCCGTCGATGTATTCACGCCCGCGGACGACCACCAGCGAAACGGCAGCACTTCGGCGAGGCGAAACGCCGCCGGTACCTTCCGCGGCGGGGAGACGAGGGGTGGCCCGTGGCTGTCGGCCGGCGAAATGTAGTCACGCGCAGCGGGATTCAGCTGCACGTACGATCCGTCGCAGTTGGGCGCGGCACGGTCGTATTCCGCGGCTTCGCGGTGCGCTTCGGCCAGCTCGCGTTCCAGCTCGGCGATGCGTTCCTCAGGGTCTTCAGGCGCCACCGGCTGATCGTCCATAGCCCAGGTATCGAGTGAAGCCGACGACCGCTGGCCCGATCAGCCCGCGCTGTGCACTGCGACCGGCACCTCCGCGGCGGCTTCGGCATCGGCAACCGGCACCGCGACGATGAGGATGCCGCGTTCGTAAGTGGTTGTGATGTCGCCCCGAGTCCCGCAGCTGATAAGCGCCGCTGACGGCCTTGGAATCCACTCTCCTTGGCCCCGCAACGTAGTGTCAATTACAGTTGTCAGGCCCAGACGCGAAGGCCGCGGGCCGACATGAGGGATTGCGCGCCAACGCTTTACGAGCTGTGGGGTTCTACTTTTTGAGGGGTCTGCGGCGCACCAAGACTAACGCGACCACCAATACCACGGTGAGCGCCTCGGCGATCACACTGAGCGCGGCATACGGTGATGGGTTCCATCCGCGTTCGCTGAAGCCGAAGAGGCCGATCGTGCGCGAGAGTGCGAACGCGATCAGCGCGCCGACCGACAGAACAGCGCCGGCCCAGCTAATCCATTCGGGTGCGCCCACCAGAATCAGCACAGCCAGCGCACAAAAGATGGTGGCCTGGACCAGGAACCCGGACCCGACGGTCGGGATATACCGGTAGCCGCCGTCGATGTACAGGTAGGCGTGGATGACGCCGCTGACCGCCAGCGTGGCGGCAATGGCGAACCTGACGCCGAGTCGGGTCGGCAGGCCTGTTGTTGTTGGCGATTTCATTGCAGTTCTGCTCCTTGAGCGCGAGGGCCTGTTGGCCCTTGGTGTAGCTGACCTCATGGATGCCGAGCGCGTCGTGAAGTGCCCCGGCCGGCAGCGTCACCGGCTTTGGCGCAGGCCCGTCACCGGGATGCGGCAACGGGTAGGCGGTGGTGGTGCCGCTGTAGAAGGTCACGTCGCCCTCGGTCTTCGAGAACAGTTGGTGCACACGGCCGTTGAGGCAGTTGACCGAGGAGAAGCGGCGCAGATAGCTCAGCGCCTGAGTGGCGTCGTCAGCTCCCCGCTCGCTTCGGTAAGCAGACCGCTACCGGCCCCGGGAGTTCGGTTTACACGAGTCGGACGGCGCTCCTGAGGAAAAGGAGTGCCGTCCGAAGCAACAACCACTTGGTTACCAAGCGTGCATGGTGGCGCGGTGAAATGTGGCCTCGGCGTCAGGAGAAATTCCCCCCGCCTGACGCAAGCCCACCGCGCTGTGCCCAGTTGATGGGCCTTGCTTCGCGTGGGTGCCTGGTGCTCGTGCTGGGCGACACAGCCGAGAGGAGGATACTTCTCTTCCGATCCGACCTTGGTCTGCCGTGGATCCGTAGCACAAGCCTACCCCGCCTGTCCAGGTAAGTAACAGCAAGATGAGTTGGGCCGAGCGTTCAGTGGGCATCTCGCCGACCATCGCCAATTCCTGTTCGCGCACACGTTCGGCCGGATCGACAGCATCGACGCCGATATCGCCCGACATCGACGAGCAGATCGAGGCGTATCTGGCCCCATTCATGTGGAAGACGATCCTGGGCCACCAGAGTCATCATCGCCGAAGACTTGGGCGCAGCGCCGACACCCCTAGTGCTCGCGCAGGTGGAGTGCTAAACCAGAAGCAGCGCAGCCAGCCGACACCCGTCGCAGTGGCA
>NZ_JAVRPS010000200.1:0-10398 GCF_032162105.1 Mycobacterium sp. | reverse complement strand
GGACGGTCGCGGAAGGACGTCACCCAGAACGCATCGCGCTCAAACACGTAGGTTAGGAATGCCGACACCGGCCAACCGTCGCTGTTGAGCCACCCGACGGTGCATTCGGTCTGCACTGCAAGAAGTTTCATTCGCTCGTCATCACTCAAGCGGAAGGCTGCGAAATCCATGGCTTTCCCTCCCTAGTCAAGCTGAAACCGGTCCGTCGTCAATAGCCTGACCAGACCTTGACGGTCGACCTTGCCGGTGGGCAGCATCGGTAGCTCGCTCTCGGCGAGCACTGCGATGACGGTCGGCACTTTGAACCCGGACAGGTTGCGGCGGGCGTGGGCCATGACTTCCTCGGTGGACAGCTCCGCATCATGCGAGGGCACGACGGCGGCTGCGACGATCTCGCCGCGTACCGGATGCGGCAGGCCGACGACGAAGCTGTGCAGCACGCCGGGCATCGCGTCGAGCACCGATTCCACCTCCGCCGGTGAGACGTTCGATCCCGCGGTCTTGATGAGAGCGCTTGCGCGGCCGGTGAAGTGCAGATGCCCGGCGCCGTCGAACCATCCGCGGTCCCCGGTCGAATACCAGCCATCGGGACTGAACACCTCGTGGCGTTCCTGCTTGTAGATCCCGCTCATGAGTATCTGGCCCCGAACTTGGATCTCGCCATGTTGCCCGGGTGCCACCTCGAGACCGCTGGGGTCCACGATCCGGTGCTGCACCACCCCTGGCAGCGGGATCCCGAACGATCCCCGCCGTTCGGTCGGCAACGGCGTGTCGGGCACCTCCACCATGGTGTGCGGGCCGCCCGTCTCGGTCATGCCGAGCATGTTCGGGGTCAACTCGGGCTCGCTGGGCCGCCGTTCAGGCGGCAGCGCCTCCAGCATGGTGCCGCCGCGAACACTCGAGAGGTCGCGCTTGGCGAAGTCGGGATGATCCGTCATGGCTTGACTTGCCTGGGCCCAGCACGAAACGTACGTCGCCCGTTCGCGCTCGAGCAGCGCCAGCGTGGCACCGGGTTCGAACACGTCCTGAGCCAGGACCGCCGCACCGGTCGAGAGTGCCTGCAGCACAACCATCGTGAGCCCGCCGACCCAGAAGAACGGCATCGGAGAATAGATGCGGTCGGTGGCGGTGACGCCGCGGTGGTGCGCCAGGATGTAGGCGTGGCGCACCAGGCTGCCGTGCGTGTGCGCGACGGATTTCGGCAGCGCCGTCGTCCCGGACGTGGTGACGAGCACGAGATCGTCGGCAGGCCGAACCTCCGTTTCAGCCGAACCTGCCAGGGGCGCAACCGGTTCCGTAGTGCCGGGCCACGGTGTGGCCCACGACCGGTCGGAGTCGGGCCAGACGTGCACGCGGCGCAGGAAGGGGACATAGGGCAGGCCGATCGCCGCGTCACCGGTGGACAGCCCGGGCAGGGCGTCGGCCAGCCGATCGACGAGGTCGCGCCCCGCGATCGAGTGGCCCATCAACAGCACCTGGGTGTCGGTGTGGCGCAGCAACCGAGCGAGTTCGGCGCCCGGCGCGAAGGTCGACAAGGGGACGGTGAGCGCACCGATGCGGGCCGCGGCCAACCAGGAGATGATCCACTGCGCGCAATTGGGGAACAGGATCCCGACCCGGGTTCCCTTGCCCACTCCGCTGGCCAGTAGTGCATCTGCCAGCACCTGCGACTGCTCGTCGGCTTCGGCGAAGCTGAGCCGCTCGTGGTCGGTGATCAGAAGTTCGCCGTCAGAGTGTGCGCGCCGCAACGCCAACAGTTCGGGAATGCTTGCCGGCAACGCGTCGGGCGCCGGTGTGGGCTCGGCGGTGTGCGCCGCGGCCATCAGCGCACGTGCACCGGGATGTGGGAGTACCCGGCGACATTGGACGCCGTGACCCGTTGCAGCCCTTCGGTGTCGACGTCGAACCGTGGCCATTGTTCACGGAGCTGCTGCAGCGCGACCCGGCTCTCCAAGCGGGCCAGCCAGGAACCCAGGCAGCTGTGTGCGCCGTACCCGAAGGCCAGCGTGGTGGCTCCGCCCCGCTTGATGTCGAACACGTCGGGCCGGTCATAGGCCCGCGGGTCGCGGGTCGCGGCGCCGGTGACCAGCAGCGTCGGCGACCCTGCTGGGATCGTGCCACCGTCGAATGTGACGTCGCGGGTGGTGAACCGGCCCTGATATTGCGAGGGCGGGTTGATCCGCAGCATCTCCTCGATCGCGCCCGGAATCGAGCCGGGGTCGGCGAGCACCAGCTGCCACTGGTCGGGATTGTGGTGGAACGCCATGATGCCGCTACCCAGGAGCTTGGTGACTGTTTCACTGCCTGCCGCGGCGATCAGCACCGCGAACGTGGCGATGTCCTGGTCGGTGAGCCGGTGCGTCACCCCGGTCTCGTCCTCATAGGTCGCGGTCACCAGCCGACTGATGATCAGGTCGTCGGGCTTGCGCCGCTTCTCCTTGGCCAGGGCCAGGAAGTACTCGCCCATCGCCATCGACGCCGCCACGCCGCTCTCGGTGGCGAACGGGTTGTTCTCCTCGCGGTGCAGGAACCCATCGGTCCACAGCCGGATCTGCTGGCGTTCCCCGTCCGGAACGCCCAGCATCGAGGAGATGATCTCCACCGGGAACAGCGCTGCGAAGTCAGCCACGAAATCGAACTGATCCCTGCCTGCCAGCTCCTCGACATAGGAGGCGACGACGTCGGTCACCAACGGCTCCAGGTTGGCGATCGCCGCCTTGGTGAAGACCTGCCGGACCAGCTTGCGCAACCGCTCGTGCTCGGGTGGATCCAGCAGGATCAACATGTTCATCTCGTCGAACCTGTGGCGCATCGACAATGCGTCAAGGGTGACGCCGTAAGCGCTGCTGAAACTCTCCCAGTCCCGGTGCGCTGCAACGACGTCGGCGTTGCGGGTCAGGGCATAGAAATCCCACCGCTCGCTGTAGTAGACCGAAGCCTCGTCGCGCATCCAGCGGTAGGTGTCGTAGGGATCGTCGAAGAAGCTGTCGGAGTACGGGTTGAACTCCATGGGGGAGCCGTCGTCGCGTGCTTCCGTGGCTGGGGGCGCACCCTGATCAGTCGACATCTCAGGCGTCGACCCGCATCATGCTCGACAGCGTGCCGCTCATCACCATGGCGACCTCGTCGTCGCTCAGCTCGGGGTGACGGTCGGCGTAGCTGAGCGGATCGGCCAGCCCTTCCGGATGGGGGTAGTCCGAGCCGAAGAACAGGTGGTCGATGGGCACCAGCTTGGCGAGCTCGGCCACGTTCTCCTCCCAGAAGGGATTGAAGTACACGCACCGATTGATCGCTGCCAGTGGGTCCTCGCCGTAGAGCTGCGGCATCTTCTTGCGAGTGTCGCTGAGATTCTCGAACAGCCTTGGCAACCAAGTGGTTCCGTTCTCCACCATGCCGATCCGGAGCTCGGGAAACCGCGTCAGCACGCCATGGCAGGCCAGTGCCGCCACCGCGTCCTCGGCGGGATTGCGGGCCAGGGTGAAGTAGGACCGGAACGGCGTGGACTGAAACGGTCGGAACTCCCCGCCACCCTCCCAATCGTTGGCGTACCTGGAATACCCACTGTCGGAAGCGTGCATGATGACCAGCACGCCGGTCTCGACCACCCGCTTCCAGAACGGGTCGAACTCGGGAAGCGCGAATGACCGCGGACCGTGCAGTCCTGGGACGGGCGCCGGGCGGATGAGGATGGCGCGCGCGCCCCGCTCGACCACCCAGTTCAGTTCGTCGATGGCCTTGTCCACGATCGGCAAGGTGATGATGGGCGTGGTGAAGATGCGGCCCTTGTAGTCGAATTGCCAGGTCTCGTGCAGCCATTGGTTCAGCGCGTGAATGATCGTGTGGGTCGCCTCGGGGTGCTCGCGGAACCGTTCTTCCACCAGGCTCGCGAGCGTCGGGTACATCATCGACTTGTCGATGCCCTGTTCGTCGAGCAGCGCCAGCCGGGGCGCCGGCTCCCGCATCGCGGGGGTTGCCGCGATCGCCTTGCCTAGGATCTCGCGCTGCGATTTTCCTTCGGGGTTGCCGTTGTGGAAGTAGTCCTCCTGGGCGCCCGGCGCAGCGACCTTGTCGAAGGTCGGGTTGGGGATGTACTCGCTGATCTGTCCCAGCGTGGCGATCTTCGTGCGTCCGTCCACTTCGACGTACCGGATCGCGCCCTGGTACTCGGGCGGCAGGAACTTCGTCAACGCATCGCGGGTCTCGTACATGTGGTTGTCCCCATCGAAGACCGAAAATCCCAATCGCGGCGTCATTGAACTCCTCCTCGTATCGATCAAAGTTGCGACGCAGAATGACCGCCGCACAACCAGTGACCATAAGATGTGCGACTGACTCTAGCATCGAGTGCGTGAGAAGAGGATATGCCTGTACTTTTTTGTCGTGTTCCAGTCCAGTGGCGGGTAACGTCGCTCTCTGCGGCGGCGACACTGCGTCGTCGAACGTCGAGGACGGTGCCAAGATTGCGAGGAGGAGCAGGTGGATCTGGGTCTGACGCGGGAGCAACGCGCGGTCCGCGAGGCGTTCGCTGCCTTGTTCGGAAAACAGGCCACACCCCGGCGGGTGCGAAGAGCGGAGTCGAGTCCGTCGATGGGCTTCGACGGGCTGCTCTGGCGGCACTACGCCGAGATCGGTGCGTTGGGGATCGGAGTGCCGTCGGACTGCGGGGGCGCCGACGGCGGCCTCCTCGAACTGGCATTGGTGGCCGAAGAAGCCGGGAGACGCCTCGCCCCGATCCCCGTCGCCGAGACTGCGGCCGCGGCCCGATTGTTGGGCCGCCTGCGCGAGAAGGAACTGCTGGGACCCGTGCTGACCGGATCGGTCATCGTGTCACTGGCTACCCGTTCCGGCCCGGTATCGCAGCAGATGCTGGTCGATGGGGCGATCGCGGACGCGGTGCTGGCCCTCGATGGCGAATCCGTGGTCTACGTGACCCGCCCCGACCGCCTACCCAAGACTGCACGCCGAAACCTCGGCGGACTACCGCTGGCCCCGTGGTATGCCCCGGGTGCCACCACGGTGCTTGCCGAGGGGGGCGAGGCGCGGACGGCCTTCGACACCGCAGTCGACGAGGTCCGCGTACTGCGCGCGGCGTTGCTCGTCGGATTGGCTTCCGCGGCCGTCGGGATCGGTTCCCGCTACGCGATCGTGCGCGAGGCGTTCGGCCAGCCGATCGGGATGTACCAAGCGGTCGCCCATCCGTTCGCCGACGCCGTCACCGCCCTGGACGGGGCTCAACTACTGGTCCACAAGGCCTGTTGGGCAATGGATTCCGGGCAGGACGACGCCGCTGCATTGGCGGCGATGGCGTTCGCGTTCGCGGCCGAGACCTCCTATCACGCGACGACGCACAGTCTGCACGTGCACGGCGGATACGGGTTCATGGAGGAGTACGACATCCAGCTCTACTACCGCAGGGCCAAGGCATGGGCGGCGGCGTTCGCCGATCCCCGACGCGAGCTGCTCACCGTCGCCGACCGGCTGTTCGGGCCCGTGACCACCGGAGGTCGATGACCCGATGGACTTCACCGAACCTGCGAACTGGACCCGAATCCGCCGCGAGGCGAAGGAATTCGTCGCCGCACACGTCACCCGCGACGTGATCGAGAACGAGCGAAGGACCGGCGACGGGGTCGATCGCGCGCTCACCCGCAAATTGGGGGAGCGTGGCTGGATCGCGTCGGGGTGGCCCGTCGCCGAAGGCGGCGCCGGACTGGATCCGTTCGAGACGGCCGCGCTATGGGACGCGTTGCGCAAGGGGGGAGTGCCGACCGCAGGCCCCGGTACGACGATGCTGCCTGCCAACGCGATCCGCGCCACCGGATCCGAGGAACTCAAGGCCAGAGTCCTGCCGGGCGTCGCCGCCGGTGAGGTTCTGATTTGTCTGGGATACACCGAACCCGCCGGTGGCTCGGATGTGTTCGCCTGCGCGACCCGGTCGCAGCGCGACGGAGACGAATGGATCATCAACGGGCAGAAGATCTTCACGACGTTCGCCCATCTCGCCGACTACTGCTTCCTGCTCACTCGCTCGCAGCCCGGATCGGCGGGACCCCGCGGCTTGACGATGCTGCTGGTCCCGCTGGATTCCCCCGGCGTCGAGATCCAGGCGGTGCACACCATGGGACACGAGCGCACCAACATCGTGTTCTACAACGATGTGCGAGTCGCCGATGCGAACCGGGTTGGCGAAGCACACGAGGGCTTTGCGGTCATGCGGGCGGCGCTGGAGGCCGAGCAGAACGTCGCACCGGGTTCGCGCACGGCCTGGGTCGCCAACGATGCGCTGGAGTTCGCCCGCACCCACCAAGGTCCCGATGGCACCGAGCTGATCAACGACACTCTGGTCCGGGAACGCCTGGCGCGCATGGCGATGGAAGGAGAGGTGGCCGACCTACTCGACCTGCGGGTGGCCCTCCTGGACGCCAAGGGGGACAGACCGGGTCCGGTGTCGGCGTTGTTCGGGCCGGAGAGTTACGTGCGGGCCTCTGCCGCGGCGATCGACCTCGCGGGCACCGCGGGCATGCTCGACTGGACCGACCCGCAGAGCGCAGTGGACGGCAGCCTGGAGGCGCACTACCGTAGCGCCGTCGCGACGACGATCTATGGCGGGTCCAGCGAGGTGCTGCGCAGCCTCATCGTGGAGAACCGGCTGGGATTCCCTCGCAGCCGTCCGCGGCGGTGACGGACGGTCCGGCGAGACGTCAACGCGCTCAGAGGAAGTCGCTGCCACCGTCCACGTTGAGGTGAGCGCCGGTCATATAGGTGTTGGCGCGTGACGCGCAGAACGCAATGACTGCGGCCACCTCCTGCGGCAGCCCGAGCCGACCCAGGTCCACCGACATGCCGTGGTCGCGGCCCAGCAGCCCGAACGCTGCCACCGGATCATCCATCTCGATCCCGGCGGCGGCGAGCACCGGTCGCGCCCAGTCGGTCAGGATCGGACCCGGAGCGACGGCGTTCACCAGAATGGCGTCGCCAGCGAGACTGCGGGCGAGGTTCTTCGTCACGCTGAGCAGCGCGCTCTTGGCCGCGGTGTAGCTCACCAAGCCCGCCGATTGGTGTTGCACGGACATCGCCGTCACGTTCACCACCCGGGCCCATGGCGCGGCGCGCAGCAGCGGCAACGCCGCCCGCACGCAGCGCACTGCCGTGAGCACCCCTTGGTCGAAAGCGTCGGACCACCCCGCGTCGTCGAGGTCCTCGAAGCGGCCAGCGCTAGCCGGCCCAGCGGCATTGACCAGCACGTTGAGGGCACCCCACCGCGCGCCGACCGTCTCGAAGACCGCGTCGACGTCCGGGGCCGAGCCTAGATCCGCGGCCAATGTCAGCACTTCCGGACTGCCGGCGGCCGCTAGCGTCGCGGCGGTCTTCGTCAGCCGGGCCTCGTTCCTGCCGATGACGGCGACCCGCGCGCCGTGCTCGGCCAGACACACGGCGGTCGCAAGCCCGATGCCGCGGGTTCCGCCTGCGATCACCGCGGTGGCATCGGCGAATCCCAGGTCCACGACGGTTACTTCGGTGCGAACCGCTGGCCGGCGTCGAGGCGGATCGCCGAGCCGTTGAGCATTTGATTCTCGACGATTGCCAGCGCCAGGGCCGCGTACTCATCGGGTCGGCCCATCCGGCGGGGGAACGCCGCGTCGCGGGTCAGCTCACCGGCCATCTCCTCCGGAATTCGCGAGGTGATCCCGGTCGCGAACAGGCTCGGTGCGATGGCGGTGACCCGGATGCCGAGGCTGCCGAGGTCGCGCGCCATGGTCAGGGTCATGCCGGCGATCCCGGCCTTGGCGGCGGTGTAGGCGACCTGGCCGATTTGGCCCTCGAATGCCGCGATCGACGAGGTGTTGACGATGACGCCGCGTTCGGCGTCCTCGGGTTCGTTGTGGCTCATGTGCCAGGCCTGCAACCGATTCAGATTGAAGGTCGCGATGAGGTTGAGCTCGATCACCGACCGGAAGGCGTCCAGGGAGTGGGGTCCGCTCTTGGCCAGCGTGCGGGCCGATACGCCGCCGCCGGCAGTGTTCACCGCGATGTGCAGCGCCCCCAGGTCCTCGACCGCAGCCGCCAGCGCGGCTTCCACGCCGTCGCTGTCGGTCACGTTGCACGGGTGAAACGACGCGCCCGCGCCCAGTTCCTTGGCTACGGCGACCCCCTCCGATGTCGGTAGGTCCAGTACGGCGACCTTTGCGCCCTGTTCCGCCAGCCGTTCGGCGGTGGCCCGCCCCATGCCCGAGGCGCCTCCGACGACTACCGCGGCGCTGTCCTTGACCTTCACGCGAACGTTCACCCCTGCCTTCTGTAACACTCAGATTCTTCTTACGAGGACGCTACTGTACATACAGGTAGAGCCATCCTCTACTCTGACGCCGGACGCCGTATTCGTCTTGTAAGCATCCAGGCGACATGTTCGTCGACTGCGACCGGAGGTGCGATGACAGAGCCCGGCCCCGTCGAACCGGTGGTGCGGCCCTTGCCTCAGCCGAGCATCGGCAGCGAGCCGTTCTGGACCAGCGGCGCCGACGGACGCCTCCGGATCGCCCGATGCCGGGCGTGCAGCCAGTACCACCACCCACCGCAGCCGATCTGTCCGCGTTGCCGCAGCGTCGAGGTGGCGATGACGCCGGTATCGGGACGCGCGACTGTCGCCGGTTTCACCGTGAACCATCAGCAATGGCTGCCGAAGTTTCCACCGCCCTACGTGGTCGCGGTCGTCGCCCTCGCCGAAGATCCATCCACCCGACTCACGACGAACATCGTCGGCTGCGAGCCGGAGCACGTCGCCATCGGCATGCAAGTCAAGGTGACGTTCGAGCAGCATGACGACATCTGGATTCCGCTGTTCGAACCGGATCCCGACGCCCCCGAGGCCGGGCCGGTCCCGGGCCCCCGCGATCTGAGCCGCAGCGTGCGACCAATGGTGTCCACCAGCAAGTTCGAAGACAGGGTGGCGCTCACCGGGGTCGGCAGCTCGACGATCGGGCGCCGCCTCATGGTCGATCCACTGTCACTGACCGTGACGGCGTGCCTGCGCGCCGTCGCGGACGCCGGCCTGACCTTGGCCGACATCGACGGCCTGGCCACCTATCCCGGAGGACACGCCGGCGGAATGTCCGAGGGCGGAGTCACCGCTGTGGAGGAGGCGTTGCGCATTCAGCCCACGTGGATCAGCGGTGGGGGTGAAGTCCCCGGGCCCAGCGGCAGCGTCGTATCGGCCATGCTCGCCGTCGCGGGCGGGCTGTGCCGTCACGTGTTGTGCTTCCGGACCGTGTGGGAATCGACGCACACCACCCTCGCCAGGCAGGCGAAGTCCCGCGGCGGGGGAGGTCGGGCGTCGGGGATGTTCGAGTGGCGCTCGCCGTTCGGCGCCATGTCCGCGGCCAACTGGATCGGGGTCAACGCCTCGCACTACTTCTGGCGCTACGGCGGAGACCGCGCCTCGACGCTGGCGCCCATCGCCCTGACCGCGCGCGCGAACGCGGCGCTCAATCCGGCCGCGATCTATCGCGATCCACTCACCCTTGATGACTACTTGTCAGCGCGGATGATCAGCTCACCGTTCGGCCTATACGACTGCGACGTGCCGTGCGACGGGGCCATCGCGGTGGTCGTGTCATCGATTGACACGGCGTTCGACCGACCGAAGCCTCCGGTGTTGGTGGAGGCGGTGGGCACGCAGGTGATCGACCGGATCTCCTGGGACCAGGACACTCTCACCCACGAACCTCAGGTTCTTGGGCCCGCCGCACATCTGTGGAGCAGGACCAGCCTGCGGCCCGACGACGTCGACGTCGCCGAGCTCTACGACGGATTCACCTTCAACGCGGTGTCATGGCTGGAGGCTCTCGGATTCTGCGGCCTCGGGGAGGCCGCCGACTTCCTCGACGGCGGAACGACCATCGCGCTGGATGGCAAGTTGCCGCTGAACACCCACGGCGGTCAGCTATCGGCCGGACGGACCCACGGGTTCGGCTTCTTGGCCGAGGCCATCGCACAACTGCGCGGCGAGGCGGCCGAGCGCCAGGTCGCCGACGCCCAGGTTGCGGTCGTCACCACAGGTGGCGGTACCCCCGGGGGAGCGCTGCTCCTGCGACGCGATGACTGAGGAAGGCATGGGGTTGGATCAGGACCCCGAGATCGATCAGTTCCGCCCCAGGTCAGAGGCTTCCTCGAGACGCATTGCCCCGCGGCGCATTCGAAGTGCAAGGCTGGGGTGCACACCCCGATCGGTGCTAGGTGCCAACGGTGGTGCGGCGCACGGCCTCCGCGCGGGGGTCGTCGATGTCGACTAGTTGGGCGCCGTAAACCCCGTCGACAACGCAAGCCTCCCGCATGACATCCGCGGGGAAGCCGAGCGTGGGACGGCTGAGCTCGTCGAGACGATCCAGGTGCTGCTGGCTG
>NZ_JAVRPS010000199.1:0-3725 GCF_032162105.1 Mycobacterium sp. | reverse complement strand
AGCTGCACCGCGAACTCGACGTCCCGCAGCCCGCCGCTGCCGAGTTTGAGCTCGCGGCTGCGCACGTCGGCGGGCACCAGTTGCTCCACCCGTCGCCGCATGGCCTGGACTTCGCTGACGAAATCCTCACGCTCGCAAGCGTTCCAGACCATCGGCATCAGCGATTCGATGTATTGCTTGCCCAGTTCGGCGTCGCCGACCGCGGGCCGGGCCTTCAGCAACGCCTGAAACTCCCAGGTCTTGGCCCATTGCTGGTAGTAGGCCATATGTGAGTCGAGGGTGCGAACCAGCTCGCCGTGGCGGCCTTCCGGTCGCAGGCCGGCGTCAACCTGAAAGAAGGCGTCCGAGGCCAACCGCATCATCTCGCCGGCGATCCGCGCGGACACCTGATCAGCGGGTTCGGCAACGAAGATCACGTCGACGTCGCTGACGTAATTCAGTTCGCGCGCACCACATTTGCCCATGGCGATGACAGCAATCCGAGGCGGGGTGGCGTCCCCACACACCCTGGTCTCAGCGACGGACAGCGCCGCCGCCAATGCGGCATCGGCCATGTCGGCCAGGTGGGCGCCGACGGCCTGGAAGGACAACACGGGCTCGTTTTCGACCGTCGGCGCCAGATCCAGCGCGGCCAGCACCAGCAGCCGGTCGCGGTAGAGAGCGCGTAGCCGCGACACCACCGACCCTGCGGCGGTTGGGGGTTCCGCGACGCATTCGGCGAACGCGGCACGCAGTTGTTCGGTATAAGGAAGCTTCACAGTGCCCTGCAGTAGATGCCATGCCTGCGGGTTGGCGACTAAGTGATCTCCCAATGCCAGCGACGATCCGAGCACACCGAACAGCCGGCCGCGCAGTCCGCGGTCAGTGGCCAGTGCCGCGTTGAGCTCTCCCCAGCCGTCGCCGAGCGCCTCGGCCAGCCGGACCGTCGCGCACAGGGCGGCGTCGGCGTCCGGGGCGCGCGACAGCGACCACAGCACGTCGACGCATTCTTCGGTGTTCCAACCCAGCTGAGCCAAATTCGCGTTTGCACGCTCGTCGACCAACCCGAGCCGGCCCACACTGGGCACCTTCGGCCGTTCGGTCACGGGGTGATTCACGCCTTCGACGGTAGCGCAGATCGACCCGGCGTTTGAGCGGGCCATCGACACCGGCTACAGCGAAAGGTAAGTCTTCAGCTCGAAGGGCGTGACGTGACGGCGGTAGTTCGCCCACTCTGCGCGCTTGTTGCGCAGGAAGAAGTCGAAGACGTGCTCCCCCAGCGCCTCCGCGACGAGCTCAGAACTTTCCATCGCTCGCAGCGCCTCGTCGAGGCTGGACGGCAGCTCGCGATAACCCATCGCCCGCCGCTCCGTGGCGGTGAGATCCCAGACGTTGTCCTCGGCCTGCGGACCCAGGACGTACCCCTTCTCCACGCCGCGCAGCCCGGCCGCCAACAGCACGGCGAAAGCCAGATATGGGTTGCAGGCCGAGTCGGGGCTGCGCACCTCGATGCGTCGCGACGAGGTCTTGTTGGGGCTGTACATCGGAATCCGGACCAGGGCCGACCGGTTGGCAGCGCCCCACGACGCGGCGGTGGGCGCCTCGCCGCCGAGCACAAGCCGCTTGTAAGAGTTGACCCATTGGTTGGTGACCGCGCTGATCTCGCTGGCGTGCTCGAGGATCCCGGCAATGAACGACTTAGCGACATCGGAGAGCTGCAGCGGATCGTCTGGGCTGTGGAAGGCGTTGACCTCACCCTCGAACAGGCTCACGTGGGTGTGCATCGCCGAGCCCGGGTACTCGCCAAACGGCTTGGGCATGAACGTCGCCCGCGATCCCTCGTTCAGCGCAACCTCTTTGATGACGTAGCGGAATGTCATCACGTTGTCGGCCATCGACAGCGCGTCCGCGAAGCGAAGGTCGATCTCCTGCTGGCCGGGCGCACCTTCGTGGTGGCTGAATTCCACCGAGATGCCCATCGATTCCAGGGAGTCGATCGCGTGCCGGCGAAAGTTGGAGGCGCTGTGCACGGCCTGGTCGAAGTAGCCGGCATTGTCGGCCGGAACGGGCACAGATCCGTCTTCGGGGCCGGGCTCCAGGAGGAAGAACTCGATCTCGGGATGCACGTAGCAGGAGAAGCCCAGGTCGTTGGCTTTGCCTAGCTGGCGGCGCAGCACGTGGCGCGGGTCGGCCCACGACGGCGAGCCGTCGGGCATCGTGATGTCGCAGAACATTCGCGCCGAGTGGTGGTGTCCGCTACGAGTCGTCCAGGGCAGCACCTGAAAGGTCGACGGGTCGGGATGCGCCACAGTGTCGGACTCTGAAACCCGGGCGAAGCCCTCGATCGACGACCCGTCGAAGCCGATTCCTTCTTCGAATGCGCCCTCAAGCTCGGCCGGCGCGATCGCGACCGACTTGAGGAAGCCGAGCACGTCAGTGAACCACAGTCGGACGAATCGGATGTCCCGCTCCTCCAACGTGCGCAGCACGAATTCCTTTTGTCGATCCATACCTGGAACAGTATGCATTCACCGTTAAGTTTGTGTTACCGGCGCGGCCTAACACCTTAAGTTTCCCGGCGCAGCGCCGTCGACCAAGTAGCGCACCACCGCGCCGTCTACGCAGTCATTTCCGTTGAACGTCACCGTGTGTTGGGTGCCCTCGAAGGTGATCAGGTCAGCGCCCAGTTGGTGGGCCAGGTCGACCCCGGCTTGATATGGGGTGGCCGGGTCGTGAGTGGTGGACACGACGACGACTTTCCCGGGGGCAACCGGCGCGGCCGGATGCGGCGATGACGTCGCGGGCACCGGCCACAGCGCGCACAGGTCGCGCGGCGCTTGGCCGGTGAACTGCCCGTAGGACGCGAACGGCGCGACTTGACGTATCCGCCGATCGGTGTCGGCCCACACCGCCGGATCGGTCGGCTCCGGCGCATCGACGCAACGGATCGCGTTGAACGCGTCCTGCGAACTGTTGTAGTGCCCCTTGTCATCGCGGCCGTAGTACTCGTCGGCCAGCGTCAGCAGGTCACCGGGATCGGTGCCACGTCGCAGTCCGAGCAGGCCGCTGGTGAGGAATTTCCAGAACTGCGGGGTGTACAGCGCGTTGATAGTGCCGGTCGTCGCGTCGGCGTAGCCGAGCGCGCGCCCCTCCGAGGTCGCCGCGGGTTTGGTAACCAGTGGGTCGATCAACTGGTGGTAGCGGACGACCCATTGGGCCGGGTCGGTGCCCAGCGGGCAGTCGGTAGAGCGGGCGCAGTCCGCGGCATAGTCGTTGAACGCGGTCTGGAACCCGGCCTGCTGGTTGATGAGCTCCTCGATCGGCCCGATGCTCGGGTCGATAGCGCCGTCGAGCACCATCGACCGCACGTGGTCACCGAAGCGCTCGACGTACGCAGTCCCCAACTCGGTGCCGTAGCTGTAGCCGAGGTAGTTGATCTGGTCGTCGCCCAGGGCTTGGCGCACCGAATCCATGTCCCGTGCGACCGAGGCGGTCCCGACGTTCTCCAGGAACGCCGAACCGTTCCGGGCCTGACAGCGCTGAGCTATTTGCCGGTACACCTGCTCGATGTGCGCCACACCCTGCGGGCTGTAGTCGACCATCGGTTCCCGCCGGTAGGCGTCGAACTCGGCGTCAGTTTGGCAGCGCAACCCCGGCGTGGAGTGGCCGACGCCGCGCGGATCAAACCCGACCAGGTCGAATCGCTTGCTGACCTCAGAGTCCGCCAGATCCGCGCCCATCGCGGC
>NZ_JAVRPS010000198.1:0-3496 GCF_032162105.1 Mycobacterium sp. | reverse complement strand
AAAGCCAGGAGGAGGCAGTGCTGGCCAAGTCCATCGAGCTCATCGTCGAGCTGGCCGGACAGCCACCGCGCGGGTATGTCGCCCCGTGGTGGGAGATGTCGGAGCGGACCGCGGCGCTGCTGCTGCGGAACGGTTTCCGCTACGACCACTCGCAGAACTCCACCGATTTCGTCCCGTTCTATGCCCGGGTGGGTGACACCTGGACGAACATCGACTACTCGAAGCCTGCCGAGACGTGGATGCGGCCACTGGTCCGCGGTCCGGAGATCGACCTAGTCGAGTTCTGCGGGAACTGGTACGTCGATGATCTGCCGCCGATGATGTTCATCAAGCAGTCGCCGAATAGCCATGGATTCGTCAACCCTCGCGATGTCGAACAACTCTGGAATGACCAATTCGACTGGGTCTACCGCGAATTCGACTATGCGGTCTTTCCAGTGACGCTGCACCCCGATGTCAGTGGCCGACCGCAAGTGCTGCTGATGCTCGAACGGCTGATCAACTACTGGTCACAGCACGACGGTGTGTCGTTCGTACCGTTCGAGCAGGCTGCGGCGGCGTTCCGGGAGCGCCACCCGTTTCCGGGTCAGCCGTGACCGCACTGCGGGTCGGGCTGATCGTCCCGTCGTCGAACACCGTGGTCGAACCTGAGCTCGCCCGTGTCGCAGGCGCCGTGCTGACCTGGAGCTGCTGGCGACTCGCGTCGCGGTGACCCACATCGACACCAATCCGGCGTCGGGGCGGCAGTTTGAGCCCGAACTGATGATCGACGCGGCGCGGCTGCTGGCGCACGCCGGGGTGGACGTGCTGGTGTGGGCGGGAACGTCGGGGTGCTGGCTCGGCCTGGATCACGACCGCGCGGTCGTGTCGGCGATCGAGGACGCCACCGGCATCGCGGCGACGTCGTCGACGCTGGCGCTGCTGGACGCCTGCCACGCCTTCGGGGCGTCGCGGCTGTTCCTGCTCACGCCGTATGTGCCTGCGGTGGTGGAGCAGATCACGGGCACGCTGGCCGCCGAAGGCCTCACCGTTTCCGGTGGGCGGCATCTGGGGATCTGCGACAACGCCGCCTTCGGGGCGGTCCCGATATCCACGTTGCAGTCGATGATCGGCGGGGTCGCCGGCAGCGACTGCCACGCGGTGGCGGTGGTGTGCACCAACCTGCGTGCCCTGCCGTTGCTGGAGGCTGACGTCGAACAGTCTGTGGGTGTACCGATTCTCGACAGTGTCGCCGCGACGGTATGGGGGGCCGCGCGCCGGATCGGTGTGCCGTTCCGCTGTGCCGGCTTCGGTGCGCTGCTGGCGCACGGTGCCACCCGGGCCGCTCTGCAGTGTCTGTGCGACCGGTTGCTGGCAGAGACCGGTGCTGATCGCGTCACCGCCCGGCTCGACGCCGCCGACATCGGACTGCATGTGGACTTGCCGGCGGCCGAGGCCGTGCGCCCCGGGGTGAAGTCGATTCGCTGGGATCCGTCGTTGGACCAGCGCGCTTTGGCGACGGTCCGGTGGCTCGACGAGCACCGCCGGCTGCTGGTCCAGCCGCACTTCGATGTTCCGCCGTATCCGCCGCAAGCGTTGCGGGATGTCTACGGCGTGGGCGCGCAGATCCTCGCACCGGTTCCCGGCGCCGGGTCGCTGCGTGGCTGGCTGTCCGTGCACAGCATCGCCGAACGGGACTGGACGTCCGCTGACCAGGACGCGGCGCGCAGGGCGGCAGCAGCGGTGGCCGCCGTGATCGATGAAGGCGAAATATGATGCCTTGATGACCGGGAGCCAGCCGCGGCGACGCTACTTGGCGGTTGCCGAGGAGGTGTTGCATGCGATCGCCATCGGTAATCTTCGGCCCGGCGACCGCCTGCCCGACGAGAGGGCTCTTGCCCAGCAATGCTCGGTCAGCCGCGCCACCGTTCGTGAAGCTCTGCTCGCCTTGGAGCTTGGCGCGGTCATCGATGTGCGTCCCGGCGCAGGGTGCTTCGTGAGAACGCCTAACAGCCGCCCTGCGCTCGGGATGTCCCTGCCGGTCGACTCGGTGCCACGGCAGGTACTCGAGGTGCGGCGCCTACTCGAACCGGCGGCCGCACGGTTGTGCGCTGTGAGCCTGTCCGGCGACGAGTGTGATCATCTCAAAGACGTGTTGGACGAGGCGGAGGCGCAGCTGGCTGCGTCGGCGCCGGCAAACGTGGACCGGTTCAGTGAATGCAACCAGCTGTTCCATCGCGAGGTGGCGCGACTTGGCGGTAACGCCGTGCTGGCCGAGCTGACCCGCGAGCTGATGGATCCGGTAAAGCATCCGTTGTGGATGCTGGTCGACACGATCGCCAGCCGCGACGAGGGCATCCGGGCCGCCCAACTGGTCGAGCACCGCGCGATCCTCGATGCGATCATCGACGGCGACCCGGACCGGGCCGAACACGCGATGGCGGTGCACATGGAAGCGCTGTCGCAGCGGATCTTTGGGGCCGCCGCCAATCCGATCCGGCGGGCGGGTCTGCGTACCCCGAGCCGGCGCAGGCCAAGCCGACGGCCGTGATCGGGCCGCCGCTCACCGGGTGGGCGATGAACTAGGCGGATGTGTGTGGCGGCATGCTGTGGGCTGCAACGCGGCCGCTGAACCACGTGGCGAATGACAGCAGGTCCCGATCGTGGCCCGCACGCGCCACAGCCTGTATGCCGACAGGCAGTCCGGTTGAGCCGGTCGCGAACGGGATCGCTAGGGTCGGCAGGCCGAGCAGCGACCACACCCGGCCGAACAGCGGGTCACCGGTGCCTGACAGCCCGGCGGGGGCTTCCCCCACGGCAGCCGGGGCCAGCAGGATATCGGCGTCGCCAAAGAGTGCCGGTATGCGCAGCTGAGCGTGGTCACGCAGTCGCCGTGCCGCGTCGTAGTCGTCTACCGGGGTATGAAGGCCGGTGTCCAGCAGTGCCAGCAGTTGCGGGGACAGCGCGTGCCGGTGCTGATGTTCCCAGGCCAGTGAGCGGGCTGCCTCGAAAGCCAGCACCGTGAGGTGTGCCTGCACGAGCCCATCGAGCACGTCGTCGCGGGACTCCGGCATTATCAAGCCACCCAGCTCACGTGCGGCGGTGATCGCTGCGAGCACCGCCGCCTGCGAATCGGGCATCGCCGCAGCCCAATCCGGTGTTCGGGCCAGCGCAAGCCGGGGAGGGCCTGTCAGAGCCCCAGCGGGGAGGTCGGCGGTGAGGCTCACGCGCGCGGCGTCGAGGACGCGTGGATCGCGGGCAAACCATCCCACCGTATCCAGGGACGGCGCAACGAGTTTGAGCCCAGCGACGGAGACGGCGCCGTAGGTGGGTTTAAACCCGTACACACCGCAGAAGCTGGCTGGCCGAGTGATCGAGGCCGCAGTCTGCGTGCCCAGCGCGACATCGGCCATTCCGCAGGCGACGGCCACCGCTGACCCCATCGACGAGCCGCCGGGGGTGTGGGTGGGCCGGCGGGGGTTTCTGGTCGGCCCCGGGTGCGCGTAGGCGAATTCGG
>NZ_JAVRPS010000197.1:0-3366 GCF_032162105.1 Mycobacterium sp. | reverse complement strand
CGGCGCATGCCGTCGAGGAGCAGCGCCACGTAGCGACGCCACAGATCGGGCTCGACGTGTCCGGCCCATTCACTTACGGTGCCGGCCAGCAGGCTAACGATCGGCACGTCCGTGGGTTCGATGTCGGAACGTAGGTGCCCGTCGGCTCGGGCTCGCTCGACCAGTCTCGTGATGGGCGGATCCAGCCGCAGTCGTGCGCACTCGACGCGGTAGCCGCCGTAGGCCCTGCTGTAGACCATCTCGCGCAGCCCGCGGTCGGTTGCGGTCAGTTCGCAGAGTTGCTCCACGAACCAGACGAAGCTTGTCCACGAATCATCCTGCTGCAGTGCTGATTCCGCCAATGCTGCGATCTGGTCGATGCCGTCTTCGAAGATCGCCTCGACGAGTTCCTCCTTGGTGGCGAATCTCCGATACACCGTTCCAACACCGACATTCGCGTGATGGGCCACGTCGTTGAGGGTGGCTTCCAGCCCTTTCGCCGCGAACAGTTCTCGGGCGGCCGCGAGCACGCGCTGCCGATTGCGCTCTGCGTCACTGCGCAGCGCCCGGCCGGATTCGTTGTCGGCGGTCACGTATCGGAGTGTAAGTGATCGGCGTCATAAGTGGATTGACTCTATCCACTTATTCCGTTTAGGTTTGCTACCTAGATTGGCCCGGCCCGTCTGTCCGCGGGTTCCACGTGGAAAGGCTCGACTTTGATCTCGGTGCTCAAGCGCGCGTGGCTGCCCGCCCTCGTCGTCGTGGCCGTGACGGTCGGCGCCCTCAGCGTGACCTATCTGCGATCGGTGTTCGGCTCCGATGGTGCCGTGGTGACACCGGTGGGGTCCGATACGGCCGAGTCGTTCAATCCAAAGGTGGTGACCTACGAGGTGTTTGGCTCAGGGTCGACCGCGATCATCAACTACACCGACCTCGACGGGTTGCCGCAGCGGACCGGGGAGGTGAGCCTGCCGTGGTCCCTGAAGCTCGAGACGACGGTGCCGTCGGTCATGCCGAACCTCCTTGCCCAAGGCAACGGTCAATCAATCGGCTGCCGAGTCATCGTCGATGACGTCGTGAAGGACGAAAGGACGGCTCAGGGCGTGAATACCGCGACGTACTGCTTGGTGAAGGCGGCATGAGCAGCGCTGGGTTGGGGGGTGGGACTGACGGCACGGTCGACGACGCCCCGACCGACGCCATACCTCCTGCGCGCCACGTCGCCCGGCCCCGGCTGGCCCGGGCCATCCGCACCTTCGCGATCCCGATCGTCCTGGCGTGGATCGCCATCGTCGCGATCCTCAATACCACCGTGCCGCAGCTAGAAGAGGTGGGCAAGATGCGGGCGGTGTCGATGAGTCCCAACGATGCGCCCGCATTGATCGCGACGAAGCGCGTCGGCGAGGTGTTTCAGGAGTACAACACCAGCAGTTCGGTGATGATCGTGCTCGAGGGCGATGAGCCGTTGGGCGCGGACGCCCACACGTTCTACGACGAGATGGTCCGAAAGCTGCGCGCGGACACCACGCACGTCCAGCACGTCCAGGACTTCTGGGGCGATACGTTGACCGCGGCCGGCGCCCAAAGCATCGACGGCAAGGCCGCTTACGTGCAGGTGTACATCGCAGGCGACCAGGGCGAGGCCCTCGCCAACGAGTCGGTGCAGGCCGTTCGGGACGTCGTCGCCGGCACGCAGGCGCCCGCCGGCGTGAAGGCCTACGTGACGGGCCCAGCGGCGACGACCACGGATCAGAACGTCGTCGGCGACGCGAGCATGAAGATGATCGAAGGACTGACGTTCGCCGTCATCATCGTGATGCTGCTGCTCGTCTACCGTTCCGTCAGAACGGTGTTGATCACGCTGTTCATGGTGGTGATCGGTTTGCTCTCGGCCCGCGGCATCGTCGCCTTCCTCGGTTATCACGACGTCTTCGGGTTGACCACTTTCTCGACCAACATGGTGGTGACGTTGGCGATCGCCGCCGCCACCGATTACGCGATCTTCCTGATCGGCCGGTACCAGGAAGCGCGAAGATCAGGCGAAGACCGAGAGTCGGCTTACTACACGATGTTTCAGGGCACCGCGCACGTCGTGCTGGCGTCTGGTCTCACCATCGCCGGGGCGACGCTGTGCTTGCACTTCACCCGGTTGCCGTATTTCCAAACCATGGGCATTCCGCTGTCGATCGGCATGACGATCGTGGTTGCCGCCGCGCTGACGCTTGGACCCGCACTCATTTCCGTCGTCACTCGGTTCGGCCGGGTGCTGGAGCCCAGGCGCATGCAGCGGACCCGCGGGTGGCGGCGGGTCGGCGCAGCCACCGTGCGCTGGCCCGGTGCGGTCCTGATCATGGCCGTGGTGTTGGCCCTGGTCGGTCTGCTGACCCTGCCCGGCTACCGCACCACCTACAACGACCGCATTTTCCTTCCCCCCGACGTGCCGGCGAACGTCGGCATGGCGGCAGCGGATCGGCACTTCTCCGATGCCAAGATGAATCCCGAACTCGTGATGGTGGAGGCCGATCACGACCTGCGCAATCCGGCCGACTTCTTGATCATCGACAAGATCGCCAAGGCGATGGTCCGGGTGCACGGAATCGCTCAGGTGCAGACGATTACGCGTCCCGACGGCAAGCCGATCGAACACGCCTCGCTTGCCTACACGGTCGGCCAGGGCGGCACGGGTCAACTCATGAACAACGACTATCAGCAGATCGTGCTGGACAACACGCTGAAACAGGCCAACGAGTTGCAGGTGACCATCGACTCGATGACGAAGATGCAGAGCATCACCCTGCAGATGGCCGACGTCACGCGGCGGATGGCCGAGAAGTTCAAGAACACCTCGGCCGACACCAACGAGATCCGCGATCACCTCGCCGACTTCGACGACTTCTTCCGGCCCTTGCGCAACTACTTCTACTGGGAGCCGCACTGCTTCGACATCCCGGTGTGCTGGTCGCTGAGGTCGATCTTCGACAGCCTCGACGGCATCAGCACGTTGTCCGACGACATCCAGGATCTGGTGCCGGACATCCAGGAACTGGCCGACCTGACGCCGCAGTTGGCGGCGTTGATGCCGGCGATGATCCAGACGATGAAGAACCAGAAGCAGATGATGCTCAACCAGTACCAGGCGCAGAAGGCGCAACAGGACCAGAACATGGCCACCCAGAACGACTCGACCGCGATGGGGCAGGCCTTCGACGCCGCGAGAAACGACGACACCTTCTACCTGCCGCCGGAGGCGTTCCAGACGGCCGACTTCAAACGCGGCATCAAGCTGTTCCTCTCGCCCGACGGTCATGCCGTCAGATTCACCGTCTTCCACCAGGGCGATCCGTTGAGCGAGGAGGGCACCTCGCACATCGAACCGCTCCGGATCGC
>NZ_JAVRPS010000196.1:0-3022 GCF_032162105.1 Mycobacterium sp. | reverse complement strand
AACCGCGACACCCGGCGATCCAAATCGGCGCGCTGATCAAGGCTGCACACCCGCGCATACCCCACCACCGGCCGCGCCATCACCGGCCGGCGCCGTGCGCACCAGAATCAGCCGACCCACCCCCTCCGCGGGCACCAGCAGCGTCCCTTCCCGAAACCAGCGATAAGCCGTATGTCGGTTCACCCCAACCGACTCCGCCCCATCCGCCAGATTCACAACATCAACTCAACACACGTACGCACACTCAAATACACTCAACACGCAACAGTTCGTAACCCCTCCGAACGGCGGGAGTTGAACGGGTATGACGTCCCAGAATTGAGCGAACTGCTACCCGTTCTGGCTCATCGCAAGGCACGTGCCGTAGTGCTGCGGCGTGCACGGAACGCCGTTGACCGAGCCCACTTGGCCGGGGTTGTTCACCACGTTGCCGCCCGACGGACTCGATGGACTCACGGCGATGTTTCCCGGCCCGCCTGCGACGCACACCCCGTCGAAACGGCTTGCAGTCGTGCCGTACGGGCACCCTTGGGCCACGGCCGGTGAGGCCACGGCCAGCGGTCCAACCGCGATTGCCGCTGCACATCCGACGAGGAGAATCCCACGCGTTACGACCACATCAACTCCCAAACGACTCGTCCGACCCGTCCAGACTAGCCCCACGGGCCTGATACACGGTTTTCCCGAGGTCCTGGCCGCCAGCCCACGCCAACGCGATGACCATGAGGCGCACCACCAGCGGGAACCGGAACCACGTCGTCAATCGCGCTCCCCGCGGGCGATCTCGGCCGGATTGAGTCGCGCGACGGCCGTCTCGATCTCGGCGACCCGCACTAGGGGCAGACCCCAGGGCTGGTCCACACCGACCTGTTCGTCGAGATCCCACAGGACACACTGCTCACCGGGCTCGGCGACGAGCGACCACGCGATGACCGTCCTGCGAAGCTGCTCGTCCATCGGATCCCTGAGCGCCAAGATCTCGGTGGGTACGCCGTCGGTCGGATGGTGGTGCAGAAACGTGCCGTAGGCCTCCGTGCAGAACGCCGAATACGCTGCGGTGCACAGGATCAGGCCGTGCCACGCCTCGTCCACCGCGCGCGATGGCATCCCGATCCCCTTGTGGTCCCGCAAGGCGGGCGCGCAGCAGCGTAGCCACTGCCGCAACCCGGTCTCGACGAGTGAACGCGGCTGCCACGGACAGGTTTTGAACACGGCGGGGGGAAGGTGGAGTTTCGCCACCGCGGTGGACGCCCGATCGCGGTGATCCCCGCGCCCCTGCCGGATACGATGCTTCGTCCCGAATATCGACGACATGGCGTCAGCCCCCGCACCCACCGCAGCCGCCGCAACCGCCGCCGCAACCACCGCAGCCGCCTCCACTGCAGCTACGCCGGCGGCTCTCGCGCGATTCCTTCCCGGCCTCCCAGGTCTCGTCACGGGACCTGGTCAATGCCATCGCGAGCACGGCCGACCCGAAGACCCCCAGAACGATCACCCAGGCGACCATCACGACACCCGACCTTCGGTCGAGCAGCACGCATCCAGCGCTACCCCCCGGACCAGCAATGCCTTGTCCTTGTCAACCATGACGTCCCCCCTTCACATCGCCTTCGCGACGCCGCCGTGTCGATCGTGTGCTCATGATGGGCCTGACCACCGTCGGCAAGGAATAGGAAGGGTCCCCAATAACGAATTTCCTTGCACGATTCACAGATTCACGGATAGCCGGAGCCCTGGGCACGATCGTTCCCAGGGCGTGTGAGCGTCACCCACTGGTTCATCAGATCCACCGCCTCGCCGATGGGGCGAGCCCAATACCCGTCGACGACACCGTCTGATTTCGTCCCATCGCGGCCACATGGGGGAGCCAGCGCGAGACGGAGCTTGTCCGCGAGCGTACGACGCCGTTCCGGCGAGTAGCGGAAGCCAACCTGGGTGAGGCGGCCGCCCTCGTCATCCCGGGATTCGACGACCATGAACTCGTCGATCTCGCGCCACTCGTAGCCACGCAGCTTGCCTGTTCGTGGGTGCACCTCGAACCCGGTGCTCGACAGGTGTAGCCAGCCGTCCCCGCGGGCGCGTCTTCTGGCCGTGACGACCATCCTGACCACGGCCCCGCCAAGCATGTAGGTGCAGCCGGCTCCCAACGCCCCGAAGCAGACGAGGGCCGGCCAACACCCCGCAGGATCGCACCCGGGAATGTGCGACCAGGCATAGATTCCGATCGCGGGACCACTGATGGGCACGATGAAGAACACGACGGCGAAGACATTCTGGCCAACTCGGTTGCCCGTATCCGGGTAGGGCAGCACCAGATCCCGACCATCGCACACCTCTCGGCTCAGCTGCATAGCCATCCTGGTGACCCCCTTGCCTGTCATGGCCCCAGGATGACCGCGACGGTACCGGCGTGGAAGAGGAACGGTCGCCGGTGTGGAATTCCTTGCACGATTTACAGATTCACCCAGAATCGGGCACCGGGCAGAACTGTTGGGACACGACCCCGACAACTGGGCCACGGCGAGCGAGAGTCGTTCGTTGGTGGGTTCTGGCCGGAGTTCGATCTCGTGGTCGCACCCGCTCGAAACCTCCTCGTCGATTTGCTTTCGCGGACCCTGCGACGGGAGTAGCCTCCCGGCGAGACAACACCGTCTGGCCCGGAAGATCGGAGACCATCGATGGGGCTTTTCAAGAAGGCGAAGGACGCAGCCGCCGGGATGGTGCAGGTGCAAGGCGCCGGAGGCATGATCAACCCTGCCGTGATGGGTGGACCGTCGACCAGCTCAGTGGCGTCGGACGACCCGATCTGGCAGCCCATCAACGGCATCTCGCTGCAGGACTATGCCGAGATCGCCCGTGATGCTCAGGCTCGCGGCGTCACCGACGAGGCTGGCATGATCGCCATCGCCCAGGAGCGCGGGTTGAACCCCGCCGACACGAAGGCGGCGCTCGACGGCTGGGTGCAGCGGATGGGCCAGTCGATGGCCGTCGGACAGCAGTTCCGCAAGTTCCTCGGCTACTG
>NZ_JAVRPS010000195.1:0-4074 GCF_032162105.1 Mycobacterium sp. | reverse complement strand
TCGAGGATCACCTCGATGTCGGCCTCGTGCAGGGTGCGCACCATCGCCTTGAACTCCTGCACCTGGCCGCCGGGTGTGCCGCTGCTGCTGTACTTCGAGTCAGGGGCGAGGAAGCCGATCGTGTTGTAGCCCCAGTAGTTCGACAACCCCTTGTCGATCAGCGTGGAGTCGTTGGCGAAATGGTGCACGGGCATCAACTCGATCGCGGTGATGCCCAGCGACTGGAGGTGCTCGATGATCGCCGGATGAGCGACGGCAGCGTAGGTGCCGCGCATCTGCTCGGGGATGTCCGGATGCGTCTCGGTGAGGCCCTTGACGTGCGCCTCGTAGATGACGGTGTCGGCGTACTCGTGGTTGGGCGGGCGATCGGTGCCCCAATCGAAGAACGGGTTGATCACCACCGACTTGGGCGTGCTGGCCGCGGAGTCGTCGTCGTTGCGGCTGTCCTCGTCGCCGAAGGTGTAGCCGAACAGTGACTGATTCCAGGCGAAGGTGCCATCGATGGCCTTCGCGTACGGGTCAATCAGCAGTTTGTTCGGGTTGCACCGGTGCCCGGCTTCGGGGTCGTTGGGGCCGTGCACGCGGTAGCCGTAGCGCTGGCCAGGTTCGATGTTGGGCAGGAAGCCGTGCCAGACGAACGCGTCGATCTCCGGCAGGGTCACGCGGGTCTCCGCGCCGTCGCCGTCGAACAGGCACAGCTCCACGCGCTCGGCGACCTCGCTGAACAGCGCGAAGTTGGTGCCGGAGCCGTCGTAGGCGGCCCCGAGTGGATAGGCCTTACCGCGCCAGGCTTCCTGGGGCACGGCGTTCGGACTGGCGACTTGGGTCAAGGGGGCACCCTTCTGGTGGCTGGAACCGACCAAGGCGACGATACGGGGCGCCCGGGGGCGCCGGCATTCCGGGCGAGCCGCTCGCACTGGAGGTAAACCGCTGGTCCACCCCTCCTGAACTGCCCGCTTGCCGCCTCGTACAAACCCGACAGGGAAGCGGTGTGGGCACCATCACGCCGGCCCGACCGGAGTGCGCAACGCACACGAATCGCGGGTAGGTGACGTTTGTCGGCGCTTGGCGCCGACATCGCAAGAGGGAACCTGGTGAGAATCCGGGACTGTCCCGCAGCGGTAAGCAGGAACGACCGCCGTCATCAGCACTGGCCCGCAGAGAGATCTGCGGCTGGGAAGCGACGGCCATTAGGTGCACGTCGAGCTCGTCGAGCCCGGGGTGCGTGTCTGCGGGTCCGAAGACCTGCCAGCCGCACCGGGCGCGCCGCGCCCGGTGGTTCATCGCCTCGTGGAATGGGCGGCGGCCGAAGCGGTTACTCCTAGTGGGTGACCGCGCTTGGTTCGATGTCCGCTGGCGGTGACCCATCCCGTTGCAGCGAAGGACGCGAAAATGAAGCCATTGACCACTACCATCACCGGATCGCCGCGCATTGGCCCGAACCGCGAGCTCAAGCGGGCCGTCGAGAAGTACTGGTCGGGCCGGATCGACCGTGCCGAGCTCGAAGGCGTCGCCGCGACGATCCGCCGCGACACCTGGCGCGCACTGGTCGACGCCGGGCTGGATTCGGTTCCGGTGAACACCTTTTCGTACTACGACCAAGTCCTGGACACCGCGGTGTTGGTGGGCGCACTGCCGCCCCGGGTCGCGCACGTCGCCGACGATCTGGACCGCTACTTCGCCGCAGCCCGGGGGAACGACGAGATCGCCCCGCTCGAGATGACGAAGTGGTTCGACACCAACTACCACTACCTGGTGCCCGAGATCGGCGCTGGAACCCGGTTCGCCCTCAACCCGGCCAAGGTGATCGGTGAGCTGGAAGAGGCACGGGCGCAGGGCGTTCCGGCGCGGCCGGTGATCGTCGGACCGATCACCTTCCTCGCGCTGAGCAAGGCAACGGACGGAGCGGCCCCGATCGGCAGGCTCGACGACCTCATTGCCGTGTACGCCGAGCTGCTCGAGCTGCTGGCCGACCAGGGCGTCGAATGGGTTCAGCTGGACGAACCGGTCCTGGTGACCGACATCGTCGACAACGCCGCAGAACTGGCGGAGCGTACCTACCGGTTGCTCGGTGGCCTGAAGAAGCGGCCCGCTCTCTTCGTCGCGACGTACTTCGGTGAGCTGACGGACGCATTGCCCGCGCTGGCGCGCACGCCGGTCGAGGCGATCGGCGTCGATCTCGTCGCGGGCACCGTTGCGCCGTTGGCCGCGGTGCCGGAGCTGGCAGGCAAGACGGTCGTCGCGGGCGTCGTCGACGGCCGCAACATCTGGCGCACCGATCTCGAGGCGGCCCTCGGCACGTTGGCCACCCTGCTGGGAAGCGCGGGAGCGGTTGCCGTATCCACGTCGTGCTCGACGCTGCACGTGCCCTGCTCACTCGACGCCGAGGCCGATCTCGACGACGCTCTGCGCAGCTGGCTGGCGTTCGGCGCGGAGAAGGTCGCGGAGGTGGTGACGCTGGCGCGCGGCCTGCGGGAGGGGCGTGACGCCGTCGCGGCGGAGGTCGACGCCTCCAACGCCGCGATTGCCTCCCGTCGCGCCGATCCGCGGCTCAACAACGGTCAGATCCGGGCGCGCATCTCGTCGATCGTCGCATCGGGTACCGCCCGCGGTCCCGCGGAGGGGCGCCGCGTCGCGCAGAACGAGCGCCTGCACCTGCCCGCGTTGCCGACCACCACCATCGGGTCGTACCCGCAGACGTCGGCCATCCGGGTCGCGCGGGCCGCACTGCGGGCCGGGGAGATCGACAGGGCTGAGTACGTCCGCAGGATGAAAGCAGAGATCTCCGCGGTCATCGACCTGCAGGAGAAGCTGGGTCTCGACGTGCTGGTGCACGGTGAGCCGGAACGCAACGACATGGTGCAGTACTTCGCCGAACAACTCGACGGGTTCTTCGCGACGCAGAACGGCTGGGTGCAGTCCTACGGCAGCCGGTGCGTGCGACCGCCGATCCTGTACGGCGACGTCAGCCGCCCGCAGCCGATGACGGTCGAATGGATCACCTACGCGCAGTCGCTGACCGCCAAGCCCGTGAAGGGCATGCTGACCGGACCGGTGACGATCCTCGCGTGGTCGTTCGTCCGCGACGATCAGCCGTTGGCCGACACGGCCGCGCAGGTGGCGTTGGCGATCCGCGACGAGACGGTCGACCTGCAGGCGGCGGGCATCGCGATCATCCAGGTCGACGAGCCCGCGCTGCGCGAGCTGCTGCCGTTGCGGTCGAAGGACAAGGGCGTCTACCTGAAGTGGGCGGTCGACGCCTTCCGGCTGTCGACGTCTGGCGTCGCGGACTCCACCCAGATCCACACCCACCTCTGCTATTCGGAGTTCGGTGAGGTGATCGGCGCGATCGCAGACCTGGACGCGGACGTGACGTCGATCGAGGCGGCGCGCTCGCACATGGAGGTGCTCGGCGACCTCAACGCGGTCGGCTTCGCCAACAGCGTCGGCCCCGGCGTCTACGACATCCACTCACCCCGGGTGCCCGGCGTCGAGGAGATGGCGGGATCGCTGCGGGAGGCGCTGAAATCCGTTCCCGCCGAACGGCTCTGGGTGAATCCAGACTGCGGGTTGAAGACCCGCACCACCGACGAGGTGACGGCCTCGCTGGAACACCTGGTGGCGGCCGCCGCGCAGGTGCGCGGCTAGCTCGCGATCGCGACGCCCGCGGCCCGCAACGCGTCGACGGCCTCGGCGGTCGACGTCGGTGACACGCCTGCGGTCAGATTGACCAGGACCCGGGTGGTGAAGCCGGCGGCGACCGCGTCGGCCGCGGTGGCCTTCACGCAGTAGTCGGTGGCGATGC
The DNA here is from genome assembly GCF_032162105.1 of Mycobacterium sp. Classification (GTDB taxonomy): domain Bacteria; phylum Actinomycetota; class Actinomycetes; order Mycobacteriales; family Mycobacteriaceae; genus Mycobacterium. The sequence goes on along the minus strand of NZ_JAVRPS010000195.1, from coordinate 269 downwards.
CCACCACGTCTACTGCGTCCACGTCGCGGGCGCGCAACCAGTCGGCCAGCGTCGTCCCGTCGTCTGAGTGCGCGCCCTCGAATCCGCTGTAGGCGGCGGAGTAGTGCCCCTTGTGGAACACGGCCTCGACCGCCGTGGGGTCGAACGCCGGGTGGAAGTCGACGCCCTGGGTCCCGACGACGCAGTGCGGTGGCCAGGAGTCCTTGTAGTCGGGGTTCTCGGAGAAGTGGGTGCCGGGATCGATGTGGTAGTCCTTCGTCGCGACGACG
>NZ_JAVRPS010000194.1:0-2807 GCF_032162105.1 Mycobacterium sp. | reverse complement strand
AGAGCTTGGGTTGTTGACAACCTCTGACAAGGTTGACCATCGACCATAATTTGAAGTCAGCGGAGACGGTAACGCGATCGGAATCAGACGCAACACGCGGCGGCCGGAGGCCAACTTCGCGGCGGTGAGCGCAGCGGGGTCGAAGGTGAGCGGCTCACCGGGCACGCCCAGCGCGCCCGGGGTGACGTTGCGAATGTCGCACGGTCGCAACGGATGTTTGATGACGGCTCGATCGCGAACCTTCGCCTGCCCGTCGAAAGGTCGAGCGCGTCGAGCAGTTCCACCAACGGCACCGCGGGCGGGCGCGACTGGCCAGAGTACTCCTCGCGCCGGTGTAGGTGATCACCATCTTGTCGGTGGCCGCGCCGATGGCGTCGATCGGCGGATCGCGAGCCGGTGTGCCGCCGGCTAGGTCCGATAGAGCTGGCGATAGTGGTCCGGAAGTACGCCAATGCGCCGCCGGCGTGTATGGCGATCGTTTCCGGTGGATTACGAGCCATGCACTGCGCCCGTAACAAACTGGCATCGACCAAACCGGTCGAAATGGACTAACGCCGCCATCCCGAAGCGAGCCACCATAACCGCGTGAGCCAACGCCGAGTCGGCCCTACCGCGGAGTCAATGAGCCGTTGGTGTCATGAGTCGCCGAATCACGGTGCACCGCGACGCGGCAGCGCTGTACGCCGTCCGCTGACGAGTCAACCAAAGGAGTCAAAATGTCCACTCCGCAATTCGACGTAGCCGACGAATCCCGTTCTTCAACAACGGAGTCAAGCCCACCCGAGCAGGTCGGCCAGAAGTTGGCCCGCAACCTCAAGCTGTGGCAGGTGGTGGCGATCTCGATTGGCGTCATGGCGCCGTCCTTCGCGATCACCAGCCAACCCCAGTTCGCTGCCGCGAGCGTGGGTCGTGCCGCTCCGCTGTCGTATCTGCTGGCGCTCGTCGGGGTCCTCACCGTGGCCTACGGGTTGGGGCGGCTCAGCCAGCGGATGCACCACCCCGGCGCGGTGTACGGGCTCGTCGGCGCCTCGGTGGGTCCGCGGACCGGAGTCGTCGCCGCCTGGGCCCTGGCGGGTACGTACTTCTTCCTCGTGCTGCTGTGCTCGATGGCGGTCGGCATCTTCGGATGTGACCTGCTGGAGAACATCGGTATCTGGCACGACCCGCCCAGCTGGGCGGCCTATCTGCTCGCGGTCGTCACCGTGGGGCTATCCACCTGGTTGGGCATCGTTCCGGCGCGCCGCGGTACCAGCATCGTCGTTGTCTGCGAGGCGATTACGGTGTTGCTGATCACGCTCGCGGCGGTCATCGTCCTGGTACGGCTGGCCTCGGGGACCGCGCCCACGGGCAACCACATCGACTTCCACGTCTTCGTCCCCGAACCCGGATCCTCGCCATCGGCGTTGTTCGTCGGAATCGTGATGGGGTTCTTGTCGTTCGCCGGATTCGAGGCCGCCGCCGTCGCCGGTGCCGAAGCCGAAAACCCGCGCAAGAACATTCCCCGCGCGATCGTCGGAACGACGGTGGTCATCGGATTGTTCTATGTCTTCATCGCTGCCACGGCGATGATGGGTTTCGGCACCTCGCCCGGGGGGGTCGACAAATTCACCAAGTCGCCGTCGCTGATGGGTGATCTCGGCACCTCCTACGTCGGACACGGATTCGGCAACCTCATCACCGTGGGCACCATCATCAGCGCCGCCAGCTGCGCACTGGCCTGCGCGGTCGGCGCTGCTCGCATCATCTACACGCTGGCCTTCGACGCCACGGAAGGCAAGTCCGCGCTTGCGTCGGTGTCGACCAAGTACGCCACACCCTGGAGCGCCACCGCAGCGGTCGGCGTCACTGCCCTGGCGGCACTCGCACTGTTCGGCTGGGGCATGCACGCCGGTGCGCAGAACGTCTTCGACTGGACCGCGACGATCGGCACCTTGCTGCTGCTGGTGGTCTACCTGCTGGCAACCGTCGGTGCATTGCGGGTGCTGTTCTTCAACGGCCCACCCCTGGTCCGCCGATGGGAGATCGTCATTCCACTGATGGCCATGGCCATTCTGGTGTTCACGCTGTACAAGAACATCCATCCCACCGGGACGCCCATCGGAGAGCCCATCACCGCGGTCATCTGGATTCTGTTGGCTGCTCTGCCGGTGCTGATCATGCCGGCCGCGGCGCGCAAGCTTGGCAAGGCGATACGCGATCACGACGGCATGCACGTCGTGCCGACCTCCAAACACCCGGTACCAGTCCCGGGGGCTGCGTCGTCATCCAATGGCGAGGCCTTCCAGGCAGTTTGAGGCACACCCCCGGGGCGGGAGCAGAGTCGCACTGCTCCCGCCCCGCTTTGCCGCCCGGGCGAGCACAGGTTGCCTCACGTCCACGTCGTCGATTCCGCGGTGACGCACAACCCGTTCTCCTTGGTCACGCCCAACCGGACGCGCGGCGAAACTACGTCCTGCCGGATCGTAACATCGCGTCGAAATCCTAGAAGCGTCTCGCCCGTCCTGTCCGCCGGCGCTGGTCACCGCTCAACCAAACCACCGCTGCCGCCAGAGGTTTCAACGATCACCGGCCTGCGCGGCCTACGCGCCATGTCAATGCCGTGACAACGCAAACAGATTGCCAGCGCGCGTAATTGACGGCAGAACGTGATGACTGCGATGACGATCGTGACGTGGTCGATTCGCGACCAGCGCCCGCCCGGAGATGGTTGACGCGATGCGGCCACGGCCCGCCGCGCCGCCTGGGCCCCGGGAAGCCAGTGGCACTCGGTGCGGTGCATCCGGCGAGACCAATCGACGCCGCCGCAG
>NZ_JAVRPS010000193.1:0-6949 GCF_032162105.1 Mycobacterium sp. | reverse complement strand
TGCTCATGACCGACCGAGGTAATCGGAGACCACAGCGGAGAACTCGTCGGCGCGCTCGATCTGGGTCCAGTGGCCGCATGCGCTGAACACATGCAGATCGGCGTTCGGCAGTAGCCCGAGCATCGCGACCGAGACCTGCAGGGCAACCACTTTGTCCTCGCGCCCATGAATGAGCAGTGTCGGGGTGGCGATGGCACGCACCTCGTCTTCGGTGATACCGAGCTCGGATCCGGCGTGCCGCGGGTCGAAGAACATGGCACGGTAAGCCTCGTAGGCGCCGTCGGCGATGCTGGCCTTATACCGGATCTGGACAAGCTCGTCGGTGATCATTGCCGGATTGACTGCGAAGTAGTTGCGCAGCAATTCGCGCATCGCATCATGCGACGGCTCGTATGCACGCAACGCGGCAAGGCCCTCGGTGGGTGTCATGCCAACGCCCGGTGTGCCCATCAGCACCATCTTGGCGATCCGGTCCGGCTGGTCAGTAGCCATCTGTAGCGCGATGCGCCCGCCCAGCGAGTTGCCGATGACTCTGGCCTTCTCCACGCCGCGTGCATCCATAAATGCCCAGACGTGATCGGTCCAGGTGCGCAGCGAGTAAACGATGTCTTCGGGCCGCACGGTGGTTCCGAAGCCGACGATGTCGGGGGCGAGCACGTGGAACCGTTGCGCCAACATTGGTATGTTGTGCTGCCAGTTGGCCAGCGCCGAAACGCCGGGGCCGGACCCGTGCAGCATGAGGACCGTTTCGCCGGAACCGGCCTCGAGGTAGCTGGTTTCGATACCTCCGGCATCGATGGTCTTTGGCTCAAACGCGATTCCTGCGACTGTCGATGTCATCGCGTGCCTCCTTCCGCGAACGCGGCAAAACACTTGTTGGAGTTGAAGACATCGGTAGTGACGAGCTCCGACCAGGAAAGCTCCAAGCCGAGCTCGTCGACAGCTCCAGTCAGGCAAAACCAGTTGAGCATCTCGTGCTGACCAGAGTCGACGATGTCGCGGCTCGGGGTGGCCTGCCACGTCTGGTAGTCGCGGTCGACGAACAGCTGATACAGCCGGCGGTCGGCATCAGTGTCAGGAGTGATATGCCACGTTTTGTCAGTCAGAAATGCGTGCGACCAGCTCGACGAAGCCACCAGCGCGACCCGTAAGTCGGTGTCGCGGAACGCCTGCGCGACCGCGCGGCCCAGCGCGAAACAGCGGGCGGGCGTCGGCCCGGACGGGTCGAGCCGTTCGTCGGCGATCGCGGCGAACCGCGCCAGGCCGCCCTGGCGTGCGATCGCGTGCTGCCCGTAACAATTGACTGTGATGGGTATCAGCCGATAGTCGAAGTGCGACCCGGCGTTTGGGTAGTCCAGGAACAGCTGGGTATTGAGGATTGCGTGCGGAAAAGGTGCTTCACTGCGCTTTCGGTAGGAGTAGGCGATATCGAATCCTCTGCCGATGAGTTGGTCCGCAAGTCTGCGGGCCCCATCCGCGTCGCCACGCAACGTGATGGTTGTGTCGTCGGGCAGGCTCCATGCGTTCGGGCTGCCGCGGCGCCTCATCAGCTCGAAGGGGTTGACGTCGACATCGCCGTAGGCGAGTACGCAGAACGGCGGGATGACCTCTTCGCGAAAGTTCTCGTATTGATCGTCGCCCCACACCACCACGACATCCGGCGCGAATTCGTCGAGGGCATCGCGGCAGCGAGCAAGGTTCTCCACCAATAGCTTTCGGTGATGCGCTGCTGAGGCGACCCCGCCGTCGCTACCCCATTCGGCGCGCATCGACGCAGGCCATGTCGCGGGATCCTTCGCCTCGGCGGGAATGTCGGGGTCAGTGACCGTCCAGCGCAGCAGGTCGGCCATATGTTCGTCGGTGCCGGCCAGCAGGGGATAGTGGGTCATGCCTAGACCCAGGAAGTGCGCCATAGTGCTCCTCCAAATTGGTGCGGCAGATCCTGCGACGCAGGTCGGCGGGCAGGCTGCTGACAATGTCGTCGAGTGGTTCCGGCATCGCTTGGAACGGATAGTCCGATCCGAAGACGACGTGGTCGTGGCCGAAGACGTCGACCGCTGCGTGCAGCGCTTCGCGGTTGTAGGTCAGGGAGTCACACCACAACTGGCGCGCCAACCGGCTCGGAAGCTCGGGTGAGTCGGCGGACACGCCGGTGATCGTCGCTCCCTTATCGAGTCGTCCGATCATTGCCGGCAACGCGCCTCCCCCGTGCGCCAAGCAAATTCGCACTTCGGGCCGGCGTGCGAGGGCGCCGCGCGCGATCAGTGCTGCGGCTGCCAGCGCCGTCTCGATCGGCATCCCGGCACCAAAGCCCACTCCCATTTCCATGACCCGGTGTGGTAGGTCCTGGTCCGACGGATGGACCAAGACCAAAGCGCCGAGTTCGTGTGCGACCGCGAAAAACCGGTCCAGGCTGGGGTCGGCCAGCTCGGTATCTCCTACCCGCGTGCCGATCTCGACGCCAAAAAAGCCTCGGTAGCCCATGCAGCGGCGCATCTCATCAACAGCTCGGTCGGGGTCCTGCAAGGCGACGGCCCCCAACGCAGCGAAGCGTGTTGGGTGCGCGAGGGTGATTCGGGCGAAGAACTCGTTCTGTGCTGCTGCCAATTCCGCGGCGCCGGTCGCCGATGCGGAGTAGCAGAATGTTACCGGAATTGGCGAAAGCACCTGCATCGCAACGCCTTCACTGTCCATGTCAATGATCCGGGCTTTGGGTGACCAGCACCGATGATCGACGGCGCGGTAGGGGACCCCACCAAACATCAACTGCGCCTCGGTTTCATTGGCGCGCTGGACGATGGGCCAGCGATCGTGCGGATAGACGCGTCCCAGGTCGGGCAGCTCAGCGTCGATGGCATGTGTGTGAACATCGACGAGGCCGGTGGGGACAGTCAGTTGAGCGTTGATGGTTGGCTCCGCGCAACGGGTGATCGGGGTCGGGTTCACCCCAGGTTAGATAATGTGCATACATAATTCAAGATGTATATGCACAATGCTGTGGATCACATCCATTAAGTGCTGAAAGTTACCGGCATGCAGGCCGGACCAATCCCGGGATGGACCAGCGAACTGACTGTTCGGTCAGGGACGCTGCGGAGTGTTGGGGGTACGGTCCAGGTCGTCGGCGCGGATCAGGTCTTGATCGTGGCGGTTGATGGCCTCGACGAACGACGCCTGATCGTGCAGGGCAATGGCGGCCACGATGTCGTCGTGGACGTCGAGGCTTTTGGCGAGCAGCGGTTCGTGATTGTGGACGAACATCACGCGGCTGAGCACAGCCTTGATGCTGGTCACGACGAGTTGGTGCATACCCTCCAGGACGGGAATGTGGGCGGCCGCCGCGACGACGCCGTGAAACGCCAGTACAGCGTCGAAGAACTCCGGAGCACGGGCGCTGGCCCGCATCGTGACCATCGCCGACCGCATCGCAGCGACGTCGTCGCTAGTCGCACGTTCGAAAGCCGCCTTGGTCATGCCGAACTCGAGGTACAACCGGGCTTCGAACAGGTCCAAGGGATGGGGGGTGGACGGCTGAAACGACAGATCCAGCGCCCCCAGACGCACCTGCGGGGGTGCACTCGCCACGGTGATTCCGCCGCCCGGTCCCGGCCGGACGGTCACCAGGTCGCGATCACGCAGGATGCGCAGCGTCTCGTTCATCACGGTCGGGCTGATACTGAACCGATCCATGATCTCCGAGCGGCGTCCCAGGTGGGCTCCGACCGGCAGACGCGCAGTGAGGATCTCGTGTTCTAGATCGGCGGCGACGCGCTCAGCCCGAGACGACCGCAGCGCAGGATCGCGACGTTGCACACGGCCTCCTTCGGATCGCCATCGGCCCGGTAGTGGTGCCGTCAGCGCAAGTTTCCCAGATGAACGGATGTGAGGAGTCCAGACCGATGGACCGAACAATCTGCCGGGAGGCGTACCGGGGTCCGCGACCGCCTGGTACGACGCCGCGACGATTAAGGCCGCGCAGCTGCCTGCGGCAGTGTGGCATTCGACACCTCGTTCAACACGTGCGTAGCAAACCGCCCGGGCGGCCGAATAACCGCAAAGTGACCCTGACGAGGGAGCCATAATCCCCCTTGGTGGAGCAGTCACTTTGCTGACGTCGTCGATATCGTTTCGCCATGCCGCCGGCCGAGCATGACTATTTGCAGCCGCGTACTGGGGACTTCCTCGCCGTGGCGGTGTCTCCGGGCGCACCCGCACGCGGTTTTTTTGCGCGTGATGTGGTGCATCGAGAGCCCGGCACAGGTGGTCGCCGACCGCTATGCCCCCAGGGAGTTTCACCTTTGCGCCGGCGATGCATACGTCGCGGGCATTCACGACTGAACCAACGATGCACCCAGTCGGCGGTGTCGTGGAGGCACCGGTGGTAACCGCCTATCAACTCGGCAAGCCGGTCCGCGCGATGGGCGACTTATTCGCGATGGGGCTGGACGGCATGGTGTTGACCTTCAAGCCGCCGTTCGCCTGGCGCGAATACCTACTCCAGACCTGGTTCGTGGCACGGGTGTCAATGCTGCCGGCGCTAATGATGACGCTCCCGTACTCGGTGATCCTGACCTTCATCTTCAACATTCTGCTGACCGAAATCGGTGCCGGGGATTTGTCCGGAACCGGCGCGGCGATCGGCACCGTGAACCAGATCGCCCCCATCGTCACGGTGCTGGTGGTCTCCGGTGCGGGCGCCACCGCGATGTGCGCCGATCTGGGAGCGCGGACCATCCGCGAAGAACTCGACGCGATGCGGGTGCTGGGCATCAACCCCATCCAGAGGCTGGTGGTTCCGCGCGTGCTGGCGGCCACCACGGTGGCTTTGGCGCTGGAGGCGGCGGTGACCGTGGTGGGTCTTGCCGGCGCGTTCTTTTTCACCGTGTATGTCCAACACGTCTCGGCGGGTGCGTTCGTGACGGGGCTGACGACGCTGACCGGCCTTTCCGACGTCCTCGTCTCACTGATCAAGGCGACGCTATTCGGCTATGCGGCGGGAATGATCGCCTGCTACAAGGGCATCTCGGTCGGCGGTGGTCCGGCCGGTGTCGGCAACGCGGTCAACGAGACCGTGGTGTTCACCTTCATGGTGTTGTTCGCGATCAACGTCATCGTGACCGCCGTCGGTATCCAGTTCACGGTGTCGTGAGGTGAACCCATGACGCAGGCACTTCCGAGCAGGCTGCATCCCCGACTACAGCGCACAACGAACACCGTGGTGCGCGAGTGGAATCGGATCGGATCGCAGATGCAGTTCTACGTTACGACACTCGGTTCGATTCCCGATGCAGTCGTCAACTACCGGACAGAGATGCTGCGGTTGATCGCGCAAATGGGGTTAGGTACCGCCGCGCTCGCAATGATCGGTGGGACCGTCGTGATCGTCGGCTTCCTGACGATGACCACCGGCGCCTTGGTGGCGGTGCAGGGCTACAACCAGTTGGCGTCCGTCGGTATCGAAGCGCTCACGGGGTTCGCGTCGGCGTACTTCAATGTCCGGCTCATTGTGCCGGGAACCGCCTCCGTCGCCTTGTCGGCGACCATCGGTGCCGGCGCCACCGCTCAGATGGGCGCGATGCGGATCAACGAGGAGATCGATGCGCTCGAGGTGCTCGGTGTCCGCAGCGTCAGCTATCTGGCGTCCACCCGGGTGGTCGCCGGGGTGGTTGTGGTGATCCCGCTGTACTGCATCGCAATCATGATGGCCTTCCTGGCCTCCCGCGCCGGCACCGTCACCATCTACGGCCAGGGCTCCGGTGTCTACGACCATTACTTCAACACGTTCCTCAGTCCCCGCGACATCGTCTGGTCGTTCTTCCAGGTCTTAGCGATCACGGTCGTGGTCATGCTGGTGCACACCTTCTACGGGTACACCGCGAGCGGCGGGCCGGCCGGGGTTGGTGAGGCCGTGGGCCGGGCGGTGCGTACCTCGATGGTGGTCGCGGCGGTGGAGATCGTGCTGATCACGCTCGCCGTCTACGGCCAGTCCGGCAACTTCCACCTGGCGAGCTAGTGGCATGAAACAACGCAAGCCAGGAGAACACCTCATCCCCACCCCGTGGTGGACAGTGATCCTGTTGGTGGCGATCGGTGTGTTCCTGTTCGTGACCACGGCCGCCTTCAGTGGGACCTTCCGGTCATACGTGCCGGTGAAGATGACATCGGATCGAGCGGGGCTGGTGCTGGAGACCAACGCCAAGGTCATGCTGCGCGGCGTCCAAGTCGGCCGGGTCAGCCAGATCGGCAGTGGCAGGGATGAGGCCAGCTTGAGGCTGGAGATTGACCCTGATCAGATCCGGTATATCCCGGCCAACGTACAGGCGCAGATCAGCGCCACCACCGCGTTCGGTGCCAAGTTCGTCGACCTGGAATATCCGCCAAACCCAAGTCCCGCCCGGCTGGCTGCCGGCGCAGTGCTGCATTCCAAAAATGTCAGCACTGAAGTCAACACAGTCTTCGAAAACGTCGTCGACCTCCTCAACATGGTCGATCCGCTAAAGCTGAACGCGGTTCTGAGCGCGTTGGCCGAAGGCGTCCGCGGACAAGGTGAACGGATGGGCGAGGCCACCACCGACCTCAACCAGGTATTGCTGGCGCTCAACGCGCGCAGTGACACCATCCGTGCGGACTGGCGCAAGCTGGGGGACCTCAGCGCCACCTACGACGCAGCTGCCCAGAACATCCTGACTATCCTGAACGCCGCCAGCACCACCAGCACCACCGTCGTGGATCACAAGAAGGCGCTGGACGACTTGCTGCTCAACACCGTGGGCTTCGCACAGGCTGGGACCAACCTGCTCGGCCAGAGCAAGGACAATTTCGTCGCATCGGTTAACACCCTCGAACCGACGACGAACCTGCTGCTCAAGTACAACCCCGAGTACACCTGCTTCTTACAGGGCGTCACCTGGTATCTCAACAACGGGGGCTATTCGGCGTGGGGCGGCGC
>NZ_JAVRPS010000192.1:0-10666 GCF_032162105.1 Mycobacterium sp. | reverse complement strand
GACGCCAGCTTCTCGAGGTTCGCCTTGTAGCGGCGCGACCAGTTGGTCGGCTCCTCGGTGTGCGGGGCGCGTAGTACCTGGAAGACCTTGTCGAGACCCTCTTGACCAACCACGTCACGCACGCCGACGTACTCTGCGTTATCAGCAGGGACTCGAACGGTGAGATCGCCCTGAGCGACCTTGAGGACGAGATACTCTCGCTGCTCGCCCTTGATGGTCCGGGTTTCGATCGCCTCGATCAGCGCGGCACCATGGTGTGGATAGACAACGGTGTCTCCGACCTTGAAAATCATCAGATTAGAGCCCCTTTCACCTCTCAATGTTAGCACGACGCCCAGACACGTGTAGAACAACGGTGCAGGTCAGGGGCACCGCAGGTGAAGACCAGGGGTTGACATGGTGACGAATCCGTGCAACGCCCAGGCGCGCCAGCGAACCCCGGCGGGCCATTCCGCGCGCCCCACGAGCCGCCCTCCGACGTGCCGCCGAGGCGCAAAGCGGGCGCCGCCGACGCGCCGCGCGAACGGGTTTCGGCCGCCACGCGCCCTCGGCTACCGCGGTGAACCGCCACCTACTACTCTGCATAGTCGAACCACCCCGACGATGCCCCGGTCGCCGCGTGGGCCGAGCAGGAGGCTTGAGTGAACCGCCAAAGATCGCGCGCCTTCGCCGTCACCTCGGGCCTGAGCGCCTGCGGACTTGCCGTAGCCGTCGCACTGACGGGCTGCAGCGCGGGCCAGGTTTCTCAGACCGCCGTCCAGGAACCCGCGGTCAACGGCACCAACGCCGTGGCGGGCAACCCGATGTCCGGAGTGGCGCTGCGAAACGTCCACCTGCGGGCTCCCCAGACCAGCGACTACATTCGGCCGGGCAGCAAGGTCGACCTGCTGTTCGTGGCGGTCAACGAATCGCCCGCGGACTCCGATCGCCTGGTGTCCATCACCTCCAAGGTCGGCACGGTGGCGCTGACCGGGAAGTCGACCGTGGCCCCCAACGGCGTCCTCGTCGTCGGCACGCCCGATGGCCAGCCCAGCGCGCTGGACGCGACGGAGGGGGCCGACACCGCCGAGGCCGCGGTCACGCTGACCGAGCCGATCAGCAACGGCCTCACCTACGACTTCACGTTCACGTTCGAGCGGTCCGGTGAGGTCACCGCCGCGGTGCCGATCTCGGCGGGCGAAACTCCGCGGCGCGACTCCGAAGGCGCATCGGAGGGCGCGGCCGAGCGTGCCGTGGAAGCCGAAGGCGGACACGGCTAGCTCACTGCGGTTTTCTGTCGGCCGCGACGGATAACGTCACGGAGTGGCTCGATCGGGTTCCAAGGCGCGTTCGCAGTACCGGTGCTCGGAATGCGGACACGTCGCCGCCAAGTGGGTGGGCCGCTGCCCGGACTGCAGCACCTGGGGCACGGTCAACGAGGTCGCGGTACTCACGTCGTTGAGCACCGCACCCGGTCGCCGCGCCGTTGCCCCCACCTCGCCTGCCGTCCCGATCACCTCCATCGATCCTGGCGCCACACGTCACTTCCACACCGGGATAAGCGAGTTGGACCGCGTGCTGGGTGGCGGCCTGGTCCCCGGCTCGGTGACCCTGCTGGCCGGCGATCCCGGGGTCGGCAAGTCGACGCTGCTCCTCGAGGTTGCTCACCGCTGGGCACAGGCGGGCAGGCGGGCGCTGTACCTGTCGGGTGAGGAGTCGGCCGGGCAGATCCGGCTGCGGGCCGAACGCACCGGGTGCACTCACGACGAGGTGTTCCTGGCCGCCGAATCCGACCTGCAGACCGCGCTCGGCCACATCGAGGAGGTCCGGCCCACGCTGGTCGTGGTCGACTCGGTGCAGACCATGTCCACCACCGAGGCCGACGGCGTCAGCGGCGGCGTCACCCAGGTGCGCGCGGTGACGACGGCGCTCACCATGGCGGCCAAGACCACCGGCATCGCGATACTCCTCGTCGGCCACGTCACCAAGGACGGCGCCATCGCAGGGCCCCGCTCGCTCGAGCACCTCGTCGACGTCGTGCTGCACTTCGAGGGTGACCGCTCGTCGGCGTTGCGCATGGTCCGCGGCGTCAAGAACCGGTTCGGCGCTGCCGACGAGGTCGGCTGTTTCCTGTTGCACGACAACGGAATCGAGTGCGTCGCCGATCCTTCCGGACTGTTCCTGGATCAGCGGCCCGCCCCGGTCTCGGGCACCGCGGTGACGGTGACGCTGGACGGCAAGCGACCGCTGATCGGCGAGGTACAGGCGCTGATCGGCTCGGCGGCAACGGGCTCGCCGCGCCGGGCGGTGAGCGGCATCGACTCCGCCCGCGCCGCGATGATCACCGCCGTGCTGGAGAAGCGCGCCAACCTGTCGGTCGGGATGCACGACATCTACCTGTCGACGGTCGGCGGCATGCGGCTGACCGACCCCTCGTCGGATCTGGCGGTAGCGCTGGCCATCGCCTCGGCCCACGCCGACCTGCCGATGCCCGCCACCGCCGTGGCCATCGGCGAGGTGGGTCTTGCCGGCGATCTCCGGCGGGTCACCGGAATGGATCGCCGCCTTGCCGAGGCCGCCAGGCTGGGGTTCACTTGCGCCGTGGTACCGCCTGGCGTGCCGTCCGGGCCGGCCGGGTTGAAGGTGATGAATGCGGACAACATCACGGGGGCGTTGCGGGTTCTGCGCAAGATCGCGGACAATGGCGGCCAATCCGAGGAGACGAGATGGCCGTGAAGTCTGGCGGAAGGACCGCACGAAGCAACGTGGTGCAACTATCCCGGCCCACGCTGCGCGAGACGCTGGGGCGGCTGGCCCCCGGCACCGCACTGCGCGACGGCCTCGAGCGCATCCTGCGCGGGCGTACAGGGGCCCTGATCGTTCTCGGCTACGACGACAGCGTCGAGGCCATCTGCGATGGCGGCTTCTCGCTCGACGTCCGCTACGCCCCCACCAAGCTGCGGGAATTGTCGAAGATGGACGGCGCCGTCGTGCTGTCCAGTGACGGCTCCCGGATCCTGCGGGCCAACGTCCAGCTGGTGCCCGACGCGTCGATCCCCACCGACGAGTCCGGCACCCGACACCGGTCAGCCGAGCGCACCGCCGTGCAGACCGGCTATCCGGTGGTGTCGGTGAGCCACTCGATGAGCATCGTGACGGTGTACGTCGCGGGCGAGCGGCACGTGGTGCCCGATTCGGCGACCATCCTGTCGCGGACCAACCAGACCATCGCCACTCTGGAGCGCTACAAGTCGCGGCTCGACGAGGTCAACCGGCAGCTGTCCACCGCCGAGATCGAGGACTTCGTAACGCTGCGCGACGTGATGACGGTGGTGCAGCGCCTGGAGATGGTGCGCCGGATCAGCCTGGAGATCGACGCCGACGTGGTCGAGCTCGGCACCGCCGGGCGTCAGCTCAAACTGCAGCTCGAAGAGCTCGTCGGCGACAACGACACCGCCCGCGAGCTGATCGTGCGCGACTACCACGCCAACCCCGACCCGCCGGACACCACACAGGTGACGGCCACGCTCGACGAGCTCGACGCACTCTCGGACAACGAATTGCTCGACTTCACTGCATTGGCGCGGGTATTCGGCTACCCCTCCACGCTGGAGGCGCAGGACTCGGCGATGAGTTCACGGGGTTACCGCGCGATGGCCGGCATTCCGCGGCTGCAGTTCGCGCACGTCGACCTGCTGGTGCGCTCCTTCGGATCGCTGCAAGGGGTCTTGGCGGCCAGCGCGAGCGATTTGCAGTCGGTGGACGGCATCGGATCGATGTGGGCGCGCCACATTCGGGAGGGACTGTCTCAGCTCGCCGAGTCCACCATCGCCGACCAGCTGGCCTGAATTCCCCGCTCCTCGCCGAAACGCACGCTTTGCCGGACCCTTCTCGCACTTTCCCTGCGAAACGTGCACTTGAAGCAATGTCGGAGGGGCCTGCCACAGTCGGGCCATGGGGGAAGTCTTCATTGGAAGCGAAGCGGTCTCATCAGACCGCTTGACTCGGCACGAATTGCAGCGCTGGTATCGCCCGATCTTCCGCGGGGTCTATGTGCCCAAGCACTCGCTCCCGTCGCTGCGAGACCGCACCGTCGGCGCGTGGTTGGCGTCAGATCGCCAAGCAGTGATCGCAGGCGCGTCCGCATCCGCCCTGCATGGCGCCGAATGGGTCGACGATGACATCCCGATCGAGCTGATCTCGAAACGTGCTCGACCACAGCGTGGAGTCCTGGTGCGCAACGAGACGTTGGTCGATGACGAGATCACCAGGGTCGCGGGCCTTCCCGTCACGACCCGTACGCGCACAGCGTTCGACCTGGGGCGGCACTTGCCGCGTGGGGAAGCGCTCGCACGGCTCGATGCTTTGATGCGCGCGCAGGTCTTCTCGGCCGAGGACGTTCTCTTGCTGGCCAAGCGCCACCAGGGTCAGCGAGGGCTGCGGCAACTGCGTGAGCTTCTTCCGCTTGTCGAGGGCGGCGCCGCATCACCGAAGGAGACCTGGCTCCGGTTGTTGTTCATCGACGCCGGGCTTCCCAGACCCACCACCCTTCCGGTGATCGATGAGCGCGGACCCCTCGTTCGCATACTCGACATGGATTGGGAGGACTTCATGGTCGGTGCCGAGTACGACGGGGATCAGCACCGTACGAACCGCGAGCAGTACGTCAAGGACCTCCGCGTCTGGCCGAAGCTCGAGCGCATGGGCTGGAACGTCACCCGCGTGATCAAAGAGGACCGAGAGGACGACATCATTGCCCGCACGTGGTCGGCGATGGTGTCCCGAGGCTGGAATCCCGAGACGCACGTTTTGCCGGGCTCTTCTCGCACTTCTTCTGCAGAAGGTTCGCTTTCGGCGCGGATGTGCGGCCTGAATCAGTTGCCGGGAACCGGTACTTCGCCCTCCGGCGGGGCTCCGGCAGGCGGCGCGGCGCCAGGAGCCGCGGCGGTGGGCTCGGCCAGGATGAACGGCACCGCGGCGGATCGCAGGTTGCCGAGCTGGACCACCAGGTTGTAGGTACCTGGGCCGATCGGCTGCCGCGGCAGCGGGCAGTTCGGCGCCGAACCCATGCCGGTCCAGGTCACCTCGGTGGTGACCTGCTCACCCGGTTTAAAGGTCTTGACCAGGGTTTCATTGGACGGAGCGCAGTCCAGGTTCGACCACAGCCGCTCGTTGTTCAGCGAGTACACGTAGGCCGCCAGCACCGCGGCACCGACGTCCCGCTTGCAGGCCACCAGGCCGATGTTGGTCACCACCATGGTGAACTTCGGCTGATCGCCGACGACGAAGTCGGGCTGGCTGGTGATGCCCTTGACCGCGAGCGTGGAGTCGGGGCAGTCGTCGCCCTCCTGCAGCACCGGAGGTGGCGTCACCGCCGCGGACGGCGTGGGGGTCGGCGGGGGCGCCTGTTGCGCCGGAGGCTGTACCGGGGTCTTGACCTCGGGGTTCTCCCCGGGAAGCGGGGTCGGAGCCGCGGCGGTCGACGGCTGCTCGGTCTTGGTGTCACCGGTGCTGTTGGTCACCACCAGGATCGCAATTGCTGCGACGATGGCCACCACGACCACCCCGATGCCGATGGCCAGAGCGCGCCGTCGCCAGTAGATCTGGGAGGGCAGCGGGCCATGCGGTTCGAGATCCAGCACGAGTCCAAGGTAAGGCCAGGTCACGCCTAGTCGTTCGACCCCGCTCGGCGTGTCGCGGCTATTCGCCGATATCACCAAGGTGTTCGCGGAGCACCACTCGCCCGTCGGCCAGATGGTAGGTTACCCCGGCGATCGCCAAAGTGCCCTCGATGATCCGCTGGGCCACCGGCGCGGAGCGCACCCTCAGCTGCACGACCGTCTCGTTGACGTGGCGGGTCTCGAACTCGTCGACCCGGGTCAACCCCGCATGACGACCCAGCAGGATCGACGGCGTGACGCGTTCGACGATGTCGCGGACATAACCGCCGGGCACCTCGCCATCGTCGAGCGCCGACAGCGTCGCCTTCACCGCGCCGCAACTGTCGTGGCCGAGTACCACGATCAGCGGCACGTCGAGCACCGTGACGGCGTACTCGATGGACCCCAACACGGCCGAGTCTGCGACGTGACCGGCGGTGCGGACCACGAACATGTCGCCGAGGCCCTGATCGAAGATGAGCTCCGCGGCCACCCGGCTATCGGAGCAGCCGAACACCACCGCGGTCGGCTTTTGCCCGTGAGTCAGCCTGGCCCGGTCGGCGACGCTCTGGCTCGGATGCTCCATCTGGCCCGAGACGAAGCGCTCGTTACCCTCCTTGAGTGCTTTCCATGCAGTCACTGGGCTGGTACGAGGCATGGCGCCCATTCTGCCGGACCGGGGCCCGATGATCGATTCGGGTGAGCTGTTGACGTGGTACGCCCGCGAACAACGCGACCTGCCGTGGCGACGCAAGGGCGTGACGGCGTGGCAGATCCTGGACAGCGAGTTCATGTTGCAGCAGACGCCCGTGGCGCGGGTGGAGCCGATCTGGCGCGACTGGGTGGCCCGGTGGCCGACGCCCTCGGCCACCGCGGCCGCCGGCTCCGCCGACGTGTTGCGGGCCTGGGGCAAGCTCGGCTATCCGCGACGCGCCAAACGGCTGCACGAGTGCGCCATCGCGATCGCGACCGAACACGGTGACGAGGTGCCCGACGACGTGGACACGCTGTTGACGCTGCCGGGCGTCGGCAGCTACACGGCGCGCGCCGTCGCCTGCTTCGCCTACGGACTGCGGGTTCCCGTCGTGGACACCAACGTACGGCGGGTGGTGGCCAGGGCGGTGCACGGCCGGCCCGACTCACCCGCCAGCGTCCGTGACCTCGTCGACGTGGCCGCGCTGTTGCCCAATGACCCTGACGCGCCCCGCTTTTCGGTGGCGCTGATGGAGCTCGGCGCGACGGTGTGCACCGCGCGGTCGCCGCGGTGTGGCCTGTGCCCGCTGAGCGCCTGCGCATGGCGGTCGGCCGGCTTCCCGCCCGCGACCACCCCCGCCCGCAGACCGCAGCGCTACGCGGGCACGGATCGTCAGGTGCGGGGCAGGCTGCTGGATGTGTTGCGCGACAACGCGACTCCGGTCACCCGTGCCCAGTTGGACGTGGTGTGGCTGACCGACACCGCGCAGCTTGACCGTGCCTTGGACTCGCTGTTGACCGACGGCCTCGTCGAGCAGACCGCGGACGGCCGGTTTGCGCTCGCGGGCGAGGGCGGCTGACTAGGCTGGTGGCTGTGGCGCAGGCACCGCGGACTCGCTACGCATCGCGTGGCGACTTGGACATCGCCTATCAGGTGCTCGGCGACGGCCCGGTGGATCTGGTCGTGATGCCGGGGCCGTTCATCCCGATCGACTCGATCGACGACGAGCCGTCCATGTCCCGGTTCTACCGCCGTCTGGCGTCGTTCAGCCGGGTGATCCGGTTCGACCATCGCGGTATGGGCATGTCGTCCAAGATCGCATCGGCCGACACCATCACCATGTCGTGCTGGGCAGAGGACGCCGTCTCGGTGATGAACGCGCTCGGATGCGAACGCGCGACGATCTTCGGCTCTGGGTTCTCGGCGATGAGTGCCCTGCTGCTTGCAGCCGACCACCCCGAGCGGGTGTCCAGTCTGGTGCTCGTCAACGCGTCGGCCCGCGCCTTGTGGGCACCCGACTACGACGCAGGCATCGTGGCCGCAGGCGCCAACCCGTTCACGACGGTGGCCCTCGAACCGGATGCGGTCGACCAGGGTCTCGACGTTCTCGAGGCCGTTGCGCCGTCCGTCGCCACCGATCGCGCGTTCCGCACGTGGTGGGACGTTGCAGGAAACCGCGCCGCGTCGCCGAGCATGGCCCGCATGTCGAACCAGGTCCTGGCCGATGCGGACATGCGCGACAAGCTGCCTCACATCTCCGCGCCGACCCTGATCCTGCATCGTGCCGAGTCCCAGTTCGTCAGGGTCGGACACGGCCGGTACCTCGCCAAGAACGTCGTGGGATCCCGCTACGTCGAGCTGCCCGGCGCCGACACGCTGTACTGGGTCGGCGACACCACGACGATCCTCGCCGAGGTCGAGGAGTTCATCACCGGCGTGCGCGGCGGTTCGGATGCCGAACGCGTGCTCATCACCATCCTGTTCACCGATATCGTCGGTTCGACCGCGCGTGCCGCCGCCCTCGGCGACGACCGCTGGCGCAACCTGCTCGACAATCACGACGCCGTCGTCCGCCACGAGCTTGCGCGGTTTCAGGGGCTCGAGGTGAACACCGCGGGCGATGGCTTCGTCGCCACCTTCATCAGCCCCAGCGTCGCGCTCCGCTGCGCGGAAGCGATCGTCGACGCGGTCACCGCGCTCGGCATCGAAGTGCGGGTGGGGGTGCACTCGGGCGAGGTGGAGGTGCGCGGCGACGACATCGCGGGCATGGCCGTGCACATCGGCGCACGCGTCAGCGCGCTGGCGGGACCGAGTGAGGTACTGGTCTCATCGACGGTGCGCGAGATCGTCACCGGGTCACGACGGTCGTTCGCCGACCGCGGCGAGCACGACCTGAAGGGTGTGCCCGGCCGCTGGCGGATCTACGCGTTGGAGCGCGAGGGCTAAGCCGTTGCCGCGACACCGGAGTCGTCACAGGCGAACCGCCTCCGGTAGTCCGACGGCGTGACGCCGATGACCCGGCGGAAGTGGTGGCGCAGCAGCGTGGCAGTACCGAAGCCGGATCTGTCGGCGACGTGGTCGATGTCGAGGTCGGACTCCTCGAGCAGCCTGCGGGCGTAGAGCACCCGCTGATCGGTCACCCACTGCATCGGCGTACGGCCGGTCTCCTCGACGAACCTGCGCGCGAACGTGCGGGCCGACATGCTCGCCCGCCTCGCCAGGGTCGCGACGGTGTGCGGCTTGTCCAGGTTGGTCAGGATCCAATCAAGGTGCGGCGCAAATCCATCCGAACATCGCACCGGGATCGGCTGGTCGATGTACTGGCGCTGCCCGCCGTCGCGCTGGGGCGGCACGACCATGCGGCGGGCGATCTTGTTGGTCACCTCACTGCCGAGTTCGCGGCGGACCAGATGCAGGCACGCGTCGATCCCAGCGGCGGTGCCTGCGCTGGTGATCAGGTTGCCGTCGTCGACGAACAGCACGTTGCGGTCCACCCGCGCGGTGGGATACGTCCTTGCCAACTCGTCGGCGTGCATCCAGTGCGTGGTGCACGGCCGTCCGTCGAGCAACCCGGCGGCGCCGGCGACGAACGCGCCCGAGCAGACGGTCAGGATGATGGCGCCCGCGTCGGCGGCCGCCCGGATCGCATCGAGCGCCTCTGGCAGGTAGGGGCCCGAGATCGCGGGGATCGCCACCAGGTCCGCACCGACCAGGGCATCGAGGCCGTGATCGGGCGTGATGAACGCGCCCACCGACGTGCGCAACGGACGCCCCGGTTCGGGGCCGCAGACCTTGAAGTCGAAGTTGGGCACACCGTCGGCGGAACGGTCGATGCCGAACACCTCGCAGATGACGCCGAACTCGAAGACGGCCAGGCCGTCCAGCACCAACGCCGAAACACTCTTGATCATGGCAGTATCTTATCGTAGGCGGTCAGTTCTGCCACTGTTGGCGGAATATTTATCATCGAACAATTGCTGCCATGAACGTGATACTGACCTTCCTGATCCTGATCGCACCGTTCGCGCTCGCCGCGGCACTGAGCTGGGCCGCCCACCGTGGGCAGCCCATGCGCACCTACCTGGCTGGCGTGAGCGAAGACCGTGACGACTACCGCGTCGAGCACGACATGGACGCCATCCGGACCCGCTTCGAGAGGAGCCCCGTGTGGCCCGTCTCAGGCGTGATGGGTGAACGACGCTAGAAACGCCTCGACGGCGCACCGGTATTCCCGTGGTGCGTCGTCGTGCACCAGATGACCGGCGCCGGGTACGTGCAGATACGTTGCCCGGTAGCCGGTCTCGCTCATTTCGCGCATCTGCCCCGGCGGGGTGACGGAGTTGCCCGCCTCGATGAGCAGCGTCGGCACCGACACCGAACGCCATTGCGTCCAGTAGTCCCTGGTGCCCCACTCCGCGGCGATCTCGATCCAACGCTCGGTGTGCCCGTGCAGCCTCCAACCCGTCTCGGTGCGGTCGAAGGCCTCGAGGAAGTACTGCCCGGCCGCCGCGCCGAACTCGTCGAAAACCTCCTGCGCCGAAGCGAACTCGACGGGCAACGCATGCAGCCACGGCTCCCACGGACCCGTCGTCCGGCCGCGGAAGTCGGGCGCCATGTCCTCCACCACCAGGGCCGTCACCAGTTCGGGCCGCGCCGCGGCCAGGCACCACGCATGCAGGCCGCCCATCGAGTGCCCGACCAACGTGGCGGGCCCGCCGAGATCGGCGACGGCGTCGGCCAGATCGGATACGAACCGCTCCGTGCTGATCGGTTGCGGATCGGTGACGTCGCGGCCGCGATGCCATGGCGCGTCGTAGGTGTACACCCGCCCGGCCTCGGTCAGCCACGGAAGCTGACGCGACCACGTGCTGCCCCGCCCCATCAGACCGTGAACGAGCACCACAGGGTCACCTCGACCGCCGCGGATGGTCAGGAGTTCGACGCCCACCGCCAACATCTTGCCCGGGTAACGATCCGGTCACGGATGCGCGGTAGCCTGGACGCATGCCCGTGGTGAAGATCAATGCGATCGAAGTTCCCGCCGACGCAGGCC
>NZ_JAVRPS010000191.1:0-29268 GCF_032162105.1 Mycobacterium sp. | reverse complement strand
TTCTAGCCCAGGCAACCGGGGCCGAGCAGCGCCTTCAAGTCACCCATCAACGCCGACGACGTCGTGACGCGTAGCGACTGATCCAGTTCCAAGGTGGTGATCCGGTCGCCGCTGATCAGCCGCAGATGCACCTGCGAGATGCCAGGGTGCCTCGCGAGCACCTGCTTGAGCGCACTGACCTTCTCAATCGTGCACTGCCGCGTCGGCAGGCTGACCGCGAGCGGCCGGTCGACCTGGGCGTTCGAGAAGTCCGGGACGACCAGCTCGTTGGCGATCAGGGAGATCCGGTCGTCGCGGATGTTGACCTTGCCTGCGACCAGCACCACGGCGTCGTCGGCGATGTCGCCGCCGAACGTGGAGTACGTGTGCGGGAAGAACATCACCTCGATGCCGCCGGTGAGGTCTTCCAATTGCGCTGAGGCCCAGGGCATCCCGTTCTTGTTGACCCGCCGGTTCACCGAGGCGAGGATGCCGCCGACCCGGACTTGCGAGTCGTTGGCGACGTCGCCGTTGAGGATGCCGGGAATCTGGGTGTCCACCTGAGCCGTCAGCAGATGCGCGACGCCGTTGAGCGGGTGCCCGGACACGTAGAGGCCCAGCATCTCCCGCTCGAGTGCGAGCTTGTGCTTGTCCTCCCACTCGTCGGCGGGCACCTTGATGGTGAACACCGCGTCCGCAGCGGTGTCCGCGCCGCCGAACAGGTCGAACTGCCCCATCGCCTCGGCCTTCTTGGTGCCAAGCACCGAGTCGACCGCGTCGGTGTGAATCAGGAACAACCCCTTGCGCGGGTGCCCGAGAGAGTCGAATGCGCCCGCCTTGATCAGCGACTCCGTCACCTTCTTGTTGCACGCGGTGATGTCGACCTTGTTCAGATAGTCGGAGAAGTCGGTGTACTTGCCCTTGTCGGTGCGCGTACTGATCAGCGAGGCAACGACATTCGAGCCGACGTTGCGCACGGCGCCCAGTCCGAATCGAATGTCGGCGCCTACCGATGCGAAGTTCAGCACCGACTCGTTGACGTCGGGCGGCAGCACCGTGATGCCCAGTCTGCGGCAGTCCGCAAGGTAGACCGCCGCCTTGTCCTTGTCGTCGCCGACGGAGGTGAGTAGGCCGGCCATGTACTCGCCCGGGTAGTTCGCCTTGAGGTAAGCCGTCCAGTACGACACCAGCCCGTAGCCTGCGGCGTGGGACTTGTTGAACGCATAGTCCGCGAACGGAAGCACGGTGTCCCATAGCGCCTTGACGGCTGGCGCCGAGAAGCCGTTGGCCTTCATGCCGTCGGAGAAGCCCTCGTACTCCTTGTCGAGCACCTCCCGCTTCTTCTTGCCCATGGCCTTGCGCAGGATGTCGGCTCGAGCAAGCGAGTAGCTGGCCACCTTCTGCGCGATGCGCATGATCTGTTCCTGGTAGACGATCAGGCCGTGGGTCTCGGCGAGGATCTCTTCGAGGGGTTCGGCCAGCTCGGGGTGGATAGGCTTGACGGCCTGTCGGTCGTTCTTGCGATCGGCGTAGTCGTTGTGGGCGTTGACGCCCATCGGTCCCGGCCGGTACAGGGCGATGACGGCGACCACGTCCTCGAACTCCGTCGGCTGCATGCGGCGCAGCAGATCCCGCATCGGGCCGCCGTCGAGCTGGAACACGCCGAGCGTGTCGCCGCGGCCGAGCAGTTCGAAGGTGGCCCGGTCATCAAGGGGAACCGCGTCCAGGTCGAGGTCGATGCCCCGGTTGGCCTTGATGTTCTCGATGGTGTCGCCGATGATCGTCAGGTTCCGCAGGCCGAGGAAGTCCATCTTGAGCAGGCCGATGGCCTCGCACGATGGATAGTCCCAACCCGTGATCACGGCGCCGTCCTGCGGCCGCTTCCAGAGCGGAATCGACTCGATCAGCGGTTCGGAGCTCATGATCACGGCGCAGGCGTGCACGCCGGCATTGCGGACCAGGCCTTCCAGCCCCCGCGCCGTTTCGTAGATGGTGCGGACGTCGGGGTCGGTGTCGAGCAGGTTGCGGACCTCGACGGCCTCCTTGTACCGCTCGTGGCTGGGATCGGTGATGCCCGCCAGCGGGATGTCCTTGGCCATGATCGGCGGCGGAAGGGCCTTGGTGATGCGGTCGGCGATGGCGAACCCGGGCTGCCCGTAGTGCACGCGGGCCGAATCCTTCAGTGCTGCCTTGGTCTTGATGGTGCCGAAGGTGATGACCTGGGCCACTCGGTCGCTGCCCCACTTGTTCGCTGCGTAGCGGAGCATCTCGCCGCGCCTGCGGTCGTCGAAGTCGATGTCGATGTCGGGCATCGACGCACGCTCGGGATTGAGGAAGCGCTCGAACAGCAGCCCGTACTTGATGGGGTCGATGTTCGTGATGCCCAGTGCGTAGGCAACCAGCGATCCGGCCGCCGAACCACGGCCCGGCCCCACCCGGATGTCGACCGAGCGGGCGTAGTCGATCAGGTCGGCGACGATGAGGAAGTAGGACGGGTAGCCCTTGTCGCAGATGACCGTGATCTCGTACTCGGCACGGTCGACGTAGTCCTGGGGCGCTCCCGACGGGAAGCGGCGCACCAGCCCGGCCTCGACCTCGCGGCGCAACCACGAGCCCTGATCGTGGCCTTCCGGAACGGGGAAGATCGGCATCCGGTCCTTGGGCGTCCAGACGTCGGCGTAGGACTGCACCCGCTCGGCGATCAGCAGCGTCGAGTCGCATGCACCGGAGATCTCGTCGTCCCACAGAGCGCGCATCTCGGCGGCTGACTTCAGGTAGTAGCCGTCGCCGTCGAACTTGAACCGGTTCGGGTCCGAGAGCGTCTTGCCAGTCTGTATGCAGAGCAGCGCCTCGTGGTTGTGGGAGGCCTCGCGGGTGACGTAGTGGCAGTCGTTGGTGGCCAGCGGCGGAATGCCGAGCTTGCGGCCGACCTCGAGCAGGCCCTCGCGCACCCGACGCTCGATGGACAGTCCGTGGTCCATCAACTCCAGGAAGTAGTTCTCGGGCCCGAAGATCTCCCGCCACTTCGCCGCCGACTCCAGCGCCTCGCGGTCGTGGCCGAGCCGCAGCCGGGTCTGCACCTCACCCGACGGGCAGCCAGTGGTGGCGATGATGCCCTCGTGGTGTTCGGCGATGATCTCGGCGTCCATCCGCGACCACTTGCCCAGTTGGCCCTCGAACGAGGCCAGTGACGACAGCTTGAACAGGTTGCGCAGGCCGGTCGCGTTCTCGGCGACCATGGTCAGGTGGGTGTACGACCCGCTGCCGGACACGTCATCGGACTTCTGACCGGGGTCTCCCCACAGGACGCGCTTGGTGTCGAACCGCGACGCAGGCGCGATGTAGGCCTCGACGCCGATGATCGGTTTGATGCCCACATCGGTTGCCGCGTTGTAGAACTCGCTGGCGCCGAACATGTTGCCGTGGTCGGTCATCCCGATGGCGGGCATCTCCAGGCGTTGCGCCTCGGCCAGCATCGGCTTGACCTTGGCGGCCCCGTCCAGCATCGAGTATTCGGTGTGGTTGTGCAGGTGCACGAAGGACGAACTGCGATGAGCGCCTGCGCGAAGAGCAGACGA
The DNA here is from genome assembly GCF_032162105.1 of Mycobacterium sp. Lineage (GTDB taxonomy): Bacteria > Actinomycetota > Actinomycetes > Mycobacteriales > Mycobacteriaceae > Mycobacterium. The sequence goes on along the minus strand of NZ_JAVRPS010000191.1, from coordinate 25,711 downwards.
ACCCAGAGAGCTCTCGCGAGGAGCAGACGGACCGGTCATAGGCACGCCAGTCTATGGCCGCCCCCCGACAGCGCTCGGCGTGTCGCGGAACGTGTCGCTCCGATTCTCGGATTCGCTCACAACGTTCAGCAATCCGTGCGAAAGCAACCGAGTGAGTTGCTTGGTTATCAACCCCAGATCGGCCTGACTGTCGATGAACCCAGCGTGCAAGCCCACTCCCCACAACATGGCATGCAGCATGTCGGCGATCGGCGTCACGGACATGTCGGCGGCCAGCTCACCCCGGGCCTTCGCGTCGCCGAGCAACGACTCGATGAAGTTGAGCAGTGCACCGCTGGTGCCGACCTGCAGTACGGGGTTGCGCGTGGACTCCAGTCGCGCGCTGACCAGGAACGCGAGCCGCGAACGGTCCCTGGAGTCCACCTCGAGCATTCCCCAGATCAGCTCGGTCAACTGTTCGATGAGCGTGTCCTTGCGCCTCGCTGCATCGATGCAATCGGCCATCACGTGACCCGCCTCTTCGACCAGCACCCCGTAAATCTGCTCGCGGGAGTCGAAGTAGTAGTGCAGGGTGGGACGGCTCAGGTCGGCGGCCATGGCGATCGCCTGGAAGGTGGCGGCGTGGTAGCCGCGCTCGCTGATGACCTGGCGCGCGGCACTCAAGATGCGGCTGCGCGTCTCGGCCGAGTCGGAGCCCACCGGACGGCCGCGGCGTCGTCGGACAACCGGCAGCGTCTGGCCATCGAGTTGCGGCATGTCACCGACCTCACCAGCGAGCTGGATTTGGCTCGCCTGGCAAACCGTATTGCATAGCTGTGAGTGGGTCAACCCGACAAGTTGCGCAAACATCGCGCAAGGTATTCGGCGACGCCGGGGTCCGACGTGGCCTCGATCGCGCGACGGTAGCCGCGCGCAGCCTCGTCGAGACGGCCGGCCGTGGCCAGAAGGTGCGCCCGCACCGCCCACGCGGGCTGAAACCGCTCGACGGCGGGATCGGTGACGGCGTCCAAGGCCTGCAAACCCGCAGCAGGCCCGTCGATCTCGCCGTCCAATGCGGCAAGGGCGACCTGGGCGCCCAACGACGGAGCCGTCCGCACCAGCGCACGGTGCAGGGTGCGAAGCGTCTCGGCGTCCACCGGACCGCGAGAGGCGCGACTGCAGTGGGCGGACTGAATGGCCGCCTCGTACTGGAATCGGCCGGGACGCCGATGCACGTGCGCCCGCGTCAGCAGCGTCTCGCCGCGGGCGATCATGGCGCGGTCCCACCGCGTGACGTCCTGCTCCTCGAGCGGTACGAAGCATCCGTCCTCGGCACGCCGGGCCGGCCGACGGGCCTCCGACAGGCACACCAGCGCTGCGAGGCCGAGCACCTCGGGTTCGTCGGGCAGAAGGTCGGCGAGCACCAAGGCGAGGTGCACGGCCTCGGCGGACAACGAGTCCATTGCAGAGCCCTGCGGCACCAGCTGCCAGTCGATGGCGTACGCCCCGTAGACGGCTTCAAGGACCGCGGGCAACCGCTCGGCGAGCTGCTCGCGTTCGGGCATCTCGAAGGAGATCCCGGTGTCCCGGATGCGCTGCTTCGCGCGCACCAGGCGCTGCGCCATGGCCGCGTGCTCCACCGCGAAGGCCGCCGCGATCGCCTCGGCGTTCACGCCGAGCACCACCTGCAGCATGAGCGGCGTACGGACCGACGCCGCGATGGCCGGATGCGCACACACCAGCATCAGTTCAAGTCGGCGGTCGGGGATGTCGGACCCTGCGGCGGCCTCGGCACCGACGAATTCGTCGTTCTGCCAATCCGTTTCGTCGAGTGGCCGGCTGGTCTTCGAGGCCGTCGACTTCCAGGCGTCGCGGAGCCGATTGCGTGCGACGACCAGTAGCCAGGCCTCGGGGTTGTCGGGGACGCCATCGTCGGGCCAGCGCGTCAACGCCCGCTCCACGGCATCGGCCAACGCGTCCTCCGCGGCGGCGATGTCGCGGCCGGGTGCGGCGAGCAACGCCAACAGCCGGCCGTACGACTCGCGAACGACCCCGACGAGCGCCGAGGTCGCCCGCGACCGCTGCCCGTTCAGGGGTTGTACCACCCGCGGCCTGGTGCGTACGTCCTTGCCACCGGGCGGATCTCGACCGATCCCCAGCCGTTGGCCGGATTGCGCTGAGCCCACTTCAGCGCTTCGTCGAGGTCGGGTACGTCGATGACGAAGATGCCGCCGAGCTTCTCCTTGGTGTCGGCGAACGGACCGTCCTGGATCTCGGGTGCCCCGTTGCGCGCCGTCACCGTCGTGGTGGCCTCGACGGTGTCGAGCACCTCGGTGGTGATCAACACCCCGGCCGCCGACAGATCGTCGGCGTAGGCCGCGAACGCCGCCATCGCAGGCGCCATGTCCTCCTCGGTCAGGCCGATGGAGGAACCCTCCTGATAGTGCATGAGCAGGCAGTAACGCATGATGTCGTCCTCGTCGTCGTGAGTGGTGCCCGATGTCGGATCGAGCCTGTCATCGTGATGACGATTCGGGAGCGGCCAGATCGACACCAGCCGCGATCGGATCCGCGGGTTTCTTGCGCAATGCGTCGATCGTCATCACCACGAGCGCCACCCAGATGAGGGCGAAGCCGATCCACCGGCCAGCGGGCATCGGCTCGTGACCGATCAGGACGCCCCAGGCCATCTGCATGGCGGGGTTGAGGGAGAACAGCAGGCCCATGGTGATCAGCGGAAGCCGCTGCGCGGCGGCGGCGAAGAACAGCAGCGGTATCGCCGTGACGGGGCCAGCCAACATCAGGAGCACGGCGTGCCCCGTCCCGTAGTGGAGGAAGTGCCCCTGGCCCAGCACGGCGAGCATGATCAGGTAGCCGCCCGCCAACGGCAGCGCCAGCAGGGTCTCGACGGCCACGCTCACCCGGGGATCGGCCACCACCACCTTCTTCACCAGGCCGTACAGCGCGAACGACGCGGCAAGCCCGACGGCGACGTACGGCGGCGCCCCGACCTCCGCGATGAGGATCACCACCGCGACCACCGCGAGCACGAGCGCGAGCAGTTGCCATCGCCCGATGCGCTCGCGGAACACCAGCACGCCGAGCGCCACCGTGACGAGCGGGTTGATGAAGTAGCCGAGCGCGGCGTCGACGACGTGGCCGTGCGTCGCGGCCCAGATGTAGATGCCCCAGTTGATCGAGATCAGCGCCGACGCCGCCAGGAGCAGGAACCAGGCGCGCACGCCGAGCCGTCGTAGGTCACCGAGCCGGCGCGCCACGACGAGTACGAGGAACAGACTGGCCGCGCTCCATACGATGCGGTGGGCGAGCACCTCCAACGATCCGGCGGGCAGCAGCAGCGGGAAGAACCCCGGAAACAGGCCCCACGAGATGAAGGCGCCTGCGCCGAACAACATGCCCGACCGGCGGGTGCGCGGTTCTGGGTCGCCGGTCACGATTCGTGGTGGCGCAACAGGTCGAGCGCATGCTGCAGGTCCACCGGGTACGGACTGGTGATCTCGATGCGCCGCCCGTCGGCAGGATGGGCGAAGGCCAGCGACCGCGCATGCAGCCATTGCCGTTCCAGCCCAAGCCGTTTCGCCAGCGTCGGATCGGCGCCATAGGTCAGGTCGCCGCAGCACGGATGGTGCAACGCCGCGAAGTGCACCCGGATCTGGTGTGTGCGACCGGTTTCCAGATGGACGTCGAGCAGGCTTGCGGCCTGGTGCGCCTCCACCGTGTCGTAGTGCGTGATGCTGTGCCGCCCGCCATCGGTGACGGCGAACTTCCAGTCGTTGCCCTTGTGCCGCCCGATCGGGGCGTCGATGGTTCCGCTGGACGGGTCAGGATGGCCCTGGACGAGCGCGTGGTAGCGCTTGTCGACGGTGCGTTGCTTGAAGGCACGTTTGAGCACCGTGTAGGCACGTTCGGAGATCGCCACCACCATCACGCCGGACGTTCCGACGTCGAGGCGGTGCACGATGCCCTGGCGTTCGTGCACACCGGACGTGGTGATGCGGTAGCCGGCAGCGGCCAGCCCGCCGAGCACGGTGGGACCCGTCCAGCCCACCGACGCGTGCGCGGCGACACCTGCGGGCTTGTCTACCGCCACGATGTCGGCGTCGGAGTACAGGATCGTCATGCCCTCGATGTCGACCGGCCGATTCTCCAGCGGCGCAGGGTCTTCGGGCAGATTGACCTCGAGCCATGCCCCTGCGGCCAGGCGGTCCGACTTGCCGACGGTGGCGCCGTCCAACTCGACGCCGCCCGCTTCGGCCATCGCGGCCACCGCGGTGCGCGACAGGCCGAGCAGCCGGGCCAGCCCGGCGTCGACACGCATGCCCGCCAGCCCTTCGGGGACCGGCATCGAGCGGGTCGTCATCAGGACGGTTCGGGTTCGTCGGCCGGCGCGCGCCTGTCAGCTTCGTCCGATGCGCCGTCCGGCTGGCGCCTGCCGTTGACATCGAAGTCGTAGCCGAACAACGACAGCCCGACCAGCAGGATCGCTCCGCCGACCACGGCGGGGTCGGCGACGTTGAACACCGGCCACCAGCCGATCGACAGGAAGTCGACGACATGGCCGCGCAGTGGGCCCGGGGAGCGGAAGAACCGATCCACCAGATTGCCCAGCGCACCGCCGAGGATCATCCCCAGTCCAAGGGCCCACCACGGCGAGACCAGCCGTCGTCCCATCCAGGCGATGCCGATCACCACCCCGGTGGCGACCAGCGTGAGCACCCAGGTGTAGCCGGTGGCCATCGAGAACGCCGCGCCCGAGTTGCGCACCAGAGTCCACGTCACGGTGTCGCCGATGATCGGCACCGACTGTCCCGGGGTGAGGAGTTTGACCGCCAGCACCTTGGTCACGACGTCCAGTGTGAGCACGACGCCGGCGACCGAAAGCAGTAGGCGCAGGCGACGCCGCGAGGACCGCGGTGGGGTTTCCCCGTCGGCGGTCACTGGCTTGGCCGAGCCCGTTGATTCATCAGTCACTCCCACATCATCCCAAAGTGGCGATGGTGAACAATCGCCGCATGAGCCGCGTCGTCATCATCACCACCGGCGGCACCATCGCCACCAGCACGGACGACGACGGTGTCGCACGGCCCACCCGCACCGGAAACGACCTGACCGCAGGCCTCGGCGTCGCCGACCGCGACGTCCTTGACCTGCTCTCCGTCGACAGTTCCGAGTTGACGCCCGCAGACTGGGACGCGATCGGCGCAGCCACCGCGTCGGCGATCGAGTCGGGCGCCGACGGCGTGGTGATCACGCACGGCACCGACACGATGGAGGAAACCGCGCTGTGGCTAGCGCTCACCTACCGCGGCGACGCGCCAGTGGTGCTGACCGGGGCGATGCGCAGCTCCGACGCCCCTGACGCCGACGGGCCAGGCAACCTGCGCGGCGCGCTGGCGCTGGCGGCGAGCCCGGCGGCCAGGGGCCAGGGCGTGCTGGTGAGCTTCGGCGGGCGCGTGCTTCGGCCGTTGGGCTTGCACAAGAACGCCACGGGCGACCTGAGCGGTTTCTCGGGCACCGAACTCGCCGACGAATCGGTCGCGGGGCCATTCCTCGGCGCCCTGTCGGCCGCTGCGGCACCGCGGGTGGACATCGTCGCCGCCTACGCGGGCGCCGACGCGATCGCGCTGGACGCCTGTGTGGCGGCCGGGGCGCGTGGCCTGGTGCTGGAGGCGGTGGGGTCCGGGAACGCAGGCGCGGCGGTGGTCGATGGCGTGCGACGGCACTGCCGCGACGGCGTCGCGGTGGCGCTGTCGACCCGGGTGCCCGACGGACACGTCCGACCCAGCTACGGGCCAGGGCGGGCGATGGTGGACGCCGGAGCGGTGGTGGTGCCGCGGCTGCGCCCGCCGCAGGCCCGGGTGCTTCTGATGGCCGCGCTGGCGGCGGGAGCACCCGTCGGCGACGTCTTCGCGAACTACGGTTGAGTTCCATGTGGGGCAAGAGGTTGGCGGCCGTCGCAGCGGCGGTTGGAATCGGGTTGACGACGACACCGGTGGCCGAAGCCGACCCGCCCCCCGGTGTAGAAGACATCCACGACCTCCCGATCGCCCAAGGGCGACCGTGGTGAACAGTTGGGGACCCGCGGGTTACCGGCTCGAGAATTGGGGAGCCAGCTGCGGCGTGGGATCCGGGGGCACGGTGACCTGTACGACGTACGGACAGCACGGGTTCGGCATCTCGGAGCTCTACGGGTTGCTCTGGTAGGTCTCCGCGGTCAGGCCGTCGATGTAGTCGGGCCAGTCCAGGCTGTCGACGGGGTTGGCCCTGCGCACGTCGGGCGTGTCGTCGGGCAGGGTGTGCACCGGCCCAGGGCCGCTGCTACGGGTCTCGAACCGCACCGTCATCACGCCGTGGCCTGCGCCCTGCACCCAGCCGTGCCCATGGACGGTGTGGGTGACGTCGTCGCCGACCCGCCACGCCGCCGACGGCTGCTCCGCGCTGGGGGCCGGTGCCGTCGCGGGAAGGTCGGACGCCTCGAGCGCCTGCTCGAGATCGGGGAACAGCGACTCCTGCCGGACGTCCGACAGCCCCGAGAACCCCACGCCAAGAAGGCGGACCGGCCCGATGTCGACGGGATCGAGCAGCAGTCGGCGTGCGGTGCCGATCAGCGTCGAGGCGTCCGTGGTGGCGTACGGCAGCGTCGCGGACCGGGTGAGCGTGCTCATGTCTGACTTCTTGAGCTTGACGGTGACGGTGCGGGCGCCGCGGCCGTCGCGCTCGAGGCGCCGGTGTGCGTGCTCGGCGATCGGTCCTGTGGCATCGCGCAGTTGATCCAACGTGGTCAGGTCCTGGGCGAAGGTCGACTCGGCGCTGATCTGCTTGGCGTCGGCGCGCTCGGCGACGGGACGGTCGTCGATGCCCCTTGCCAATTGGTGCAGGGCGGGCCCGACGGTGGCGCCGAGGATGTCGGCGACCTCGGCATCGTTCAGGGCGGCGAACGAGCCGACGGTGTCGATGCCCAGCCGGTGCAGCTTCTCCTCGGCGACCGGCCCGATCCCCCACAACCGGCGCACCGGCAGCCCGGCGAGCAAGACGCGCTCCTCGTCACGGCGGACCACCCGGATCCCGTCGGGCTTGGCCAGGTCGGAGGCGATCTTGGCGACCTGCTTGCCCGAGCCCGCCCCGACGGAGGCGACCAGTCCGGTCTCGGCACGCACCTTCGCCCGCAGCTCCTCGCAGAACCGTTCCACGTCGTCGGCGGACGCACCGGCGAGTTCGACCGGCTCACCGAACGCCTCGTCGAACGACAGCTGCTCGAGGATCGGCACCATCGCCCGCACGGTGTTGAGCACCCGACCGCTGGCCACGCCGTACACCACGCCGCGTGGCGGCATAACCACCGCGGCGGCACCGACCAGTCGGCGGGCCTGGTGCATCGGCATGGCGGACCTCGCCCCGAACACGCGCGCCTCGTAACTCGCTCCGGCGACGACGCCGCGGCCACCGAGCCCGCCGACCAGCACCGGGCGCCCCCTCAGGGTGGGGCGGGTCAACTGCTCGACGGACGCGAAGAAGGCGTCCATGTCGAAGTGCAGCACCCAACGATCCACGACTGCCGATGCTATGCAGATACTCTGACGCGCATGGCGCAACCCGTCCTCGACGTGCCGATCCGCGACGCGTCGATTCGCCTCGGGCAATTCCTGCAACTCGCCAATCTGATCGACACCGGCTCGGATGCCAAGACGGCCATCGCCGAGGGGCAGGTCAGTGTCAACGACGAGGTCGAGACCCGTCGGGGGCGCCAGCTGCACCACGGTGACACGGTCGAGTTCGGCGGCCGTACGGCACGCGTCACCAGTGGCTGAGAGCTACAGCGACTTGAGCCAGAACGGCCACCGCGGGTCGGACATCTTCATCCGCGCCCGCATCAGCTTCCAATAGCCGTACTTGTGATAGTCGAAATCCCAGGTGGAGTTGAGCTGCTGGTTCACACATGCCCACAGTCCCCACTTGATGTCCGCCAACGCGCCGCACACTTGCACCCGCGACAACAGAGTGAAGTCCACTCTGCCGTAGAAGTTCTCCACCAGATCCAGGATCTGTTCCTCGCCGTAGAACATCTCGGTGGTCAACAGCGCGAGCTCGTAGGCGCGTTCGTTGTTCGACGCGAACTCGTAGTCGACCATTCTCATCGGTTGACCGTCGGCGACCAGGAAGTTGCCCGGCATCGGATCATTGTGGCAGGCAACGAGATCCAGTCCGGAGGCTAGCATCGCCGATTTCGCCACGCGATACTCGCCGAGGATTAGCTCGGCGTCGTCGGGCAGCCGCACCCCCAGTTCGCCGACCTGAGCCAGATGCTCCTCGATCATGTCGAACATCGTCTTGGTCCCGCTGAGCAGGTCGCCCTCGTGCAATACCCGGTAGATGTCCACGATCTGGCGGGCGACCGTGGGATCCTTGAAATCACCGTTGGTGCAGGCACGATAGCCCTCTAGGAACTCGATGACCTCAACCCCGCTCTCGGGATCGAAATACACCAGCTGCGCGCCGACGCCGCGCTCCCCCGCTCGGCGGGCGGCCTCATTGGCGAGCTTGCGGTCGATGAACGCGTCGCTGCCGTCGCCGGGGATCTTCAGGAAGTAGCGCTTGTCTGCACCGGCAACAGTGATGCGCCAGTTGCTGTTCTGCAACCCGCCGAGTACCGGCTCGTACTCGACACGTTTGCCATGCCACGGCGCGATCATCCGCAGCACGGACTCCACGCGATGCTCGGCCTGATTACGGGCTGTCCCGACCGCCCTGGCACCGGTAGCACCTGGCGCTGCTTCGGTCGCGGTCATAGATTTCTCAATCGATCGTGGAAATGGGCGTCGCCGAGCCCGCCGCGGGCCCGCAGGAACTGCCAGTCGGAGAACTTCGAATACTCGAGGGTGCCGGGCCGCGCCGCGTCGGCATAGGCGCCGATCAGCCCCCAGCGCACACAATCGGCGATGCCATAAACCCGCGCCCGGTCAAACAACGCCTGATCGAAGTTGCCCCATGCCATTTCGAAGACCTCGCGAGCGGGCGAGTCGAAGGGGCGCACCTCTGCCAGCAGTACACCCAGGTCCTGCAACGGGTCCATCACCGCAGCCACGTCCCAGTCGACGAGCAACATGCGGCCGTCCCTCGGCAGCAGCACGTTCGACACGTTGCCGTCACCGTGGCACGGCACCCGGTCGAACCCGGTTGCGACGATCCGCTTCTCGGCCAAGTCGAGTAGCCGAACCATCCAGTCGAAGTCCTTGGGGAGGTTCACCGCGATCGTGGTGGCCAGTGCCGACAGCGCGCGGATGTCGTCGAATACGGTGGCGACGCGGGTTATCGACGCGAACGTGTGCACCCGCTGACGAAGCCGGATGAGATCCTCCAACCGGGCATCGTCATCGAAGACGTTCAACGTTGCCGTCGAGGAGGTATCGACGAAGTTCTCCAACACCAGCACACCCGCCGCCGCATCCGCCGCGTGCACCCGCGGTCCCACGCCGAGTTCACCGGCCTCGTTGGCGGCGGCGAATGCGTGCGCAATATCGACGTAAGCCTCTGCGTGGTCGATCATCGACTTGACGAACACCGTTTGTACTGGGCGCAATCCGTCGACACTGCGAACATCGAGGCACTCAGAGTCTGCGCCCCACCAACTCGGGCTGGCCATGGCCGAGGTGGTCTCGGCGGTGATCGGAGTGTCCACGAACAGACCGAGGGCCTGCAACGTCCCGGCCACGGCCGGCTGGGTGACGGTCGCCATCTCAGCTACCTCCGGCGTGCGCGACGTTCACGAACTCGGGCCAGACCATCGGGAACGGCCTGTGGCGTTCCAGCCACTTGGTCAGGCGCAGCACCTCGCGGTCGGCGAATCGCTGGCCGATCACCTGTATACCAACCGGCAGCCCACCTCGCATGCCGAAGCACAGTGCTGCCGCCGGCTGGGCGGTCTGGTTGAACCATGCGGTAAAGCCGCAGTGCGCCAAGGGTTGTGCCGGATCGAGCCCGCACTGCTCGGCCCCGAACCCCACTACCGGGATGATGGGCGCGATCACGTAGTCGAACCCGGCGCAGGCCGCCCGCATCCGCTCTGCCGATCGGGCCACCGCCTCGCCGTCGCGGGCTAGGTCGGTGGCACTGTAATCGGCCGCGGGCGCACACCACTCGCGGATCGCCCGGTGCACCAGCGTGCGGCGGTCGGCGGAGATGGCTTGCAGCTCGGTCAGTGCCCGCACCTGCAACAGCCGGTCCAGCGCGCCGTAGGGGTCGTCGCGGAACACCGGAGCCATCGCCGACACGGTCGCACCACCGTCGCGCAGCGCCGCGGCCGCGTCCGCCACCGTCAGCAGAACCGCATCCTCGGCGCCGACCCCGTAACCGAGGTCGGTCAATACGCCGATCCGGAGTCCGTTGGGCGACAACTCGTCCCATGCCGGGGGCGTGTCCTCCGGCGGAAGACTCCACACGTCACGGGCGTCGGGCCGACGCAGCGTGTCGTACATGTCCATCACATCGTCGACGGTGCGCCCCATCGGCCCGGCAGACCGCATGGTGGACGGTGCGATGTGCGGGATACGCCCCTGGGTGGGCTTCAACGCGACCAGGCCACAGTGCCCGGCGGGCAGGCGCACCGAGCCTGCGATATCGGACCCCACGGCCGAGAACCCGATGCCCGCGGCGAGCGCGGCACCGGCGCCTGCACTCGAGCCGCCGGTGTTGCGGGAAGGGTCCCATGGGTTGCGGGTGATGCCGTACAGGGAGCTGACCCCTGCGGCCATCATGCCGAAGTCCGGCATCGTGGTCTTGCCGACGATGACCGCACCTGCATCCTTCAACCGAGCCGCCGGCGGCGCGTCGACGGTCGAATCGGCCAGCTGGCGGTTGGCGGCGCAGCCGTGGCGCCACGGCATCCCGACGGCGTGCACGCTGTCCTTGATGGTCACCGGCAGACCGTCCATCGGCCCCACAGGCGCGCCGGCCGCCCACCGCCGCGCCGACGCCCGCGCCGCGGCGTAGGCGCCGTCGGTGTCGACGTAGGCCATTGCGTTGATGACCGGGTTCCGGTGCCCGATCCGCTCCAGAGTGCGCTCGAGGACGTCCACCGGCGTCAGTGCGCCGCTGCGATATCCCTTGCGCACCGTCTCGGCGCCGCGGTCGAGTACCTCGTCGATCACGCGACCCTGGTCTCCTCGAGCGCCCCGGTCACCATCCGCCGGGTCGTTGCGGTCAGCATGCGCAGCCCGGCGAGCATCTGCTCATCGGTGGTGTACTCGCGTTCGTTGTGAGAAATGCCCTCCACGCTGGGAACGAACAGCATCACCGTGGGGACGACCTCACGCAGATTCACCGAGTCGTGCCCGGCCATGGTCGGCACTGCACGCCAACTCAGCCCGAGATCGTCGGCAACCGCACCCGCCAACGCGATACCGGAGTCGTGATAACGCGCCGACGGTCGCAGAGCCGCCGATTCGACCGTGACGGTCGTCTCGGCTGTCTCGGCGATGTCGGCGATTCGTCGCAGCAACGACCGATGCGCGGCGTGCAGGGTATCGGCGTCCAGCGCCCGCAGGTCGGCGGCGAGCCTGACCCTTGCCGGCACCACCACCGGAGAGTTGGGTTCGATGGTCATCGACCCGACCGAACCCAGCACCGTGTCGACGCCGAACTCGTCGGCGACTGCCCGGACCGACAGCACCACCTGGCTGGCACCCACCAAGGCGTCCCGCCGGTAGCGCATGTGGGTGGCGCCGGTGTGGGCTTGTTCGCCCTGCACGGTGATCGAGTACTTGTAGGCGGCCCAGTTGCCGGTCACCACGCCGATGTCGAGCCCTTCGTCGCTCAGGGTTCGGCCCTGCTCGATGTGGATCTCCGCATAGCAACCCGCCTCCGGCGGTGCATCGGCGCCCTGGAAGCCGATGTCGCGCAACGCGTCCCGTACCGTCGCGCCGTCCTTGCCGACGGTGTCCAGTACCTCGCCGGTGGCCATCTTGCCGATGTAGACGGCGCTGCCCATCAGGCTCGGGGAGAAGCGCGAGCCCTCCTCGTTGAACCAGTTCACGGCTGCCACGTTCAGCCGTGCACCGTCGGGTGGCTGCGTGGCCGCCGCCGCGGCTGCGTAGGCACCTGCGAGCACACCGTAGGCGCCGTCGAACCGCCCGGAGGTGGGTTGGCTGTCCAGGTGAGAGCCGACGAGCACATAGGGGGCGTCGGCTAGGGTTTCGGCGGGCTCGGCGCAACCATACATGTTGCCGACCGCATCGACCCGGCATCGCAGCCCGCGCTCGGCGAACCAATCGCGGAGCCATTCGCGGGCTCGCCCGTCGGCCGGGGTGGCCGCCTCGCGGTCCACCCCGCCCGCGGCGGTCGCTCCGATCGCCGACAGCTCAGCGAAATCGGCGAGGAACGCGGCCTCGCTCAGCGGGTGGTGAACCGGGTCAGCCATCAAGCGCATCCGTGCGCAACGCGGACGCTGCGGGTCCGGTGGCGTTCTCCCGCGACTCTTCGGCCAGCGCTTGCAGTTGGTCTTCGAGTGAATCGTCCTGGATGGGCGCGGCGTTGCGCACGGTGATCTTCGCGGCTTCGAACATCTCTGCCACCCTTGCCTTCTCGACGTCATCGGTCTTGATGAGCACCGCGGCGCCCAGATAGACCGCGAGGTTCACCACGATCCCGACGATACCGCCGGTCAGGCTTCCCAGCGCGCGGATGTCGTCGGGGTAGATCCAGGTGAGCACCATCGCGACGACGAAACCGGAGACCATGCCCGCCACCGCCCCCTGCTTGTTACCGCCCCGCCAGAAGATGCCGAGGAACAGTGGAACGGCCAGCTGCACCACGCCCTGGTAGGAGATCTGCGCGAGCAGTTGCAGACGGCTCATGTTGAAGGTGGCGTAGGCGACGATGCCGGCCAGCACCATGAAGGCCATCATCGAGGTCTTGGCGACGTACGTCAGCTGCTTGTCCGACAGGGGCCGCTTCTCGGTGTTCACCAGGTCGTTGGCGATCTGCAGGCCGCAGACCTGAACGCTGCCGTCGATGTGTCCCATGGAGGCGGCGAACACGATGGTGATGCCCAGCCCCAGCAGCCAGGTGCCGCCGTACTCGCTCATGACGGTGAACCAGCCGGCCTGCGGGGCGGCTACGACGGCGGGCATCGCGGTGGCCGCGATGCCCACCAGCATCAGCAGCGTGTAGAAGACACCGGATATCAGCACCGTGCACAACGTGCCTGCCTTGACCGACCGGACGCTGGATGCGGTGTAGATGCGCTGGAAACTCGTTGGCCAACAAAGCGATCCGACGACTCCGGTGAAGATGAGAGCGAAGATGTAGAGGGGTCCGTAGTGGTCACCGTCGCCAGGCAGCACCAGGTACTGGTGGGCGACGTCGTTCAGCGCGCCGAAGCTGATCGGGCCCCCTGCGATACCCGACAGCAGCAACAGGCACACGATCGCCGAGAACACGTAGGCGACGGTGCCCTGGAATGCGTCGGTCATGATGAGACCCCGCATGCCCATCCGCACGGTCCAGTACTGCCGCACGATGATCACGCCAAGGCCGATGAGCAGGCACGTGGTGACCGACCAGGCGCCGGCGCTGGCGAGCTCGAAAACCGTCCCGAGCGCCTGCATTCCGAGCACGACCCAGGGAAACAGGGAGACGATGCCGATGAGGCTGGCGACCACCTTGACCGCGGGAGAGTCGAACCGCCTACCGAGTAGGTCGGGTTGCGAACGCAGGTCGTACTTCTTGCCCCAGCGCCATGCGCGGGTCGCCATGAAGTACATCATCGCCACGCCGAGAGTGGAGTAGGCCAAGCCGTACAGCCCGAAGACTCCGGAACCGGTGGCCAATCCGAGAAACGCGATGAACGTCGCACCCGGCCACCAGGAGTTCACGTAACTCATCGCCACATACCACGGGCCGTACCTGCGCCCTCCGACGGCGTACTCGTCGAAGGTGGGCACCGTCTTCTGTTGGGTCACATACAGAATCGCGATGACGATCGCATAGAACACAGCCAGCATTCCGAGCATGATCAACACGTCAGCCTCCAATGTCTTCGGTGACGGGTTCCAGCGAGTCGTCATCGAGTTCGCCGCGGATGTCTTCGACGATGTAGAACGCCGTTAGAGTCAGTCCGAGGGCGAAGGCATCGATGATCCAGTACATGATCGCGAACGGGATGCCCAGGATCTCGAAGCTGATTCCGCTGCCCCACAGATACAGCGGTGGGAAGAGGGCGAACAGGAGCGCCAGCGCATACAGCGTCCCGAAGACGGTGATTATGGTCCGGCGACTGAGCGCGCGAATGCGATCTTTCATTTTCTGATTCCTTGAGCTCGATGGCGAATTCCTGGCGCCACGTATGACAACAGCGCGTCGTGGAGCAACCCATTGCTGGCGATCCCATTGCGACCGTCGAATACTCGGCGACCGTCGAGGCTGGAGAACCTGCCACCGGCCTCCTCGATGATCACCGACATCGGCGCCAAGTCGAAGGGCTGTGCGGTGTAGTCGACGACGGCGTCGGCGTGTCCACAGGCCACCATTGCGTACCCGAACGCATCCCCCCAGGTGCGCAGGACCACACCCTGCGTGTGGAGGTTCCCGATGACCTCTGGGTCCCAGTCCTCCAACCAGGTCGCCATCACGTAGGCGCCGTCGAGGACGTCTCGGGTGGACACCATCACCCGCGCACCGTTCTTCCAGCAGCCCTTGCCTCGTTCGGCGTGGACGATGACGCGGGCGCTTGGCATGTTGATGATGCCGAAGACGATCTCGTCGCCTTCCTGTAGCGCGATCAGGTTCGCGTACAACGGGACTCCCCGGATGAAGGACTTGGTCCCGTCAATGGGGTCGACGATCCAGCGGTATCCGCTGTGGCCGTCGATGTCGGGGTACTCCTCGCCGGCGAAGGCATCGTCGCCGAACTCCGTCGACACCGCGGTACGCAGATACTGCTCGATATCCCGATCGGCCTCGGTGACCGGTGACCCGTCGGCCTTGGTCTGGACGTGCAGATGTCGGGTGTCGAAGTGCTGGCGCGACATGTGCCCAGCCACCTCGGCCATTTGCAGGCCGAGCTGGATGCGCTGCGTGCGACTCTCGCTCACGGGGACGACGATCCCGATAGACCATTTCTGGTTCGTGGGACCGGGTGTTAAGCACGTGTAACGCCTGCCGCGGGACTCCGCTGCGATGTCGCTGTGAACTTGTCCGCGCGAGCATGCGACGCACGACGCGCCGCCATACCGTGGAGTGTGACACCACGGACGCAGGCGGAAGGAGGCCAGGTCATGCTGTTGCTCGAGCATGCGCACGAGGCACTCCGACGCCTCGCCGACGAACTCGCCGAGCGCGGCGAGGCGAGGCTGCCCAACGAGCGGGCGCTGGCCGAGCGGTTGGAGACCTCGCGCACCACCGTCCGCAAGGCCCTGGATCTACTCGAGCTGGACGGGACGATCCGTCGGGTCAAGGGCCGTGCGGGCGGCGCCTACCTCACGCAGCTGCCGCAGCGGGATGCCTCGCCACACGCGGCGCAGCCGCTATGCCGCAGCCGCGGCATCCTGCGCAGCCTCAACACGGTGAAGGGCATCCCGGAGATCCTGCACGAGCAGGGCTTCCGCGACGGCACCACCGTCATCAAGACCGGGCTGGTACCCGCGCCGTCGCGGGTCCAGGCGGCCCTTGCGCTGCCAGGGTCTGACCCCGTGGTGTCATTGTTGCGGCTGCGCCATGCCGACGGCGAGACGCTGTCCCTGGAACTGATGTACCTGCGTGCGGAGCTTTCGTGGGTGCTGCGTACCGAGTTGAAGTCGGTGTACCGAACGTTGTGGTCCGAATTCGGACTGCAGATCTGCGTCGCCGACGAGTCCATCGAGATCGCCGCCATATCGGCGGCGGAGGGCGCCTTGCTCGGTCAGCCACCGGATACGCCGGTGCTCAAACTGGAGCGCACCGGCTACGACCAGCGCGGCCGCCCCATCGAGTACTCCGTCGACTTGTTCCGTGCCGACCGCACCCGGCTGCAGGTGCGGTCGCAGTCACCGATCAGCACACAGCGGAGGTAGGCCAACGCTGGCGCGCGACGCCCTCACGCCTTCGCGATCGACACCCTGACGCCGTCGCCGATGTCGGCACCCCCGGGCAGCTCGCCGAATTCGAAGCTGGTGGCCAGGATCTCCCTGGCGATGAGGCCGCTGTGGGCCTTCGCCCAGCCAGCGCGCTCGGCGGGCACGTCGATCACGACGCTGATCCTGTCGGACACGTCGAGCCCGGTGGACTTGCGCAGCTCCTGCAGTTCGCGGATCCGGTCCTTGGCCCAGCCCTCGGCTTCGAGTTCCTCGGTGACGGTTCCGTCCAGCACCACCAGCCCGGCTCCATCGGGCAGGGCGGCGGTGTACTCGGGATCGGCGGCCACCAGCCGCGAGCTGTACTCCTCTGGCAGCAGCGTGGCGGGACCGGCGGTCAGCGTGCCGTCGGGGTTGACCACGCCATCGCCCGCCTTGACTGCCTTGATCGCGGCCTGCACGTCCTTGCCGATCCGCGGCCCGGCAGCCTTGGCGTTGACGGTCAGCTCGAACCGGCCGTAGGCATCGATGTCATCGGTGAGTTCGACGTCCCTCACGTTGAGCTCGTCGGCGATCAGGTCGACGAAGGGCGCGAGAGAGGACGGATTGTCTACTGCGACGGTCAACTTCGGCAGCGGCAGGCGCACCCGTAGCTTCTTCGCCTTGCGCAGCGACGACGCCGCCGAGCACACGTCGCGCACCTGGTCCATGGCGGCCACCAGGGCAGGGTCAGCGGGCAGCGAGTCCGCCTCCGGCCAGTCGGTCAGGTGCACCGACCGCTCCCCGGTGACACCGCGCCAGATCACCTCGGCGATCAACGGCAGCAGCGGAGCGGCCAGTCGCCCGGTGACCTCCAGCACGGTGTGCAGGGTGTCGATGGCATCGGGGTCCTCCTCCCAGAAGCGCGAACGCGACCGTCGCACATACCAGTTCGTCAGCGCCTCGGTGAACTGCCGAAGCTGATCGCAGGCTCCGGAGATGTCGCAGGCGTCCATCGCCTCGGTGAGGTCGTCGCGCAGCGCGGCCAGCTTCGCCAGGACGTAGCGATCCAGCACGTTCGACGAGTCGGTACGCCAGGTGCCCTTCTTCGGCGCGTACAGCGCAAGGAACGTGTACGCGTTCCAGAACGGCAGTTGCACCTGCCGGACGCCCTCCCGGATCCCGGGCTCGGTGACCACCAGGTTGCCGCCGCGCAGGATCGGCGAGGCCATCAGGAACCAGCGCATGGCGTCGGACCCGTCGCGGTCGAACACCTCGGTCACGTCCGGGTAGTTGCGCAGCGACTTGCTCATCTTCTGGCCGTCGCTGCCAAGCACGATGCCGTGCGATACGACGGTCTTGAAGGCGGGCCGGTCGAACAGCGCCGTGGCCAGTACGTGCAGCAGATAGAACCAGCCACGGGTCTGGCCGATGTACTCGACGATGAAGTCGGCGGGATTGTGCGAGTCGAACCAGTCCACGTTCTCGAACGGGTAGTGCACCTGCGCGTACGGCATGGAGCCGGAGTCGAACCAGACGTCGTACACGTCCTCGATGCGCCGCATGGTCGACTTCCCGGTCGGATCGTCGGGATTCGGCCGGGTCAGCTCGTCGATGTAGGGCCGGTGCAGATCGTGCGGGCGTACGCCGAAGTCGCGCTCGAGTTCGTCGAGGCTGCCGTACACGTCGACGCGCGGATACGCCGGATCATCGGATTTCCACACCGGAATCGGGCTGCCCCAGTAGCGGTTTCGCGAGATCGACCAGTCGCGGGCACCAGACAGCCACTTGCCGAACTGCCCGTCCTTGACGTGCTCGGGATACCAGGTGATCTCCTGGTTGAGCTCCACCATGCGGTCCCGGAACTCGGTGACCTTGATGAACCACGACGACACCGCCCGGTAGATCAGCGGGTTCCGGCAGCGCCAGCAGTGCGGGTAGGAGTGTTCGTATGTCTCGTGGCGCAGCAACACCGCCCCGTTGACGCCCGCCGACCCGGTCTGGTTCTTCAGGTCGCGGATGATCTGCGGGTTGGCGTCGAACACGTGCTGTCCGGCGTAGTCCGGCACTGTTCCGTCGAACCGGCCCTTGGTGTCGACCGGGGTCACCGGTTCGATGCCCACCGTGTCCGTGGTCGCCTTGTCGTCCTCGCCGTATGCCGGCGACAGGTGCACGATGCCGGTGCCGTCGTCGGTGCTGACGAAGTCGGCGGGCAGTACCTGAAAGGCGTTGGGCGAGTCCATGAAGTACGGGAACGGCGGCAGATACCGCATGCCGAGCAGGTCGGCACCCGAGTGGGTGGACAGGACCTCGGGCTCCTCGCCCAGCTCGCGGGCATGGGCCGCGACGCGCGCCTGCGCCAGCACGTAACGCCGCCCGTCGATGCCGCGCACCTCGACGTAGGTGACGTCGGGATTGACCGCGACGGCCTGGTTGGACGGCAGCGTCCACGGCGTCGTCGTCCAGATCAGCAGGTACGCGCCTGCCAGCTCACCGTCGGCCACGGGGAAACCCACCGTCAGCGCAGGATCCTGGCGGCTCTGGTAGACGTCGTCGTCCATCCGCAGCTCGTGGCTGGACAGCGGGGTCTCGTCGTTCCAGCAGTACGGCAGCACGCGGTAGCCCTCGTAGGCCAGGCCCTTGTCCCACAGCTGCTTGAACGCCCACAGCACGGACTCCATGAAGCTGAGATCCAGCGTCTTGTAGTCGTTGTCGAAGTCGACCCAGCGGGCCTGGCGGGTCACGTAGGCCCGCCACTCCTGCGTGTACTTCAGCACCGACGCACGACAGGCCTCGTTGAACTTGTCGATGCCGAGCTCTTCGATCTGCGCCTTGTCGGTGATGCCGAGCTGGCGCTGCACCTCGAGTTCGGCGGGCAGGCCGTGGGTGTCCCAGCCGAACCGGCGCTCCACCTTGTGGCCCCGCATGGTCTGGTACCGCGGCACGATGTCCTTGACGTAGCCGGTCAGCAGGTGCCCGTAGTGCGGGAGACCATTGGCGAACGGCGGGCCGTCGTAGAACACGTATTCCGGTGCGCCGTCGCGCCGATCGATGCTGGCGCGGAATGTGCCGTCGGCGTCCCAGTAGTCCAGCACCTCGGTCTCGAGCTGCGGGAAGTTGGGCGATCCGCCAGCCGGCTTCGGGTAGGCAGTCACTGCGTGGTCGTCTCCTGTGCCCAGGTTCGTTCAGGCACGGGGACGACGCAGCGCGTGTGCGCGAACGCCGCGGTACCACCCCGCTTGCGCACCAGAGGTACGCCGCTCATTCGGGCGTTGACGGACCCATCCGTTCGGTTCTACTGAGCCCTAGTGAGCGAATGCCGTGGGCCGTTCCTCCGAAGGCTCCCCGGTGATGGCCGGATCGGTGCCTATGGCGTCGATCCTAGAGGCTCGGGGTTTCGCGGGCTAATTCTTAGTCAGTGCGCCATCGCCAGCTCGGCGCCGGCCAGGACGGGCGCAGCGGCCTCCGAGGTCAACTCGATGAGCGCGTACGGCAGCTGCTCGGAGAGCTCCTGGATGGTATAGCGCTCGAAACTGGGGGCGTCGTACCACCAGTCCAGCACGAGAACCCCGCCACGACGGTATGCGTACAGCTCGAGCAGGTGCCCGAGTCCCGCGCGCTCGGCCTCGCAGGTGTCGTAGGCGAACAGGATGTCGGACAGCGGTTGCGCGTGTGGATCGTCCGGCACGCCGTGCACGGTCCGGCGCCGCGACACCGCCGCCGTCATGTGATGGACGCCGGCCAGCATCTTGGTCGCGTCCATCCGCTGCGGACCCACGCAGGACAACTTCATCGGATGCATGGTGCGGCCGTGACCCAGCAGGTCGACGGCGGCCACGCCCTCGCCGATGGTTCGCTCGATCGCCCGGCCGAGCGCGGCGAGCAGGATGTCGTCGGCGCTCACGCCGAGGGCTGCGCTCGCACCGTCGAGTTCTTGGGTCAGGACTTCCGACAGCTCTGCCGAGAAAACGGCGACGTCGCCGTCCTCGGGCCGGCCGGCCACGTCGTAATCGGCGATCTGCAAGTTTGCGGACTTCATGTGAGCGACGTTACAGCAAATTCCCAAAAATGGGAGACCTCTACCAAAACTGTGACGGCCGTGTCAATTATCGGGCGCCATTCCTCTTTTCGGTTGCTACTGCCCAATCCCGGGAACTCCGTCTATGGTGTAGCTGTGCCGCGTACTGATGAAAACGGCAGGCAGCTCAAAGCCCTGCTCGACTACCTGCTCGATGGCGACGTCGACGCCAAGGCGATCTATGACGCCCTTGGCACGTCCAGTAGTACCTACTACCGGCGAATCAAGGAAGCCGAGTATCCGAACGCCGAGGAGCTGCGACACATTGCGGACCGCTTCGGCCTCAGCTACCCGGACCTGCAGGTTCGGTTCGGCCTGATGAGCCGTGAAGAGGTCTGGACCTACCTCGAGATGGCGCCGCTGAGCGTCGCCACGGCGACCGACATCAAGACCGACACCAGGACAGTTCGCCGGCCCAAGTTGTCCGAACTCGCGCCGCGACCCGATGCACCCCCGCTATAGCAGTACTATTTGCTGACGGAATTCAGCTCAAAGGCGAGACCCCATGGCACTGACAGTCCTGATCACGATCACCACGCTATGTATTGCGTGGAGCTTGTGGATCCGGCGTGTCACCTGGTCGTGCCGGTGGGAGGTTGCCGCCACCCTCAACATCGCGCTGCAGGGCTTGGCGGTGCTGCTCATGTCACCGATTGCCTCCGAGACGGTCGGGCAGTGGCTGCACGCACTGACCGGCAAGTGGAATCTCGAGGACTACATCGGCCACGACATGTACATCGTGGCGGCGTCGGCGGTCGTCTACAACGCCCTGGGCCGGTTGCAGGACGACCATGCCATGCAGAAGGCGTTCAAGCAGTACGTCGAGATTCCGGCGACACTGTGCATCCCGCTCCTGCTGGCCACGTTCACGCTGGGCAACGGCGCGCGAATCTACAAGCCGGACTTCTTCGAGGTGCCCACCGACTTCTGGCTCAACATGTACTGGCTGCTGCTCTGCGCCACCCTCATCTACCTGCTGGGTTACGGAGCGCGTGCGCTGATGGTGCTGCGGAAGGATCCGCGGTCCCGGCGCATCGCCAACGTCTATCTCATCGCATCGATCAGCGGTATCGCCGCCTGTATGGTCCGCATCGTCACGGCGTTCGTGCCGCAATGGCAGGCGTTGGAGGGTGGCACGTTGGTGTGGATCTTCGCCTGCGGGTGCGGAGCCGGCTTCGCCCTGGCGTCGGCGTACTCGTGGCGAATCAAGACGAAGTGGTTCAGCAAGGCGAACTTCTAGCCACCTGCGCTTCTCACCACCTGCGTACCGCAACAACACGCGTCCACCGTGGCGCATGGGCAGTTCATCGCCCACTCGATGATCTCCCTGGCTCGCCGCAGGGTGGCCATCTGAGCGTCAATGTCGATCAGCTTGGCCTCGGCCAGTGTTCGACTCGCCGGACGTCCGGGATCGCCGTCGGTCAGCAGCACTCGGATCTCGTCGAGGCTGAATCCCGCCGCCTTGCACAGCCCGATCACCTCGAGCCTCGTCATCACGGACTGGTCGTAACGCCGTCGCCCGGCCACCCTCGACGGTGGGCGCAGCAGACCAGAATCCTCGTAGTACCGCAACGTGGTGGCCGCAACGCCCGAACGCCGGGCCACCTCGCCAATCGACAACTGCACGTCCACGGCGTCGATCCTGCCGTGACATGGACTTGACTTCAAGCCGACTCGAAGTCGTTGAATCTGATCATGACCTTTGACACCCTGCTCGACACGCTCGCATCGTCGCGTTACGCGCAACTGCGCACCTACCGCCGCGACGGCCGTCCGGTCGACACACCGATGTGGTTCCACCTCGACGGCGACACCCTGGTCTTCCGCACCAAGGTCGGCCCGAAGACCCGCAGGCTGACGGCCGACCCCCGCGTCGAGCTGTGGCCATGCGACTACCGAGGCCGCTACCCCGACGGCACACCGACGATCAGCGGGCAGGCGTCGATACTCAGCGGTGCCGCCGCCGACGCGGCGAACCGTGCCCTGCAGCAGCGGTACGGCTGGCAGTACAACGTGGTGCCGCTGCTCAAGGTGCCTGGCGTGAAGAACGTCCACAGCGTTCTTCCACTACCCGAGAAGCTGCGCCGCGCAACCACCAAGACCATCTGGCCCGACAGCGCCATCGTCGAGGTGAAGCTCACCCGCTCCGATGCGAGAACCGCTGCACCAGAGACCGTTTCAGCTCCGGACGACTCGCCGCGACGAGGATGAACGTCGCGTAGCGGGCCAGCAGCTGAGCGGGTGACGACGTAAGCAGCGCCGACCCGCCGTCGCTGACGACGACGGCGGCCGCGGCTCGCACCGCGAGCTCGGCGCCGTCCGCTCTTGCTTCGAGCAGCCGGGCCGAATCACCGAGTCCGGCGTCCAGCCTCCCCCGGATCGCGTCGGCATCGGCACGCAGTGCCCGAGCCTCGCCGGTCCGGCCCGCTGCGTCGAGCAGAGCCGTGCAGCGCCGCGCCAACCCGATCGGGAGCGTGCCGTTGAGTCGCGAGCCGAAATTCTGGGCGGCCATGAAGTCGGCGCGGGTGACCCGGCTCACGATGCGCTCGTCGGGGATCACCAGGCCGTCGACCTCGAGGGAGACGGTCTTGGTGGCGTCGGCGACGAACAGCGACTGGCGGGTCACGCCGGTGATCCCCGGCGCCGGCCTGGCCGGGATGATCCCCGCCACGACGTCACCGGAGTCGACGTCGCCTGCCGAGACCTGCAGGACGTCGATGACACCCCAACCGCTGACGAACGGAGCGTGGCCGGACAACCGCCAGCCGCCGTCCACCCGTTCCGCGCGCATCCGGGGCGGCACCGGCACCGCACCGGCGAACGCCACGCCGCCCCTGGTCCGACCGGCGACCAGCGCGGGCACCAGATCGTCGCGCAGCGCCGGGTTCTGCGACGCGGACAGTGCCGCCAGCACACCGTGGTGCTGCACCCAGGTGAAGGCGGTGGCCAGGCATCCGCCCACCATGATCTCGAGGATCTCGATGAGGTCTGCGAACTCCAGGCCAGGACCGCCGAGTTCGGGTGGTGCCGCGATCCCGTAGAGGCCCGCGTCGGCCAGCGCGCGCCAGTGCCCGTCGGGGATCTCCCCGGTGGCGTCGACGGCGAGTGCGGCGGGAAACAGGACCTCGTCGGCGATCTCGCACGCCAGGCCCACCAGATGCGTGGTCACCTCGGAGACGATATCGGTCGAACTCGGCGATGTGCTCTGGATCACCGTGTCGCCCAACGGGCCGGCCGATCGACGGCATGTGGATGAACCACGATGTCGACCGGCAACCGTGTCACACGCCATGGATTCGCTTCCACCATGGATGCAGTAGGCGGCATCCGAGTTTCGGTGAATCTCAATTGATTTGCCAGATCCGCACCGCGACGCGCAGTGCCGCCGCGGCACACGGCTTGGTGAATACCTTGCGCCATGCGCCGTTTCGTGATGGACCCGCGTCTCGTGCTCTCATTCCCTAAGCTCGAGCTACTGTTTCACGCAAACCTGTTGTTGAGAGGGGCCAGCCGATGTCCGGCTCGTCGATTCCCGCGATCCTCCGTGAGCGCGCAAGCCTGCAACCGAATGACACGGCGTTCACGTTCGTCGACTACGAACAGGATTGGGACGGCGTCTCCACCAGCCTGACGTGGGCTCAGCTGTACCGCAGGACGACGAATGTCGCGCGCGAGCTCAGCGCGATCGCCAAGACCGGTGACCGCGCCGTCATCGTCGCCCCTCAGGGCCTCGACTATCTAGTCGCCTTCCTCGGATCGCTGGAGGCCGGCCTCATCGCCGTACCGCTGTCCACTCCGATGGTCGGAGCCAGCGACGAGCGGGTCAACGCCGTACTGCGGGACGCCGCACCGACTGTCGTGTTCACCACGTCGTCGATCGCTGACGGTGTCGCTCCGTACATCCAGCCGTCCGACGACCGGCCCGCACCGACCCTGCTCGAAGTCGATCGGCTGGACCTTGACGCCAGGAATCGCACCGTCCGTCGCGACGAGCCCCGGCCGAGCACCGCATATCTGCAGTACACCTCCGGATCGACCCGCACACCGGCCGGTGTGATGGTGTCCAACCGGAACCTGTCGGCCAATTTCGAGCAGGTCATGGCGGACTTCTTCCCCGAGTACGGGCGGGTCGCCCCGCCCGCTACCACCGCGGTGTCGTGGCTGCCGTTCTATCACGACATGGGGCTATTCCTCGGCGTGTGCGCGCCCATCCTCGGCGGATGGCAAACGGTCGTCACCACGCCACTATCGTTTCTGGCCCGTCCGGCCCGGTGGATCCAGCTCCTGGCCAACAGCCACCACGCGTTGACCGCGGCTCCGAACTTCGCCTTCGAACTGGCGGCGGGCCGGACCTCCGATGCGGACATGGCCGGACTCGACCTGAGCAGCGTCGTCGGCTTGATCAGCGGCGCCGAGCGGGTGCACCACGCCACACTCAAGCGCTTCACCAAGCGGTTCACCCGCTTCGGCCTGCCCGAGAAGGTGATCAAGCCGTGCTACGGACTCGCCGAGGCAATGCTGTACGTAGCCACCCGTGAGCCCGAGGATGGCCCGAAGGTGGTCAACTTCGACCTGGACAAACTGTCCGTAGGCCAGGCTGAGCCGTGCGAAAGCACCGATGGCACACCGCTGGTCAGCTACGGCACACCGGAATCGCCTGTGGTGCGGATCGTCGATCCGGAGGAACGGACCGAGTGCCCCCCTGGCAAGGTCGGCGAGATCTGGGTGGGCGGCGAAAGCGTGTGCCTCGGTTACTGGCAGAAGCCGGAACAGAGCGAAAACACCTTCAACGGATGGATCGTCGATCCCTCCCCTGGCACGCCCGCGGGCCCGTGGCTGCGAACGGGCGACCTAGGCTTCATCTTCGACGGTGAGCTGTACATCATCGGCCGCGTCAAGGACCTGCTGATCGTGCGGGGGCGCAATCACTATCCCGACGACATCGAGGCGACCATCCAGGAGATCACCGGCGGCCGCGTTGCGGCGATCTCGGTTCAGGACGATCGCAGCGAGCAACTGGTCGCGATCATCGAGGTCAAGAAGCGCGGCGACACCGACGCGGAGGTGCTGGAGACGCTTCAGTCCGTCAAACGCGATGTGACGTCAGCCATTTCGACGACGCACGGCCTCACCGCGGCGGATCTGGTGCTGGTGTCCCGCGGCTCGATCCCGATCACCACGAGCGGCAAGATCCGCCGCTCGGCGTGCGCCGAGCAGTACCGCAAGTCTCAGTTCGCCCGGCTCGACGAGGAGCTGGCTACGGCGGGTACCCAGTTCTCCTGAGCCAGCGGGTAATCGCGTAGCGCGCGCACGGGCTTCACTATCGTGCAGGCGTCGGCGACGCAAATCTCGCCGAGTGGTTCAACCGCTGCTTCGTCGGCGGCCTCGTCTTCTTCCTGACGTGCTATCCGTTTCTGACGCACCTTCCGGTGTTTCGCGGCAGACCGTCCCGCCGGCCACCAATTCGCCTCGCCGACAATGACGGCCATGGCAGGCACGGTGATGGTGCGCACCACGAACGTGTCCAGCAGCAGGCCGACGCCGATGATGAAACCGACCTGCACGACGTTGCTGATGCTGCTGGCCGTCAAGCCGAACATCGACGCCGCGA
>NZ_JAVRPS010000190.1:0-2835 GCF_032162105.1 Mycobacterium sp. | reverse complement strand
CAGTGACGTCCCGCGTCCGGTCTGACTTGAGATCGCCAACTGGCCGCCGTGAGCCTCGACGCGGTCCGTCAGGCCAATCAGCCCGGAGCCCTTGCGTGAGTCAGCTCCCCCGATTCCGCCGTCGGTAATCATGAGACGAAGATTCGCACCGTCGGTGTCCACGCAGACGTCCACCCTGGAAGCTCGCGCCTGTTTGGCCGGCGTTGGTGAGAGCCTCGGCGACCACGTAATAGGCGGCCACTTCGGCAGGCTCCGGCACTTGTCGTTCAATGGCCACTTCGAGCTCGACGGGGACGGTGGAGCGGCGCGCCAGCGTCTTGAGCGCTCGGCCCAGTCCGTTGGTCAGGATCGCCGGATGGATCCCCCGCGAGATCTCGTGCAGGTCCTCCGACACACCGGCCAACCCTGTCACGAGGTCAGAAATCTGCTCTTTGAGCTGGTCCAGTTCCGGCGGGACGGAGGCCTCCGCCGCACGAAGTTGGAGGCCGAGCGAGACCAGCCGCTGTTGAGCACCGTCGTGCAGATTGCGCTCCAGACGACGACGGGCCTCATCGGCGGCGGCCACGATCCGCGCGCGAGATGCGGTGAGTTGCGTGCGGGCTTCGGCATTTGCGATGGCGGTCCCGATCAGATCGGTGAAGTCCCCCACCCGCGCCTCGGTGTCGGTGGGCAGCGGCTCGGGTCGGGTCGAGCCGACGATCGCCACCCCCCACAAGCGGTCCTCGACAATGATCGGCACCCCGACCGCAGAGCGGATCCCCAGCTCACGAACGGTGGCGGCGGCGACGCCGGGAGCATCGTCGTGGCTGTCCATCCGGGCGGTTCGGCCGGAGTGCAACACCTTTGCCCCGATGTTCTCCCCCTCGAGCGGAAAGCGCTCACCGATGGGCAACGCGGTCGAACCGTGCTCGTGGCGGGCCGCGAGCAGCGTCGCCGCGCCGTCGGCTTCATAGCGGAAGAGCGTCGAGTGCTGCACGTTCATGCAACGGGCCAACTCGTCGGCTACCGCGGAGAACACCTCGGACGGGTCGACCCCTCGTGCGACGAGTGTCGCCACCTGTCGCAACGAAGCCTGTTGCTCCGCAAGCACACCCAGGGCGTCGTGACTCACCGCGACCAACCGCTCCGGCGACTGATCGAACCCGAGCGGGCGCGCGATCGCATCGGCGGCGAGGTGGACGTGGAAGACAGCGTTCGTCGTGCCGCCGCGAGTTGCCGCCCGCTCGACGACGGCGACCTTGACGGTGTTCCCGCTGGGCAGGGCCAGCACAGTCGTGGCGACCGCGGAAGGGAGCAGAGTCGACGCGTGTTCCAGCAGCGCGAGCTGGTCGGCGGCGTCGAGTGTCTGCCGCAGATGAGGGTTCATCAGCACAACCTCGCCGCCGATCGCGAGGACGCCAAGCGGGAACCGTCGGGTCTGTTCCTGGTAGGCCCGTAGAAGTGCCGTCTCACTTTCGTGGGCCAGCGCACTCATCCGGACCTCTATCTGGCTGCCCGCACTCCTGGCCAGCGCGAACAGCATCGGATCAGATTGGCCGTCCCAGCACGTGAGATCGACGAGGCCGACGATCCTTCGTGTCAACGGATCGAGTATCGGCACCCCCGCGCACGCTAGCCCGCCCAAGGTCCCTACGTAGTGCTCGCCGCCGCGGATGAACGTTGGCCGCCCCGTCTCAAGCGCGGTGCCGATCCCGTTGGTGCCGACGAACTCCTCGGCGTAGCTGAAGCCGGGCGCCAGCCGCACGGTGTCCAAGGCGTTCATGATCGTCGGGTCCGAGGCCACGCGCTGCAGAACCACACCATCGGCCGAGGTAAGGATGACGCTCACCGACTGTGCCGCTAGGTCGTCGGCGAGTTGGTGAAGCACTACTGAGGCCGCAGTATTTAGTGGTGAGTCGGTATTCGGCTCCCGGACGAACGGCAGATCGAACCGGTCCGGGTGGATGCCCAAGGCCTGCGATCGACGCCATGAGTCCAGCACATCGGGCCGTGGGGTGTCCGCTTCGAGCCACCCCACGGACATGAACCGTTCCCGCGCCCGCCGAATGCTGGCGGTGGCGTCGGCCCGCGAATTCATCGATCCATCAATTTCGACCCATCCGGCCAGTCCCTGCGCAAGACAGGTCCTCTACCAGCGTGTAGGCGGCTGGCCGTAACACTGCAACACGATGGTAGTGCCGAAACACGCCTGTCGCAGATGCCCGGGGCTGCTGTATTTGCTGCTCAGCGAAACTGGGCCTTGGCTGAACGGCGCCACCCGCAGACAGGCAAGCTCGAGTTCCGGGTAACCGGGATCGTTGGGTATCAGCGGAGCCAGCCCAGCCCCTCATGCCACGAAACGTCACGAGACGGTTCGTTTCAGGAAAGCCGTTCTCCCTGCGGCTGTTTCGCGCGTCGTGACAACTGCCGCCGCTACTGCCCCGTCACGCCGGGGTCGGGCACGTAGCTGCGCTGCGCCCACTGGAACACCTGCCACGCGGCGACCTCGTCGAACTCGTCGTGGACACGGCGGGCCGCCTCGGCTCCGATGGGGCGAGCGTCGCGGGACTTCACCTGAACCTCGGCGCAGCGTTCCATCAACAGGAAGTAACCGACCGCGGCGTCGATGGTGGCACCTACCGTCAGCAGTCCGTGGTTGCGCAGGATCACCGCCCGTGCACCACCGATGGCCCCCGCAATCCGTTTGCCGCCATCGACCGAGGTGATGTTGACCTCCTCGTCGTCGAAGATCTCGTGGTCGCCGAAGAACGCGCACGACTCCTGCGAGATCGGCTCGAGATGGGCGACGGCCGTCGAGAACGGTGTGCCGTACGGAGTGTGGCAATGGGCCGCGGA
>NZ_JAVRPS010000189.1:0-8023 GCF_032162105.1 Mycobacterium sp. | reverse complement strand
AGCAGGAGTAATAGCGGAACGCCGCCCAACAGCGAATGGGCCAAAGCTGTGCTCACGACGGAAACCGTATCGCAAACATCGTTCAGGCCGCGCCCTCACCCAGGTATCGCACCCAGGCGGGGTCGAGCTCCTTGACCGACGACAGCAGCCGCCAGTGCTGTCCTTTCGGCGGCAGCGGCACCGATCGCAGCGACCAGCCCAGATCGGCGAGCATGTGGTCGGCCTTGCGGTGGTTGCACGTCGCGCAGGCGGCCACGCAGTTCTCCCAGGAGTGGTCGCCGCCGCGGCTGCGCGGCACCACGTGGTCGACGGTGTCGGCCTTCGCGCCGCAGTAGGCGCAGCGGAACCGGTCGCGGTGCATCAGCGCCGCACGTGTCATCGGGACGCGGGCGCGGTAGGGCACCCGCACGAAGGAACGCAGTCGGATCACCGAGGGCACGACGATCGTGCGGGTGGCCGAGTGGATCACCGGACCGGACGGATCGTCGTGCACGACGTCGGCCTTGCCGCACATCAGCATGATCACCGCGCGCCGCACTGGCAGCGCCGTCAACGGTTCGTAGGTGGAGTTGAGCAACAGCACCCGACGGCGACCCCAGATGGACGCCGGGTTGCTGGGTGGAGACGTTTCGACACCGTGCAGGGGCGGTGTCTGGGCAGGACCGATCGACGGGCCCGTTAGACCCACCGCGGTCCCATGTTGTCGGTGGCCGCGACTCTTTCGCTGCGACATACGTCCTCCGAGGAGATAGTCCACCACGGATCGGTGCCGACTGCACGACAATTCCTACCGTGTTCGCTGGTCAGTCTGGTGAACGTCGAGTGACGGAGACCGCCTTTGCCGAGGCTACCGACGCTCAGTGGACAATGGAGCCGTGACTGACGTTCAGCGGTCGTTCTACGAGGAGATCGGTGGCGCCGAGACCTTCAACGCCATCGTGTCGCGGTTCTACCAGCTCGTACGCGAGGACGAGATCCTGCGCCCGATATACCCCGCCGACGACCTCGACGGGGCCGAGCTACGGCTGCGGATGTTCCTCGAGCAGTACTGGGGCGGGCCGCGCACGTACTCGGATCAGCGTGGGCACCCCCGGCTGCGGATGCGGCACGCGCCGTTCCGGATCGGCTTCCTGGAGCGCGACGCCTGGCTGCGCTGCATGCACACCGCGATCGCCGAAGTCGACGCGCAGACCCTCGACGACGAACACCGCAGGGCCTTGTTGCAGTACCTGGAGATGGCCGCACAATCGATGGTCAACTCGACGTTCTAAGTTCCGGCATGATGGGCGGACGTGACCAACTCCCGCGAGGCGTGGTGGTCCCGCGCCGTCTTCTATCAGGTGTATCCGCGATCCTTCCGCGACAACAACGGTGACGGTGTCGGCGACCTAGACGGAGTGACGGCCGGGCTCGACTATCTGAGCGGCCTCGGCGTCGACGCGCTGTGGCTGAACCCGGTGATGGTGTCGCCGATGGCCGACCACGGTTACGACGTCGCCGACCCGCGCGACGTCGACCCGCTGTTCGGCGGCATCGGTGCGCTGGACCGCCTGATCGACGCGGCGCACGCCCGCGGCATCAAGATCACGATGGATCTCGTCCCCAACCACACCAGTTCGCAGCATCCGTGGTTTCAGGCCGCGCTGGCGGCAGGCCCGGGCACCGCGCAGCGCGAGCGCTACATCTTCCGCGACGGCCGGGGACCCGGCGGCGTGCACCCGCCGAACAACTGGGTGTCGGTGTTCGGCGGCCCGGCGTGGACGCGGGTCGAGGAGCCGGACGGCAACCCGGGCCAGTGGTACCTGCACCTGTTCGACGCCGAGCAGCCGGACCTCAACTGGGAGAACCCCGAGATCTTCGAGGACCTGGAGAAGACGCTGCGGTTCTGGCTGGACCGGGGCGTCGACGGATTCCGCATCGACGTCGCGCATGGCATGGCCAAGCCGCCTGGGCTGCCCGACATGAAGAACCCCAACCTGCCGATGCTCACCCTCGACGACGACGACCCTCGGTTCAACCACGACGGCGTGCAC
Organism: Mycobacterium sp.; assembly: GCF_032162105.1. GTDB lineage: Bacteria > Actinomycetota > Actinomycetes > Mycobacteriales > Mycobacteriaceae > Mycobacterium. Next base: position 5,990 of record NZ_JAVRPS010000189.1, on the reverse strand, counting down.
GACATCCACCGCAGCGTCCGCACCGTGCTCGACCGTTACCCCGAGGCCGTCACCATCGGCGAGATCTGGGTGTTCGACAACGACGACTTCGCCAAGTACCTACGTCCCGACGAGCTTCACCTCGGATTCAACTTTCGCCTGGTACGGGCGAAGTTCGATGCTGCCGGGATTCGGGAGGCCATCGAAAACTCCTTGGCTGCAGCCGAACTCGCCGACTCGACGCCGACCTGGTGCCTGTCCAATCACGACGTCGTGCGCGAGGTCAGCCGCTACGGCGGCGGTGCGCCGGGCTTGGCCCGGGCCAAGGCGATGGCGCTGGTGATGCTTGCACTACCGGGGACGGTGTTCGTGTACAACGGCGAGGAGTTGGGCCTGCCGAACGTCGAGCTGCCCGACGAGGTGTTGCAGGACCCCACCTGGGAACGCTCCCATCACGAGGAGCGCGGGCGCGACGGCTGCCGGGTGCCGATGCCGTGGACGGGCGAGGATCCCCCGTTCGGTTTCTCCGACACCGCGGACACCTGGCTGCCGATGCCGCCGGACTGGTCGGCGTTGACGGTCGAGAAGCAGGACGGCGTGCCCGGTTCGACGCTGTCGCTGTTCCGCCGTGCCATCGAATTGCGCCACGGCCGAATCGATCTCGGCGACGGCGTCCAGTGGCAGGAGACACCGGAGGGCGTGCTGGCATTCCGGGGCGCCGACGGCGTGACGTGCGTGCTGAACGCCGGAACCCGCCCGGTGCCACTGCCCGACGGCGAGTTGCTGATCGCCAGCGAAGCGCTGCTGGACGGCGCGCTGCCACCCGACGCCGCGGCCTGGATCCGCTAGCGCAGCACCACGGCCGGGTCGCCGCGCCTGCGGTACACGGTGCCGAACCGCGCGTCGATGCGCAGCCAGGCCGGGAGTACCCGCACGCGCACCACCTCGTCGGCCGCCACCGACTCCGGCGCGAATTCGTCGCCCGAGGTTCTCGACTGCGGCAGGAATCCCATTGCGGTCAGGGCGAATACGCATCGCATGGGAATGCCGACCTCGGTGCCGCCGGAACGGACGGCGACGACCTCCTGCTCCAACAACGACGCCGGCGGGCCGTGCGCGCTGCTGTGCTCCTTGGCCAACGCGACCCCGCGTTGCGCGAGGTCGAGAACCACCCGGGCGGGCACGTCGTCGAGGTGGACGAACCCGCTGTCCGGTGGCAGCGCGCCGCGCCACGCCGAGTCCATCGCGAACCCGGGATCCACGTAACCCGAACGGTCCATGGCGGGCAACGCGCGGGCCAGCGCATCGGCCGCGGCGGAGAGGTCGGCCGGGCGCACCCGGCCGCCGACGACGCGGCTGGCCAGTACGTCGAATCCGGTGGCGAGCCAGGCGACCACCTGCCCGCCCGGGCGTTCGCGCAACCGGATCACGCTGGCGTCGTCGAGGCGCAATGCGGCGTCGATGAAGGTGCTGAGGTCTTCGCGGTGCACGGCGTCCTCAAGCCACAGCCCGCGTTCCGGCCCGGACGTCATCGCTGATAACGCTGCAGATACTCCCGGTGGTGCGGGGCCAGCCGCACCAGCTTCTGCGCTTCGATGTCGAACGCCGCCAGCTGACTCTCGCCGATGACGGCCGGCTTGGAATCCGGATCGGCGAGCACCGAGCGCACCTCGTAGCCGAGGGTGAAGTCGACGGCACGCAGCCGGTTCACCCAAATGGTCACCTGCAGAGGCGAATCCGCCAGCCGCAGTTGACCCTTGTAGGTCACCTTGACCTCGGCGATCAGCAGCCCGGTGGTGGCGAAGTCGTTGGCGAACGGCGTGGCCAGGAACGGGACGCGGGCTTCCTCCAGGATGGTCACCATCGTCGCGTGATTGACGTGCTGGTACATGTCGATGTCCGACCAGCGCACCGGTACCGGCGTGACAAAGCGCGCTGAGCCGTCTGTTCTTCGCGCAAGCGGCTCACCCGTCACGTAGTGGTACCCGTGCCGCTCGTCCTGGTCATGCTGCGGATCTGCCGCGCCGCCACCGACAACGTCGCGAGGTCATGCTGGCCTTCGGTGTAGATCGCAGTGAGTGTGCGGCGGGCCCGCGCCACCCGCGAGCTGTTCGTCAGCTCCCATTCCTCGATCTTCTGCTCGCCGGTCTCGTCGGGCTCGCCAACGGCCAGCACGTCGACGCACAACGCGCGCAACGACCCGTAGATGTCATCGCGAATCGCCAAGCGCGCCAACGAATGCCACCGGTCGTCACGGACCAGCGCGGACACCGCGGTGAGCAGTCCGTCCGTGCCGAGGTGGTCCATCAGCGCGAAGTACGTGTCGGCCACCTCGGCGGGGTCGCGCTCCAGGATGTCGGCAATGTCGATGACGTCGAGCAGGCTGTACTGGTAGAGCCCGGTGGAGACCATGTAGGCGAGGTCCTGGGACACGCCCTTGTCGGTCAGCTCGGCCGTCTGCTTGGTGACGATGTTGCGGTCGTCGCCGCGCAGCCACTCCGACATCCGCGGCGTCAGCGCCGCCACGGTCGCGGCGAAGCGGTTGATCTCCGCGCCGACGGCCAACGGTTGGGGCCGGTAGTTGAGCAGCCAGCGGCCTGCGCGGTCGATGAGGCGACGCAGGTCCAGCGTCATCCGATCGGTCACCGCGACAGGCACCCCGGCCGCGCCCGCTTCCCTAATCTGCATCCACACCTCGCCGACGCGGAAGATCGCGTCGGTGGCGGCGTAACTGCGCACCGCGTCCAACGGCCCGACGCCGACGTCCTCGGTGATCCGGTAGGCGTAGGTGATCCCGCTGATGTCGACGAGATTGTTGACCAGCATGGTGGTCACGATCTCCCGGCGCAGTTGATGAGTGCGGATTTCCGGGCCGAACCGGTCGCGCAGCTGGACCGGGAAGTAGTGGGGCAGCCGGGCGGCGAACACCTCCTGATCGGGCAGTTCGCCGGACAGCAGCTCGTCCTTGAGCGCAAGTTTCACATGCGCCATCAGCGTCGCGAGTTCGGGTGACGTCAGGCCGAGGCCCACATCGGTGCGCCTGCGTATCTCCTTCTCCGCAGGCAAGGCCTCGAGTTCGCGGTTGAGGCCGCGGTCGGCGACCATGTCCTTGATCTGGCGGGCGTGCACCGTGAGCAGGCTGGCCGCGTTGGCCCGACTGGTGCCCATCAGGTCGTTCTGGCCGGCGTTGTCCTCGAGCACCAGAAGCCCGACCTCGTCGGTCATCGACATCAACAGGTCGGTGCGTTCAGCAGCGGTCACCTTGCCCGCGGTGACCAGCGAGTCGACCAGGATCTTGATGTTGACCTCGTGGTCGGAGCAGTCGACGCCCGCCGAGTTGTCCAGCGCGTCGGTGTTGACGTGTCCGCCGGCCAGGTCGAACTCGATGCGCCCGCGCTGCGTCACGCCGAGGTTGCCGCCCTCCCCGATCACCTTGGCGCGCATCTGGTTTCCATTCACCCGCACGGCGTCGTTGGCGCGGTCTCCGACCTCGGCGTCCGATTCGGTCTCCGCCTTGATGTAGGTGCCGATGCCGCCGTTCCAGAACAGGTCCACCGGCGCCAGCATGATCGCCTTCATCAACGCGGGCGGCGTCATCTCCTCGACGTCGTCGGGCCGCCCAAGGGCGTCGCGCACCTGCGCGCTGATCGGGATCGACTTCTGCTCCCTGCTGAACACGCCGCCACCCTCGCTGATGAGCGCGCGGTCGTAGTCGTCCCAGCTGGACCGCGGCAGCTCGAACATCCGCTGGCGCTCGACCCACGAGCTGGCCGCGTCGGGGTTGGGGTCGAGGAAGATGTGGCGGTGATCGAAGGCCGCGACGAGCCGAATGTGCTTGGACAGCAACATGCCGTTGCCGAACACGTCACCACTCATGTCGCCGACCCCGGCGACGGTGAAGTCCTGCGACTGGGTGTCGACGCCCATCTCGCGGAAGTGCCGCTTCACCGATTCCCAGGCGCCCTTGGCGGTGATGCCCATCGCCTTGTGGTCATAGCCCACGGACCCGCCGGAGGCGAATGCATCACCCAGCCAGAACCCGTAGGACTTGGCGACGTCGTTGGCGATGTCGGAGAAGGTGGCGGTGCCCTTGTCCGCGGCGACGACGAGGTAGGCGTCATCGCCATCGCGGCGGATCACGCCGTCGGGTGCGACGACGGCACCGGTGGCGGTGTCGACGTTGTCGGTGACGTCGAGGAGGCCACCGATGAAAAGCCGGTAGCACGCCACGCCCTCGGCGCGCTGGGCGTCGCGGTCGGCGGCCGCGTCGCCGGTGGGCGCGGGCGGGTTCTTCAACACGAAACCGCCCTTGGCGCCGACGGGCACGATGACGGCGTTCTTCACGGCCTGGGCCTTGACCAGCCCGAGGACTTCGGTGCGGAAGTCCTCGCGACGGTCCGACCAGCGCAGGCCGCCGCGCGCGACATTGCCGAACCGCAGGTGTACGCCTTCGACCCGAGGTGAATAGACGAAGATCTCGTACTTCGGCCTGGGCAGCGGCAATTCGTCGATCAGCCCCGGATTGAGCTTGACCGACAAGACGTTCTGCTCGCGCGCCGAACCGGCCCTGGTGACGAAGTAGTTGGTGCGCAGCGTCGCCTGGATCATCGCGGCGAATGCGCGCAGTACGCGGTCGGTGTCCAGGCTGACCAATGCGTCGATGCCGGCCGCAACGGCGGCGGCCGCCGCGGACGCGTCGTGCTGGGCGGCCTCCGATGGGTCGAACAGTGCCTCGAACAATTCGACCAGCGCGCGTGCGGTGCCCGCGTTGTCGTTGACCACCGTCTCGATGTGCGACTGGCTGTAGGGAAAACCGGCCTGCCGCAGGTACTTCGCGTAGCTGCGCAGCACGGTCACCTGCTGCCAGGTCAGCCCCGCCCGCAGCACCAACTCGTTGAACCGGTCGATCTCGACGCGACCCTGCCAGATGGCGGTGAGGGCATCGGCGATCCGGCCGGCAGTGGCTTCGCGCTCCGCGGGCCGCTCGTCGCGAAAGGCCCGCCGCACCGCGATCTTGAACTGGTAGATCCACACCGGCAGGCCGTCGGGCCGGGTGACGGTGAAGGGCCGCTCCTCGAGCACCACCACGCCCATCGACTGCAGCATCGGCAGCAACTCGCTCAGGGACGCCGATCGTCCACCCACGTACCAGGTGAGCTGGGCGGTCTGGCCTTCGCGGCCCTCGGAGTACACCAGCTTGACCGAATTGTCCTGCAACTCTTCGACGATCGCGATGTCAGTGATGGCGTCCAACGGGGCGAAGGCCTGCTTGTACACCTCGGGGAACGCGGCGGCGTAGTGCTCGGCATGGGCCTGGCTGATCGATCCCAACTTCACCGCGCCGATCAACCGGTCGCCCCAGGTGCGGGCGGCCTCGGTCAGCAGGTTCTGGATCCTGGTCTCGTTGCTCAGTGACGTGTCGACGTCGGCCGGACGAGAGCCCTCGGCCAGTCGAACGGTGAAGTGCACGACCGCCCAAGGGGATTCACTGACCCGCGCGGTGTACTCGATGCTGACGCCGCCGAGCTCGCGGACCAGGATATCCTGCATCTCGAGCCGGACCGCGGTGGTATAGCGGTCCCGCGGCAGATACACCAGGGCGGACACGAAGTGAGCGAGCTGGTCGGCCCGCAGGAACAGCAGCGCACGCCGCCGCGAGCCGAGATCGACCACCGCCTTGGCCATGTCCAGCAGATCGCGGGCGCCGAGGGCGAAGAGTTCCGAGCGCGGGATGGTCTGGATGATGTCCAGCATCAGCTGCCCGGGATGGCTGGGGTCGCCCTGCGCCAACGCCAGGGCTTCGTTGACGCGCCGCGAGATCAGCGGGATCTCGAGCACGTTGGCGTTCGTCGCGGCCACGGTGAACAGCCCGACGAACCGGTGTTCCACGGCCTGGCCCTGCCCGCCGAAGGTCTCGCGGACCACCACGATGTACGGGTACGCGCCGTAGCGCAGGAAGCTCGGCATGGTGGCCTGCGCGAGGACCAGCAGATCGTCGGGGCCGGTCAGCT
>NZ_JAVRPS010000188.1:0-4172 GCF_032162105.1 Mycobacterium sp. | reverse complement strand
ACGGATGTCTTCGGTCTTGTCGGACAGGTAGCGAAGATACTCAGCGCGTTCGGAATTCACCTCGGCGGTGGACATTTCGGCGTTGCCGCCCTGGCTTTGCATCGAGGAGAACAGCGCGATGCCCATCATCGCCATGAAGAACAGGTACATGGGGTTCATCTGGCGGAACCCCATGATGAACATCATGGCGACCATGCCGACGATGACGATGCCGAACACCCAGGGCAGGGCCTTCTTCCAGGCGCTGACTTCGATGGTGCGCGGCAGTTCGGGCGGCGGCTCGAGGGTGAAGGTCTTGTCGGCGCGCTGGGGGCCTATCACGCGCCGCCGTTGAGGGAATCTCGCTCGCATCGCTGTTCTTTTCGTTAGTGCGCTACCAGCGCATCGTCTTTGGACAAGGTGGGACCCGGGGTGAACAGGCTCAGTAACGACCAGGGGATCGGTAAGGGTTCGGCGGTCATGCCGAGCGCTTCGGCCGGACTGCCCCCAGCGCCTGGGGTCTGCGCGGCTTCCATGCCGTAGCGCACGCCGAGGTCTGAGATCCAGAACACCGACTCCTTGGTGGTCGATGCTGGCTGTTGCCCGGTGACCTGCACGAAGTAGCCGGTGCCCTTCGGCAGCAGTGCCCGCTGGGCGGTGGTGGGTCCGGCGCCGGTGAGCTGGACCGTCTTGGCGTCGGCGGCGACGGGCAACGATTGGCCGGCCAGCAGGGTCAGGCTCGACGTCGGTGCGCCGTCGAGTTTCGCCCATTGCCCGCACGCCACCGGGTCGGTCGTCGGGTCGAGGACTTGCAGCGGGTTGGCCGGGTAGTCCTCCACCGGGATGGGGTCGGCCTTGGGGGCCTTGGCGATCTGATCGGGGGTCAGCGCCGGCGGCTCGACCAATCCATAGGCGTCGTTGGCGCGCAGGATGGTCGCCACGACCGGCGAGATCGGCTGTATCCCTTCAGCAGTGACCACGTAGTAGCGCAGCTGGTTGTTCTCGCCGCGGTCGACGACCACCGATCCCACCAGCGGGGCCGCCTCGCCGGGAACGGGCCACGGGAAGCGGGGCGGATCGCCGGCGTTGGCGATGAAGGGGACCACCAGCGGCGGCGATTCCGGGATCAGGTTGAGCAGTCCACGGTCGATCGACCGCGGACTGGGGGTGTCGACGTCGATGCCGACGGCGGCAGTAACCGCCGAGTTGTTCAGATCGATTTCACTGCGCTTGGTGCCCCAGATCAGCCACGTGGTTTTGCCCTCGGTGGCCAGAATCGCCGAGGAGTCCGGCAGCGGCACAGCATGCCCGGGCCCGGGCACGGGGTCACCGGAAATGACGGTGGTGCCGACATTGGGCCCGCCTACGGCGTTGCAGACCATCCAGCGCGCGTCGCGGCTGGGGTTCTGCACCATGCGCGAGGGGGCATTCGGGATGCCCACTGTGTTGCTCAGCGGAAACTTGTCGATCTCGCCGGACTTGACCACGGTCGGGTTGTCGGCCTTGCCCACGATCAGCCGCGCGCTGGCGAGGTTGAGCACCGGGTGCAGCTGGTCGTCGATCTTCACGTACAGCGCGTTGGTGTTCCGTTCGGCCAGAATCGCTTGGTTTCCGCTGGCGCCGGCCGGCCGCAGCACCGACAGAATGAACGCGCCGGCCAACAGGATCGCCCCCAGCATCAGCCCGACGCTCAATGCGCGACCCTGGCGCCGCAGCGGATCGGTCAGCATGCGGGTGTCGCGCAGCGCGACGCCGTTGCTGATCCGCCGGATCAGGAAACGCCACCCCGAGATTTGGTGCTTGGTGACGAATCCCCACGGGCGGGTCCGCGCCGAGGTCGGCCCGCCAGGCTCCGAACTCTTGGACTTGAACCCGCGCCGAGGCTTCGGTGGGGTCGTCACTGCACAACTCCCGTCGCACCTCTGGACAGCTCGATGTGTTGTTCTTTCTCGGCCCGGTCGAGTTCGCGGGCCACCGCGGCGCGCAGATCCTCACCGGTGATCGTCTGCAGCGCTTCGTCGGTGGCCTCAGGGTCATCGAGTGTGCCGGCCAGGCCCAGGCGGTGATCTCGCTCCTCCTCGGCGAACCCGATGAGGTTCTCCGCGAACCGGGCGTTGCCCAGCACGTCGAGCGCGCGTCGGCGCCGCCCGGTGGTGTCCACCGCGGTAGTGGCAGTCAACTCGGTGTAGGCCTGGCGCAGTGGTTTGGCGTCTTCGAAGATGCTGCCGCCCGTGTTGGCCTTGCGAACGGTGATCTCGACCAGCTCATCGACGCTGTAGGACGGCAGCGTGATGCCGCGGGTGAACCGAGAACGCAGCCCATCGTTGGAGTCGAGGAACTCCTGCATCTTGTCGGCGTAGCCGGCCGCGATGACCATCAGCTTGTCGGAGTGATTGACCATGGCGCGCAATAGTTCTGCGATCACCATCGGACCGAAGTCGTTGTCCGAACCGGAGGCGGTCAGTGCGTAGGCCTCGTCAATGAACAGCACGCCGCCGCCGTTGTCGATGATGCCGTCGATGATCGCCTTGATCTTGCCCTCGGAGCCGCCGATCACCCGGTCGACGAGATCGGCGCGGCCGGTTTCGACGAACGTCTCCGCCGGCAGCACGTCGGCAGCGCACAACTTCTTGGCGATCACCCGCGCGATCGTCGTCTTGCCGGTGCCCGGCGGTCCCTTGAGCACCAGGTGCAGCGACTTGTGGCGCACCGGAAGGCCGCGTGCCTCACGGGCCTTGTCGGCGCGCACGCTGGCTTCCAGCCGGGCGATCTGTTCCTTGACGTCGGCCATGCCGATGAACTCGGCCAATTCGGCGTCAGCCTCGGCGTTGAGTTCCTCGCGGCGGGCCGAGCCGAGCTGGCGAGTGAAGTCGCGCTCTCCTGGCTCGGTGTCGGCGTCCCAGTAGTCAGTGCGCGCGTCGATGCGCGCCGCGGTGGTGGGGTGGATGCCGTAGCCCGCATCGCTGAGAGCGGTGGCGATGGTCGTGCGCACGTTGTCTTGGATCCCGGTGACCGCGTAGGCCTCGTTGAGCAGCGCGGTGGCGGTGTCGGCTCGGCCCAGCGACCGGGCCGACAGCGCAGCCGCCAAAAGCGCCTCAGCGCTGGCCGCGGCGATGGGTCCCTGCCCTTGGGTGTTCAGCTGATCGAACGCTGGCTCCCACAGCCCCAGATAGGCAGCCGAAAGACCGTGAGCGACCGACATCGCCTGTGAGAGGTAGGCGTCGTTGCGGGCCTGCGGGATCAGCGGCGCCAACACTCGCCGCACGTCCTGCCAACGTTTGGCGCGAAAGAAGATGACCGCCAGCACCCAGCCGCCATACAGCGGTGCAGCGGCCAGCACGCGATCCTCGAGGAGGTCCCGGGCGGCGCCGTAGTCGCCGTCGTTCGCGCGGGCCGCGGCGCACGCCATGATCACGCCGTCGCCACCGCGCGCATGCAGCTGGATGTACAGGCCGGTGTCGAACGGAAAGTCCACGGCGTCGACGGCGACGTCGGACGCGGCGATCAACTCCCCGGCGGTCTCGATCGCGCGGTAGGCGCTCTCCACAACCCCGCGATCATCGGCGCCGCTGGCGGCCAGGCCCAGCCACCCGTCGCACAGGTCGGGGTACTGGGCAGTCAACCGCTCGAAACCGACGCGCGCTTGGCGCTTGTCGGCCACCTGGCGCCGGCCGAATACCTCTACGCCCAGAGCGGCGCAGCTGCTGGTGAACAAATCCAGCGCGTCGCGGTCGATCATCGCTGCTCCAGGACGCCGGCCACCTCAGCGGTGACCTTCGTCGACACCTGGGCGAATCCCTCCTGGGACATCGCCAGAAGCAGCGCGCCGAGCTCGTCGCCGGGGTAGCGGTCGAAGACGTCCTCGGCGAAGGTGGCATCGACGACCATGCCGTCGCCGGCCAACACGATCTCGTTGTCACCATCGGGGCAAGGCACCGTGACACGCAGCCCCGCGATGGTGCGGCGCGCCGACCGGATTCGGTCGAGAAACTCTCGGCCACGCGCGATTTCGGTGACCACCTTGGGGTGAAGGGGAATGTCCATCGAGGGTGCCTAACGCTGGTGGGCTGGGGTGGTGGCGGAGTCGCACAGACAGTCGGCGACGTGGCCGACGCCGACGGTGGCATCGGCCCGTTGGGGGCCGGTCGGGCGGGCCGTCGCGGTCAGCAGAACTGTCATGCCATCTGCGTGGC
>NZ_JAVRPS010000187.1:0-5230 GCF_032162105.1 Mycobacterium sp. | reverse complement strand
CGAAGAAAGGCGCCACGACCAGGTGCAGCTCGTCCGCAAGGCCGGCCGTGAGGAACTGGGTGAGGACCTTCCCGCCGCCCTCGACCATCAGCCGCCCGACGCCGCGGGCGCACAGGTCCTCGCTGATCCGGCACATTTCGACCGGCCGACCACCGTCGACGACCGTGGCGACCGCCCCGAGCCGGCACCGAGCCTCCGCCACGCCCGATCGCCTTCGCGGCCGGCTACCCACTGCTCCACAGTGCGGATCCCGCCGAGGCCGGGAAGCGCCATGACGTACACCACCACCAGCACAGCGATAACTGTGATGGCGGCCGCCTCCGCGTAGTGACCGGAATCCTCGAAAGCGACAACGACAAACGATGGAACAAGGTACACCGGCACCAGCGCGAGGAAGCTGATCGCGTAGTCGCCCACGAGTGTCGCTCCGTACCGATCCCACGTCCACTGCCAGATGCGGTCCATCCCGCGACCGTCTTGCGCCAGCTGTGCGTAGTGACCGCGTGGACGCCGAGCTCCTCGCGGGCTTTGCGCCACTCCTTGCCCATGTTGTTCGGGTCTCGTATCGGCGCCGCGAAAGTCGTGTCGTGACCGTGACCACCGCTCGGTGGCACCGGCCGGCATCTGCTGGGACTGCGGCGGGCCGTGTCTGACCTACAAGGGCAGCGAGCGCACCCCCGACAACGGTGTTTAACCGCAGTGGAATGCCACGATCCGTACTCCCGGGGAGTCGGGAGGTTGTTCGACTCGCTTAAGTTGTGGGCGTGGCAGCTCGCACCGTCCTGGTTACCCCACTGTCGGGGCCGCTGGCCAGATTCGGGAAAGCAGGGGCGAGCGCCCTTGCTCTCTGGGCTGACCGTTCCAGAGTAAGTCTGGAGGTCATCGACGCTTACCCCTCTGCGGCGTCCGCGATACGGGCCGCCGAGGCTAGCCTGCCCGACGTGGTGTTCGGGCCCTACGGTTCGGGGCCCGCCCTGGCGGCCGCGGCCGCCAGCAAAGGGGTCGTCTGGAACCACGGTGGCGCCACCGCCCGGCTGGCGCGGCCAGCGTATCCGCGTGTCGTCAACGCGGAGTCTCCCGCTTACCGCTATCTCGCCGCAGTGCTCGAAACCCTTGTCGCCGAAGGTCTTGGTGAGGGCTCGGAGGTGGTGATAATGCACGTCGACACGGGGTTCGGCCGCGAGGTGGCCGAAGGGGCGGCGGTGGCGGCGCGGCGGCTCGGTCTCCAGCGGCGGTCGGTGACTTTTCTGCCAGGGCGGGCGAGAGACGTGCTGGCGCAAGTCCCGGCGGGCGATGTGCTGTTGTCGGCCGGTTCCTTCGACGATGACGTCGCCATCGCGCAGTGGGACAGCGGATACCGTTGGCGTGCAGTTGGATTGGTCGCCGCGGGGGTCGGTGAGCTCCGGCACGCCATCGGTGATCGTGTTGAGCGGCTTTACGGACCGTGTCAGTGGTTCGACGACGGGACAGATGATCCCGCGGACGGACCCAACAGCGAGTGGTTCGCCCGGTGTTACCGGGACGCGAACGGTACTGAGCCGCCGTATCCGGCTGCTGCGGCCTTCGCCGCGGGTGTAGTTTGGCAGCGCTGCGTGAAGGAAGCCGGCACTGTTGAATCCTTGCCGGTGCTGGCCGCGTCATTGCGACTCGATACCACCACCTTGTTCGGTCGGTTTCGTGTCGACCCGGTCACCGGCGTGCAAACCGGCCATCAGATTCGTGTCGTTCAGTGGCGAGGCGGACAGCGGGTGCTGGTTGATCGGCCGCTTCGTCGGACGTGAGCGTCGAAGGCACATCCGCCCGTGCATGGGTCGGCGTGTCGGCGCCGGTCGCGCCTCAGCTAGCTAGCTAACACCGCGCTGCCGCATCTCACCCCGGCGTCACCCCGGCGACGGAGGCGATTTGTAGCCGTACCGAAGGCGTACCGGGACCGTCAGCCGCGGTCGATCGGCTCGGCCGGCTGCTGGGACTGGCAGGCCACGACGCGCGCGGACTGCTGGCCGGCTATGGCGGCTGGGAAGGTCGTACTCGGCGTGATTACCGGGCCCTGGTGCTGGCCCGACTCGGTTGGCAAGTCTCCACTGCCGGCGACCGTAAGCAGCTCGACGCGTTCCTGCTCGCTCGGGCTCTGGGGCACGACGCGCCCGCAGTTCTACTGCAGCTGGCCTGCGACTGGCTGCGCAACGAGCGCATTGTTGACCCGTCGGTGGACACGCTGTCCCGACGGGTCGCGGCTGGACGCGCTCAGTGATGTGCCGAGGACGTGGGCGAGGGCTGCGGGCCAAAAGTGGTGAGGAACCTGTCCCGGAAGGCATCCATCGGCCAGACCGGTGCGCCGGCGTCTGGCCGGAGCCCGTCCTGCCAGCCCCAGTCCGTCGCCCGATCCATGACCGCTGGGTCGGCAGCGATGATGCTCACCGGCACGTCGTGGCTCGCCCCCTGACCGGCGACGATGCTCGCCGGCTGGTGGTCGCCCAGGACCACGAGCACCAGCTCCTGGTCGTGGAGCTGCTGCACGAACGAGGTCACCGCGTCGAGTGTGTAGGCGACGGACTCGGCGTAGGCGGCCTTGACCAGGTCGGGGTCCCGCCACACCTCCTCCGGCGACTCGCCTTGGGCCGGCATCGGGTCGAAGACCGAGCCGTCGCCGACCCGGCTCCAGTCGACGAGCCTGGGCAGCGGCACCCAGGGGGTGTGGCTGGAGACCAGGTCGATCTCGGCCATGACGGGTGCCCGGTTCGGCTGCTCGAGCTCCAGGCGCTGGAGCGCGGCCAGGGTGTACTGGTCCGGCATCGAGGCGTAGCTGAACCGCGGCCCGACATATCCCACGTTCCGGCGGTCGTAGACCTGGTCGTAGTGGTAGTACGTGGTCGCCACCGGCCAGTCGTCCTTGCTGGCTGGTGCGTCGGCGACGGTTCGCCAGCCCGCGCGACCGAACGCGTCGGTGAGGGTGAGCCGGTCGAGTGTGCTGAGGCGTTCGTACCGCCGCTGATTGTCCACCCACAGACCGGACTGCAGGGTGATGTGGGCCAGCCAGCTGAGGCCACCGAAGGTCGGAGAGGTGAGGAAGCCGCTCCGCGAAGAGAACCCGGCCTTTTGCAGCCGCCGCTCCCCGGCATCGAGCGCAGACTCGACGACGGGGAGGTCGAGCGCCGTGCGTCCATAGCTTTCGACGAAGACCAGGAGAACGTCCTTGCCCCGCAGGCCGGTCAGGAGGTCGTCGTCCGGCATGTTGCGGAAGGGATCCTGTTCGAGCGCCTGCACGAACTCCCGCTGGCCGCGGAGGTCGTCACGGACCTGCGCAGCGTGGGTGTAGGCGAGCCGGGCCGACGCGGTGGAGGCGATTGGTCCTGCCGGCCCCAGCTGGGCGCCGGACAACGTGGTGAGCATCGCGATCGCGGTCAGAAGGGCGAGCATCCGGATCGACAGCCGCCGGTGTGTTGCCACGAGCCGGGTCAGTCGCACCGCGGACAGCGGCAGCAAGGCGATCAGCGCGATGATGAGAAGCCCAACTCCGATCTGGACGACGAGGGCGCCCGCGCGGCCGATCGAGTCGCCGAGCAGCCCGACCGCGGAGCCGGCGTACGCGGTGTCGTAGAGGGGGTGGAACGGGCGGTCGAAGGCGAAGTGGAAGCCCATGTCGAGCAGCCGCAGAATCGTCAGCGCGCCGAGTCCGAGTCCGCCGAAGAGCGCGAGGATCCGTGCGACCCTCGGTGTCAGCACCAGCACGAGGACGACGAACAGTAGGCCCTCGACCGGGATCCGGAGGAAGGCGCTCGGCGCCAGGTCGTCGACCCGGTCCGGCACGAGGAGCGCGGCCCAGACCAGGAGTAGGGCCAGGGCGGAGGTCACGGTGGCGCGAGCGCCGGGTGGGCTTCCGGCGAGGGTGTGTCTCGAAAAGATGCCGGGAAGCAGCCGTGATGTCCGCGCACGATCCGGCAAGGCGGAGGTGCGAGAGCGCAGCGTGCCGCGCCGGCCGCCGACAACGCCGTCCGGTCGCGATGCGGCGCCGCGGCTGCGTCGGCAGATTTGAGATACATGCCCTCGGACCCAGAGCCCCCAGACGCTGCGGCCGAACGACTCGACCAGCAGGCCCTGCGCGACAAGGAGCATCGCGGTGGTCACGGCGTCGGGCAGGATGTCGGCCGCCGCAACGGTCAGCACGACGCCCACGATCGCGGCGACCACCCTGGCCCATTGCCGGGGCGGCAGCGGACCGCGCAGCCACGGCAGCACCCAGCCGGCGGCCACGAACGCATACCGGGCCAGACCCATCGCGAGCACCCAGCAGCCCGACTCACGTGCGACGTAAACGCTCAGGACCATGATCAGGAACGCGTCGACCTCCATGTCGAAGCGCGCCCCGAACGCCGAGGCGGTGCCGGTACGCCGAGCGACCCGGCCGTCGACACCGTCGAGCACCAGCGCCACCGTCGAGAGCGCCACGAGGATCGCCGCAGGCGCCTGGCCCCCGAACGAGTCCACCGTGAGCGCCGCGACCCCACAGGCGAGGACTGCGCGAGCCAGGGTCACGCAGTCCGCCGGCCCCATTCCGACCTGGCTGTGACGCGCCAGCGCGCGAGCAAGCAGGGCGGCAAGGCCGGCTCCGCAGGCGACACCGGCCAACCAGCCGGACGCGTCGAGACCGGTGGTCGCCGCGAGGACACCGAGGAGCGCGAGCAGGCAGACGAAGCCGGTGAGCGGGCCGGTCGGGACCCAGCTGCGCACTTGACCAACCCGACGCACCGTGCCTCCGTATCTCAGGGGTACGAACAGTCATACGGTAGAGGCGACGCTTCGATTCATCCGGTCGGGAAGAGGAGGGTGCGGGTGCCGACGGAAGCGCGCGCGTTCTGGATCCGCGAACCCGGCCGGGGCGAGATTCGCACGGTCCAGCTGCCGGAGCCTGGTCCCGGCGAGGTGCTGGTGCGCACGCTGCGGTCCGGGGTGAGCCGCGGCACCGAGGGACTGGTGTTCCGGGGCGGAGTCCCTCAGAGCCAGTACGAAGTGATGCGGGCACCGTTTCAGGAGGGTGACTTCCCCGGCCCGGTCAAGTACGGCTACCTCAACGTCGGCGTCGTCGACCGCGGTCCCAACGAGCTGCGGGGGCGCACCGTCTTCTGTCTCTTCCCCCACCAGACGGCGTACGTCGTGCCGGCCGACGCCGTGGCAGTGGTCCCCGACGACGTCCCGCCGGAGCGTGCCGTCCTCGCCGGCACGGTGGAGACCG
>NZ_JAVRPS010000186.1:0-24340 GCF_032162105.1 Mycobacterium sp. | reverse complement strand
AACTGTCGACTGGGCATTCCAACCTCTTGTTCTGCGGTTGGCGACGGCGTTCGACCCCACCGTGACCGATCCGCTCGACCAGCTGCGAATCACCATGCGCACCTTCTTGGAGTATTCCGCCGAGCGGCCTGAGCTGCTGGGCCTGATGAACATCGAGGGCCGGCTAGATACCGAGCGGCTGGCTTATGTGTACAACACATACATCCAGCCCGCGCTCGCACCGGTGCACCGGCTGCTCGATCACCTTGCCGCCACCGGACGGACGCGGCCGATCTCGCCGCGTACGTTTACCTTCGTGCTGGCCCACGGTGCCGCCGCGCAATTCACTCTCGGCCCGCTGGCGCGTCATTTCGACCCCGCCGATCCGCTGGACCCAGCCGCGGTCAAAGCCCATGCCGAATTCGCCGCGGACCTCATCGTCCGGGCACTAGAGATCGACCATGCGGAGTTCGACGAGCCGCCATCGCGCCAGTCTTAGCCGGCGTCACGGAAGCAACGAGGAGATCAGCCCATGGCAACCGACAGCCAACAACTCGATGCGGCGGTGAGCGCGCCCGGCCCCGGATTGGACTCGCTGACCTTTGCCTGCACCGTGATCGTCGTCGCTGATCTCGACCGATCCTCGCAGTGGTACCAAAGCGTTCTGGGCTTCACCGAACACATGCGGGTCAGGATTGACGGGGCCAATGTCGTGCTCCTGGAGGGAGCGGGAACCCAGCTGGAACTCATCCAGGGCGATGGGCTGACCGTATCGACCGAGCCCAGCCTATGCGCCGATCCCCCACATCATCTGCTGCCGAAAGGGAACAAGTTCCTCGCCTTCGCTGTCGAGGACCTTCAACGCGCGACCGATCAGCTCCAGGACAAGGGCGTACCGATCATCTGGCGCGACAAGGAGCTGGCGCCCGGCATTCGTTCAACGGCGATCCGCGATGTCGAGGACAATTTCATTCACATCGTGCAGCACTGACACCAGCAGCGGTTCTCGGCGAACAGCGATCGAAACTTCTTGGGCGCCACTCATGCAGGCCGCACGGTCTCCCCAATGCGGGAGCGGCCGGCGTGGTGCTGGCGGCCGCGGCGACCGTCGTGCGGCCCGTCTGCCTGTGAAAGACGGGCCGCACCATTCAGATTGGCGGTCGCGTCGCCAGCCGACGGTTCTTAGACCTGTTCGGCGCCGCCGTCGATGAACAGCTCGGCGCCGGTCATGAAGCTACTTTGGTCGCTGGCCAGAAACAGGACAGCGGCGGCGATTTCCTCGGGTTGTGCGACTCGGCCAAGCGGGACCGTTGCCGCGAAGCCGGCCAGCAGCTGTTGTTCTTGGCCAGCCGGTGCGGCGCCTGTAAGTCCTGGCGTCTCAACCGGCCCGGGAACCAGGGTGTTCACTCGGATCTGCCGAGGGGCCAGTTCGGCCGCCCAGGTCCGACCGAAGGAGCGGACCGCTGCCTTCGACGCTGCGTAGGCGCCCATGGCTGGCGTACCGCTGGAGGCTGAGCTAGAGCCGGATAGGATGACCGACGCACCAGTGTTCAAGAGCGGCAAGACTTTCTGCACCGTGAAGATGGTGCCGCCGACGTTTCGGTTGAAGGTATCGAGGAAGTGCTGCGGTGTCATATCGGCCAACGGCGCGAGTTCTCCTCCACCGGCATTGGTGAACACGATGTCAAGGCCGTGTCCATGTGCCTTGACGGCTTCTGCGACTCTATCAAGATCGTCAGGGTCGGTGACGTCCCCACGAATACCGTTGGCCGAGGTGTCAATTGACGCGAGTGCCTCATCGAGGCGTTGTTTGTCGCGGCCGGTTATGAAGACATGCGCGCCTTCGGCCGCCAGCCGCCTGGCGGCGGCAAGGCCGATACCTGAGGTGCCGCCGGTGACCAGTGCGACCTTATCGTTGAGCTGTCCCATGATGTTCTCCGTTTCTACTTATTTCTACTTGTGGATCGGCACTGGCCGCAGCGCGCAACGTGGGTTCGAAGTCGGTGCCGAGGATGGCAGTCACCACGGGGTTGGTGACCCCGGCGTCGCGGTATCGCTGAATCCCGTCGCGAACCGCGGCGTCGTCGCCGATTGCGCAGAGGTCATCGATGAATCGCTCACTGATGGAAAGCTTTTGAGCTTCCGCGTCGGGTGAAGCAACATCGAATGCCGCCATGTCATCGGCGAAGCCCGCCGCCTGGAACATAGCCCGGTAGAACGGCAGACCGAAGTACCGGTGCAACTCGTTGCGCACACCTGCGAGCGCGGTTGCGCGGTCGTGGCACATCGCCGAGGGGACTGCGGCCAGGATGTGAAATCCCTCGAGCGGCTTACCGGCGCGATTGCGGCCCGCGGCCACTTCCGGCACCACGACATCGCGCACATACTGCGACGGGCATGCCCACAGCACCACACCGTCGGCGATCTCACCGGCCAGGCGCAGCATCGCCGGCGACAGCGCGGCCTGATAGATCGGGATGTCGGGGCGCGGCGTGATGCCCATGAACGCGAAGTTCGACGTCCACCGTTGGCCGGTCGGCGGGACGTCACCGGCCAGGATCGCGCGCACTATGCCGATGTATTCACGCATCTCGGCGGCCGGCTTGCCGATCTGCTGGCCGTGCCAGCCACCCATGGTGATGCGGTGACCCACGCCGAGGCCGAGCCGGAAACGCCCGCCGGAGATGTCGTCGACGGTTGCCGCGGTCTGGGCCATCGATGCCGGCGAACGGTGATACAGCGGCGCGACGGCGGTGCCTATCGCCACCCGTCGGGTGCGCATCGCCAGGGCCGCGGCCATCGTGAACGAGTCCCGAGCCGCGATGTGGGACAACATGATCGAGTCATATCCGAGTTCGTCGGCCAGCTGCGCGTGAGCGACCGCGTCGTCGAACGGCTCGAGCGCCGGAATGGCACAGCTGATCGAGGCTTGCATACGACCAAGCTACCCAGTTATAGGGCACTCGTCAAGTTTTATCTTGACGGATATCAATTTATCCGTTTACAGTGGGGGCGCGGGGCGGGGCGCGAAGTGACGCCCAGCCAGTCCATCGGGCAGGAGCGTGACATGAAAGACCACCGACTCGGCGTCGTCGACGAGCGAGCGAGGTCGGCCCCACCCGGGCCGAACGCGGCGGCCGTGATAGCCGAGTGAACCGAGCCGAGTCAGTTTGCGGAAAGGTTGTCGTCATCACCGGTGGCGCCCGCGGGATCGGGTTGGCCACCGCGACCGCGCTGCACCAGCTTGGGGCCAAGGTCGCCATCGGCGACATCGACGAGCCGGCGGTCAAACAGGCAGGCGCGAACCTCGGGCTCGAGGTGTGCGGCAGGCTCGACGTGACAGATTACGACTCGTTCGCCGGCTTCCTCGACGAGGTGGAGAATCGGCTGGGTCCCATCGATGTTCTAATCAACAACGCCGGGATCCTTCCAGTCGGTCGGCTCGTCGACGAGCCGGACGCGCTGACGCAGCGCGCGTTGGCCGTCAACGTCTACGGCGTGATCATGGGCACGAAGGTCGCGGCCCGGCGGATGCTCAACCGGCGCAGCGGCCACATCATCAACGTCGCATCGGTGAACTCCGAGACGCCGTCGCCGGGGGTAGCGACATACTGCGCCACCAAGCACGCCGTCCTCGGGTTCACCAATTCGGTTCGCGCGGAACATCGCGGCACCGGTGTCCACTATTCGGCGGTCCTCCCGGCGATGACCAACACGGGGATGATCGCCGGCATCGACCAAGCCAGGGGCCTGAAGAATGCCGAACCAACCGATGTCGCAAGAGCGATCGTCGGTCTGATCCGCAAGCCGAAACGGCGTGTCACGATCACCCGGGCGGCCGGCGTGGTGCTGGTGATCCAACGGATTCTGCCCGGCGGCATCGCGGACGCATTGAGGCGCTCAATCGGGTTGGACCATCTGTTTACCGACCGCATCGACGTTGGCAAACGCGCAACGTACGAACAGAGGGTGCGCGGCTCCCACGCCCGAGACGGACAAGTCGTATGACAACATTTTAATTGACAGATGTCATATTGTCGGATACGCTTGCAACACATGTACGAGGGGAAGGCGCAACGATGAGCACGGTGGTTCACCGCGACATGGTTACGGTCGGCGAGGCATTTCTCGCGATGGTCGAGTCCCGCAGCGATGCACCGGCGATCCTCAACGCCGACCTCGAAGTGGTGCTCTCGTGGCGTGACTACGGCGCGCAGGCCCGCCGCACCGCCGCGGGCCTCGCCGAACTGGGTCTGGGCCAGGGGGAAACGCTCGGGCTCCTGCTCAGCAACCGGCCCGAGTTCCACATCGCCGATGCCGGTGCGCTTCTCCTCGGCGCTATCCCGTTTTCGATGTACAACACCTCAGCGCCCGAGCAGCTCGCCCACCTCGTTGCGGACGCCGGGTGCCGGATCGTCATCACCGAGGCGGCGTTGGTGGACGGGTTGCTCGCCGCACTCGAGCGCGGTGGGGGCGCCGTGGAGCATGTCATCGTCGTCGGGTCGGACTCGTGGTTCGAGCTATTGGACTCCGACGAACTGGAGCACGCCGCGCCCGCAGAGCCAAGCGACCTCGCCACGTTGATCTACACGTCGGGCACGACCGGGCCGCCGAAGGGCGTCGAGCTCACCCACGCGAACATCCTCACCATGGCCGCCGAGATCGGCGCGCTGGTCGGAATTCAGCCGGGGCAGCGCACGATCTCCTATCTGCCGATGGCGCACATCGCTGAACGCGTGTGCACGCACTACCTGCCGATGACCGTGGGCTTCAGCGTCGTGTGCTGCCCCAGCCCAAGTGCCGTCACCCAGTTGCTGCCACGGGTTCGGCCGCACATGTTCTTCTCCCCACCGCGATTGTGGGAGAAACTGCAGGCGTCCATCTCGGCCGACGTCGAGGCGGGGATCGACCACGAGGAACTCCGTCGTCGCCTTGGCTTCGACGAGCTCACGGCAGCGGTGACGGGCGCTGCGCC
Organism: Mycobacterium sp.; assembly: GCF_032162105.1. Taxonomy (GTDB): domain Bacteria; phylum Actinomycetota; class Actinomycetes; order Mycobacteriales; family Mycobacteriaceae; genus Mycobacterium. Next base: position 19,386 of record NZ_JAVRPS010000186.1, on the reverse strand, counting down.
GTGCCCGCCCGCAGTGATCGAATTCTTCGACGCGATCGGGATCCCGCTACGGGAGGTCTACGGCCTCTCGGAGACCACGGGCGTCGTCTCCTTGGCAGCCGCAAGCGACGTCCGCCCCGGGACCGTGGGTCCACCACTGCCCAGCGCGCAGGTGCGGTTGACAGAAGACGGCGAGCTCCTCGTCCGGGGACCGCTGCTGATGGCGGGGTATCGCAACCGGCCGGAGGCGACCGCCGAGGCGATCGACGTCGACGGCTGGCTGCACACGGGCGACATCGCCCGCATCGAGGCCGACGGGCACCTGCGGATCGTCGATCGCAAGAAGGAACTGATCATCAATGCGGCGGGAAAGAACATGTCACCCGCCAACATCGAAGCCCGCCTCAAGGAGGGCAGCCCGCTCATCGGCCAAGCGTGCGCGTTCGGCAACGGGCGACCGTACAACGTCGCGCTGATCGTGCTCGATCCTGCAATCGCCGCTATGTACGCGACTGACGCCGAACTGCACGCCGAGGTTCGGGCCGGTGTCGACCGTGCCAACGCACGGCTGGCGCGCGTCGAGCAGATCAAACGTTTCGCGATCCTCGCCGACGACTGGCTGCCCGACTCCGACGAGCTGACGCCGACGATGAAGCTCAAGCGCCGGCCGATCGCACAGAAGTACGCCTCGCAGATTGAGGCGCTCTACACAACAAAGGAGACGAAATGAAGCTCGTGAGTTACGAACTCGGCAGTGCCGGCGTGAGCGCGGGGGTCGTCGTCGACGACTACGTGGTCGCACTCAGCGCGCTCGACGGTGCCCCCGCCGACGTCACGGCGGTACTGGCCGCCGGTCCTGACGTCACGGCGGACGTGGCCCGCAAGGCCAACAACGCCCGGCAGCGGACGCCTCTCTCGGAAGTCGTTCTGCACGCACCGATTCCGGCGCCGTCGAAGTATCTGGCCATCGGGTTCAACTTCACCTCACACCTCGCAGAGATTCAAGAGGCGGCAAAGCAGCCCCAGTTCGCCGAGCAGATGGAGCGCTTTTCACATCTGCGCGCGGCGTTCGCGGACCAGAAGCTGCCTACGTTCTTCAACAAGCAGGTCTCCTGCATCACCGGACCCTATGACCCGATCCTCGCGCCGTACGACTCGCCGATGCTCGACTTCGAGGGAGAACTCGTCGCGGTCATCGGGCAACGGGTCCGGCGCGCCGACGCTGCCACGGCGCTTGCGTCCGTCGCCGGTTACACAGTGGGCAACGACGTGTCGGTGCGGGACTGGCAGCAGGACACCCCGACGATGTGGCCGGGCAAGAGCTTTGACACCCATGGGCCGATCGGGCCGTGGGTCGTCACGGCCGACGAGGTGGATCCCGCGGGTCTCGGTATCCGCACGTGGGTCGACGGCGAGTTGCGCCAGGACGGCTCGACGAAGGAGATGGTCACCGGGATCGGCGACATGATCGCGGCACTGTCCCGCGTCTGCACGCTGGAACCCGGCGACCTCATCGCCACCGGGACGCCCGGCGGCGTCGGCGTGTTCTCCGGACGGCTTCTGCGGCCCGGTCAGCGGGTGCGGGTCGAGATCGAGGGCATCGGCGCGATCGAGAATCCCGTCGTCGCGGAGCCCTCCCCGGCAAGCCAACAGGCCTGAGAGAAGCGGGCCGGCGAGCGACAGTTCCATCAGATCGAAGGGGAGATGTCATGGCGCAACCAGGCATCGAACTCGTCCGCGACCTGATCGCACGCTTTTTCAACGGGCACGATCCGGATCTCGCCCCGGAATTCTTTGCCCCGGACTTCCGCTGGCATGGCGGTAGCGTAGGCACCATCGATGGAATCGACGCCTACGCCGCGACGATGCGTCAGTTCTTCGCCGCGCTGCCCGACGCCGAGGCGATCGAGCAGGACGCGGCCCAGGATGGCGACACGGTGACCATGCGCTTCATCGTGCAGGGCACCCACACCGGCGCGCTGTGGGGAATCCCGCCGACCGGCAACCACGTCGTATGGGACGTGATGATGATGTATCACCTGTCGAACGGCATCGTCGTCGAGCAATGGGCGGCCGAGGATTGGATCGCGTTCTTGGGCGCCATTGGCGCGTTCACACCGCCATGGACCGGGTGAACCCTTCTTCTAGTGGCCGCCGAGCTGCAACTTCCTCCTTGAGGCATACCTTGACCGCACCAGATCCCCAACGCAGCGGAAAGTTCGCACTCTCCACTCCCGAACGCATCGGCTTCGGCGTCGGGTCCCTGGCGACCGCAACCTATGCCGTGGTGCCCGGGCTCGTCCTCCTGTACTACCTCACGAACATCCTTGGAGTGACGGCGGCACTGGCGGGACTCGTCGTGTTCCTGCCCAAGCTGCTCGACCTCGTCTACAACCCGATCGTCGGCAGATTGTCCGACTCGACGGTGTCGCGACTCGGCCCCCGCCGGCCGTGGATGATCGCAGGAATCATCACGTTCCCGCTGGGTTTCGTGTCAATTTTCTTCTCGCCGTTCGACGGTAACGCCGCTGCCTGGTGGGTCGCCGGGGCGCTGGCACTGACCGGCCTTGGCTTCTCAGCTTTCGTCATCCCCTACAGCGTTCTGCCGGCTGAGCTTGGGGCCAGCCCCGCTGAGCGAACGTCAATGACCGCATGGCGCATGGGAAGTCAACGAGATCGATCAGTTCATAGTCCGCGCCGGTGCGGCTGGCTGCTTTGCCCAGAACCCAGTCGGCGACCGCCTTGCCGTTACGGCCAGGACGGGTGCTGCCAACGATTATTGCGATCTTGAGGTCGCTCACGAAAGTCCTTTCAACCTAGGATGTTTCATTGTCAGTTTGAGCCAGGCGGTGTCAGCGGTCACGCGAACTGGCAACTCTCAGGTGAAATTGGCGCCCCCGTCGACGACGATCGTCTGGCCGTTGACGTAGGCCCCGTCGTCGGAGAACAGGAACGCCACCATCGCAGCAAGGTCCTCCGGGACTCCGAGGCGATTCGACCGGACCGTCGCAAGGATCTCGTTGCGCCATTCTTCGGTGGTGTTCTCCAGCGCCGCCCCGGTGAGGATCACACCGGGCGCGACCGAATTGCATCGCACGCCATGCTTGCCGCCGACTGTGGCGGTGTGGCGCGTGAGCCCATAGAGTCCTGCTTTGGCGGCTTGGTAGGCGACCCGCCGATCCTCACCCATCCAGACACTGGTTGACATCGTGTTGACGATCGCTCCGCTGCCCTGGTCGATCATGATGGGCAGCGCGTGGCGGATTCCAAACATGTAGCCAGTGAGTGTGACGTCGATGGTGTGCTGCCACACGTCGAGCGCGATCGACATCACGTCGGCGTCATGCTCCAGTGTGCGGGGGGAGAGGTCGGCTGCCACGTTGAACAAGCCGTCGAGCCGGCCGAATTCGTTGACCGTGAAGTCGATGAGCTCCTTGTAGGACGCCTCGTCGCTGATATCGAAGGCCCGGGCAGCAGCCCGCCCGTCCAACTCTCGGATCTCGTCGACGACTGATTGAGCGGCGGAGATGTTGAGATCGGCGACCACGACGGCCGCGTCCTCCTCGGCGAGGCGTACCGCGGTCGCGGCGCCAATGTTGCCGGGCGCCGCGCCGGCGACAATCGCGACCTTGCCCTCGAGTCCTCTCATTGCTTCACTCCGAACTCTTCATTGCTGCGATCCGTACGTTGGGACCGTGCTCGCGCCTGTCTCGCTCGGCCCCGGCATCGGTTGGCGGCAAGGCGATTCGGCCCATGCGATCACCATCGCGCAGGCTGGAATCACATGGCACCCGTATAGGCCCCAGTCACCCCCCGTGCCTGTACGCGACCAGCTGACTCAACATTCCCCGCGCGCGGGACCAAGTCTTCGTTGTCGCCGTGTTCCGCTTGGGCCGTTCGAAGCCATTGGCCGGGTGGCATTCCGTAGGCAGCGCGGAAGCGCCGGGCGAAGTGAGTTGGATCTTTGAACCCCCACCGCCGGGCGACGGTGCTGATCGTGACGGAGTGGGCGGCAGTCTGCGACAACTCCATCCGCGCACGTTCGAGCCGACTCAAGATGATCCATTGCTCCAGATGCAGCTGGGCATTCCCGCAGACCCGGTACAGATGGCGTGTGGAAACGGCGAGTGCGGCCGCGATGGCGTCGGGCCCGAGATCCGGATCCCCCAGATGCTGGCGAACGTAGGTGCGCACCTGCGTGATCAGTGTGTGCTCGAGAACCTCCCGGGCGGCCGAACTCTCGCCGGCCACGCTCAGGATGAGGGCACGGATCAGTTCAGTACTTGCACTTCCGAGGGACGCGGCGACGGCTGTGGCGCTGAGGGCTTCGGCGTCTTTGGCCATGTCGTGAATGTGCCGACTGACCAACCCGTAGAGCGGGCTGCTGGCCAGGTGTTCACCCGCCCGGCGCACGACATCGATCGGCACCGCCAATTCATCTATGGGGACCTGCAGGGTTCGGGTTCCGCCGTTACCGCGCCAGGAGTACTCGAACGGTTGGGTCACGTCGCACAATTCCGTCTGGCCGGAGCGGACGGTCCGACTGGTCGACTCCGTGCTGAGTTGTCCCGAACCGACGCCGTGTTGAGCAATGGCGACGAACTCGCAGGGTGCCTGCCGGACGGCCTGTGCCGTACGGACGACGGAGATACCGCTTGACTCCAATTGAAATATCGCTGCCGTCCCGAATTCCCAGACGCAAACTCTGGCGCTCACGGGTTCGCCGTCATCAAGCGTGACACGCGACATCACCCCGCCAGCGACCACTGCGCTTGTCACCGCGTCGCGGCGTTCTGTCAGCGGTAGCTGTGCGGTGTCAAGTAGGACGGTCACTGAACCTCCTGGTCTCACGCCGCCACTCACCGCGGCCTGCCAGATCCAATCCGCCGGTGCGCCGCCGTCTGGCGGCGTGGGCCGACACGATGGCAGCAAGGGCCGATTGATCCTGAGGCTTCGATTCTAGGCTGGGCCCATCGTCGCAATACAGCCGAATGAGCGGGAGACGCGTGGCCACCACCTGGTGAGTTGCGCGGGCCGAGCGACGGAGTGGAACGCGGGAGGCGTTGCGTGCAGCCATCGCTGACCCTCATCGACGTCCCGCCGATTTCAGAGCGCGGGGCGAACCCCGTTCTACTCGGTCGGCACCGCGAGTGCGCTGTCCTCGACACCGCGCTTGCGGCCGTTCGCAAAGGGCAGAGTTGGGCGCTCGTGCTGCGCGGCGAGGCTGGTGTGGGTACGACGGCGCTTCTGAACCATCTCGTTCAACGGTCCACCGGGTGTCAGGTGATACGCGCCGCAGGGGTGCAGTCGGAGATGGAACTGGCTTTCTCCGCGCTCTACCAGTTGTGTGCCCCCAGTTTGGATCGCGCGGACCGCTTACCAACCCCGCAGCGGGACGCCCTGCTCACGGCGTTCGGGGTGCGCGCGGGCGACCCGCCCGACCGGTTCCTGGTCAGCTTGGCAGCGTTGGGATTGCTGGCCGAGGTAGCGCGGGAGCGTCCGCTGGTCTGTGTGATCGATGACGCGCAGTGGCTGGATCGCGCGTCCGCCCAGGCGCTCGCGTTCATTGCACGCCGTCTGGAGGCCGAGTCGATCGCCCTGGTCTTCTCGGCCCGGGAAGCCGAAGTAGCGGAGCTAACGGGGCTGCCAACACTGGTCGTGGAGGGTCTCGCCCTCAGCGATGCCCGCACGCTGCTGCGTTCGGCCGTCTGCGGGCCGGTGGACGACCGCGTTTTCGACCGACTCATCGCCGAGACACGCGGGAACCCGTTGGCGCTGTTGGAGCTGCCCCGCGGATTCACGCAGGCCGAACTGTCGGCCGGGTTCGCGCTGTTGGGTTCGCGGACGGTATCCGAGCGAATCGAGCAGAGCTACCGGCGGCGATTGGGGGTGCTCGGCCCCGAGACCCTGCAGCTGTTGTTGGTCGCCGCGGCCGAGCCGCTCGGTGATCCGGTGCTGGTGTGGCGAGCCGCGGAGCGGCTTGGGATTGGCATGGACGCGTTGGGGCCCGCGTCTGCCGCAGGGCTGCTGGAGATCGGCACTTGCGTCCGGTTTCGCCATCCGCTGGTGCGCTCCGCAATCTACTGGGCCGCATCTCCCGAAGAGCGCCGCACGACACACGGCGCCCTGGCGGAGGCCACCAACGGGGAGGGTGATCCTGATCGGCGCGCGTGGCACCACGCCCAGGCGGCCTCTCGGCCCAATGGCGACATTGCTGCCGAACTCGAGGTTTCCGCCGACCGTGCCCAGGCGCGTGGGGGCCCGGCAGCCGCGGCTGCCTTCCTCGAGCGCGCCGCCCAGCTGACGCCCGATCCCGCCCTGCGCGCCGACCGCGCATTGGCTGCGGCGCGCGCCGCGCACCTGGCCAATGAGCCCGATACGGCGCTGCGACTCCTGTCCAGCGCCGACGCCGGACCGCCGGACAAACCGCGTCGCGCGCACGTCGACGAGCTACGAGCGCAGGTCGCATTCGCCAATATTCGCGGCGGCGATACGGCCGCCCTGTTTCTGCGGGCCGCCACGCAACTCGAACTGTTCGACGCCAGACTGGCCCGCGACGCCTACCTGGACGGCCTCTCCGCGGCCATGTTCTCCGGCTCGTTCACCGGCGACGATGGCCTGCTACAGGTGGCGCGGGCTGCGCGGGCCGCACCCTCGGCGCGGCCCCCGCGCCCCCACGACGTTCTACTGGGTGGTTTGGCGACGCGCTTCACCGACGGATACGCCGCCGGAGTGCCGGCACTCAAGCAGGCGCTGACTGCGTTCGCCGACTCAGAGCTCACTGCCGAGGAGGGGCGCCGCTGGCTCTGGCTGGCTCACTGCACCGCCGTGGACGTGTGGGACGAGGAGACCTGGGCGGTCCTGCCTGACCTACAGGTCAGGCTGATCCGCGACTCCGGGTCGCTCGCCACGCTGCCGTTGGCGTTGTCGATGCGCATAGGCGCCCACGTACTGCTCGGGGAGCTCTCGGCGGCCGCATCGCTGATCGCTGAGCTCGCACGGGTCACCGAGGTGACGGGCAGTCACCTCGCGCCCTACGGTGCCCTTCTGCTGGCCGCGTGGGAGGGCAGGGAAACCGAAGGTGTTGCCTTGATCGACTCGATTCACGACGAGGTTGCGCGCCGCGGCGAGGGAATCGGTCTGGCCTTCGCCAGCTGGAGCAAGGCGCTGCTCTACGGCAGCCTCGGCAAGTACGAGCTCGCGATTGACGCTGCACATCAGGTCGTGGCGCTCCCCCACGAACTGGGTGCCCCGACGTGGGGAGCGCTCGTAGAGACCATCGAGGCGGCCAGCCGCTGCGGACAAGAAGAGCTCGGCTCGCAAGCCTTCGAAAGGCTGACCTCCATGACACGCGCCAGTGGCACCAACTGGGCGTTGGGCATCGAGGCACGTTCACGGGCACTGCTCGGCGGGGCAGCAGCAGAAGGCGCCTACCTGGAGGCGATCGAGCGCCTCAAACACACTCGGATTCGCGGAGAACTGGCTCGGAGTCACTTACTTTACGGCGAGTGGTTGCGCCGCCACCGCCGCGGAATCGACGCACGCCACCGCCTGCGCACCGCCCACCACATGTTCACCGTCATGGGCGCTGAGGCATTCGCGCAGCGCGCCGCCCGCGAACTGCAGGCAGCCGGCGGGACGGCCCGCAAACGCAAAGCAGCGACCATCGGCGAGCTCACTCCCCAAGAGGCCCACATCGTCAGACTGGTTCGCGAAGAACTCTCCAACCAAGACATCGGCGCCCGGCTCTTCATCAGCCCCCGCACCGTCGAATGGCACCTAAGCAAGATCTTCGCAAAGCTGGGCGTCACCTCACGCCGGGAACTTCAGCGTTAGGCGATCCCGATGAGCCACTCCGTCGTGGCCCGTGTTCCGACCCGGGTCTCCACGGATGTAGTCGCCTTCCCAGGCAGCCAGGGTTGATCACACCGCAGATGTGCAGCGGGCTATCACGAAGCGCTACGGGCCATTCGGCCGACTGTTCGACCTATACTTCAAGCTGAGCGGGGTGGACAAGAAGAGCATCGGAATCGAACTCAAAGCCGCCTAGCTTTCGATTCTCGGACTCGCCGAGTCTGCGAGTGAATGCCGCCGGGGTTTGATCGGTGTTCTTGATGCGTGCCGGTCTAAGCTGAATCAGTCCAAGACCCGCTGACGGAATAGTGCATGCTCGGAATACGGGCACTCCGGCGGTAGAACGAGCGGAATTGCACCTGCTGCAACAACATTGCACGATTGAAGAACAGTCTAGTTCCTGGGTGACGGCGTGCGGCTTCCTTGGGGTCTCAGAGGTGGGCATTGAGTTGCGAAGTGCCCGCCTACCAAGCGGTGGCGCCGCCGTCGACCGGATAGTTGGCGCCTGTGATGTAAGACGCCCGATCAGAAGCAATGAAGGCCGCCAGCTCCGCGATCTCCTCGGGTCGACCGAAGCGCTTGAGAAGCGTCTTTCCGGTTATCGCATCCCGGGCCGCCTGGTCGTCGCCGAGGTCGCGGTCGCTGGCCGGGGTCAGGAACGGCCCGGGACTGATCGCCACCGCACGGATCCCAAGGCGTGCGCCTTCAAGCGCCAGCTGTCGCGTCATGCCGATGACGCCAGCTTTCGCTGCGGCGTGCCCGACCCACGGGGGGCTCTCTGCGGCGATCATGCCTGCGTGGGACGCGATGTTGATGATGACCCCGCCACCGCGCCGGACCAGGTGCGGCCATGCGAACTTCGATACGAAGAAGGGGATGTCGAGTTCGCCAGTTATCGTCGCCCGCCAGTCCTCGACAGAGAAGTCGGGCATCGGACCGAAGTACTGTATGCCCGCGTTGTTGCAGACCACGTCGAGCCCGCCATAGGCGGCAACGGCATCCTCAACCATCTTCCGCGCCTGTTCGGGGTCGGTCAGATCGACCGGCGCGATGCCAGTCATCTCACCGCCGGCGCGGCGTATGAGGTCGACCGTCTCGTCGCTGGCATCAACCTTGATGTCGCATCCGACAACCCTTGCGCCTTCTCGTGCGAACGTCTGCGCCGCAACGCGACCCAGACCTCCTCCGGTGCCCGTGATCAGCACGACCTTGTTGTCAAGTATTCCCATGACTTCCTCCTGCTCTGGACTGTCTCAGGCCAACTCACCCGAAGGTCGAGGTTCCGCTCTAATCATTCGCAGTCGACCGACCTCAACGCCTGGTCTTCGATCGACGGTTTTCGAAGGCCGTATCTAGACCGGGACGGAAATCGGTTGGGTCATATGTGCTGTGGGAGAGTCCATGTTCCACCGCATACGACATCATGTGTCGGCACCACCGGTCCAACGTGCCAGGATCGACAACCGCCGCTGTGCTCTTTGATGGGATAACTGTGACCGCAGCTGGTAGACATTTCCACCTGTGTCAGCACCAGTCACTCCCCCGGCCGGGTCATGATCAGCACGCTGCCAAGTTGGATGTTCGGCCGGTCACCGACGACGTGTCATCAAGACCGGCAGCGCCGGACACCTTCGCGCGGCTCAGGTCAGCGAGTGGCGCGATCCACCGGATTCTCGAAAAGGTGCGGCGCCGCGATCAATCAGAAGTCCTGTCGGATACGGCCTTCAGCGCTGTCGGCAAGTTCTGTATGCCACCCAGCCACGTTAGGTGCTTGGCTTGATTACGCGGATCGGGATGGCCGACAGCCGAGGCATGTAGTTGATGGTTTGGCGGCTGTGTGTCAGTGAGATCAGACGGCCGGTAAAGGTGCCCGCCTCGCCCGGATCATCGCCCACCAGCGCGCCCCAGGCGTGGCTCATCGAAACCGTACCGGTTGGCAGCGAGTCATCCTCGCGTGCAAGGGCCTGGATGACACCCGCCTCAGATTCGATGACGATGGGGCTCGCGTCATGCACTCCCAACGCTTGCATGTCCTGCGGGTTCATGTATGCCGGATTCCACGGGGTGCGCTTAGCAGCTTCGGCGTGAAGACGACTGGGCCAGATCGTCGATCACCGGCAGCACGGCCCGGCCCTCGCTTCGGGTCTACCCTTGTGAGCGTCGTCCACAACTAATCGTCCGAGAGTGGCTGTGTCACGTCCTTTATCCATGTCAGCCCCCTGACAGCTTGCGGCCATCCGAGTGTCGTCACAGCCAACAATGCGACATGCTCCAGTTCGGCAGCCGCGACTCCTTCAGCCAATCCTCGACGTGCGTGCGAATGGACGGCACCATGCGAGTTGGCCCCGATCGCATGTGCGAGATGGACAAGCCTTTTGGTCCGTCCATCAAGTGGCCCCGCCTGGTTGAGGGCTGCGCCAAGTTGCTGAAAGGCGGCCCATACATCTGGGTGGTCCTTTGCAATGTGCTGCGGAGCCTCCGGCAGGGCGACCGCAGGATTTTCGGAGACATCAGCAGGTGATTGTTCCATTGGAGCTCCCTAATGTGTGGGTCCGTCAGCAACGCGTCGTATCGCATTTGGATTGGCGTGCTGCCGACATTCTTCAACAAACGGGTCTCCTGCCATAGCGGAACCAACGACCCGATCCTCGTGCCTTACGACTCGCCGGTGCTGGACTACGAGGGCGAACTCATTGCGGTCATCGTCAAGCAGGCGCAATCCAAGTCGGAGGGCACGATCACCGAAGTCGGTCTCGAATCGGTGCACGTGACCAGGCCCAAGTTCTGTCGCGGTATCGGTGAAAACCTCGAATGCCGGAGCGGTCGATCAAGACCCGCGTGCATTGCGGTTGCGCATAGCCGTGCAGAAGGTTGGCGACGGCGCGAAAGTGTCCACGTCGAGGCCTTCCGGCACTCGCGCACCTCGCGCTGGCATGTGAAATCTGGCCGCGGACCGTCGAGCAACGCCGACGCGATCAGCGAGTACCTGACGACGCATGGACTGCACGGCCTCGCGTCGATCTCGGCCACTCGTTTCGGTCGGCAGTTTCATATTGGCAAGCAGGACAAAGCCTTTCGGCGCGCCACCCGGCGGTGACGTTCTATTCGACGATGACTGTCACAGCGCTTTCCGAATTTTCGACTGCCCTACCGTCGCCTGCGACACGAGTACGAGCATGGTCACGTCACCGGGCGTTTTAGGAAGCGTCGACTCCTCCGTCGGTTCCAACCGGATGCCGCGACGCGGGCGGCAAGGCGCTCCCACCCCGGGCGACCGCGAGACGGTCACACGCCACAGCTGGCTATGCGGGGGTGTGGTTCGCGAAGGATCGCGCCTGCGCGACGACGCGATCGCTCGGGGAGTCCGGGAAGCGGTCGAGCATGGCCCGCACCTCGTCGGCGTCGACGTTGGCACCGAACAGTTCGGTGTCGGGTTGGAACCGCGCGCCCTCAGTGAGCGGGCCGGCCGCCACTGGGTCGAAGCCGAACGCGTCGACGATCGCCGCAACCTCCGCGACGTCCGCGGGTTCGCCGGCGATCGCGATCGCCTTACGACCGGGCACCCCGGCGGGGCGGGCGCCGTCCTCGAGGTCGTGGTAACCCATGTGGTTGAACGCCTTGACCACGCGGGACTCGGGCAGGAAGTCCTGGACGATCTCGCTGGACGACGTGCGCGGGTCGGTGAGGTCGTCGCGGACGCCGTCGACCTCCCACCAATAGTTCATGGCGTCGATGACGAGCTTGCCGCGCAGCGCGTCGGCGGGGACGGTGCGGTACTTGCCGAGTGGGAGGGCGAGGATGACGACGTCGGCCTTCGCGGCAGCGTCGGCCGCGGTAGTGGCGACGGCGCCGGGCGTGATGATCTCGACGATGAGCGCGATGTTCGACACCTCGCCCGAGCCGGCGACGAGCACGCGGTAGCCGGCCGCGATCGCGAGACGGGCGAGCACGGTGCCGACCTTACCGGCCCCAAGGATGCCGATGGTGCGGGTGTCTGTCGATGGATTCATGGTTGCTCCGTTCGAGGTGGTGTCAGCCGGCGAGGATGTCGCGGACCATGGGGATTACCTTCGTGCCGTAGAGCTCGACGGCTTTCAGCCGGGCGCTCATCGGCAGCGAGCCCGACGTGTAGATCAGGTCGAACCGGCCGACGCCCAGCCGCTCGACGGTGCGGGCGATCCGGCGGGCGACGGTCTCCGGCGAGCCGACGTACATCGAGCCGTGTTCGACGTCGGCGTCGAATTCCTCGCGGCGGAGCGGCGGCCAGCCGCGCAGCGCTCCGATCCGGTCGCGGGTGACCTTGTACCGCGGGTAGAACAGCTCCTTGGCCTCCTCGTCGGTGTCGGCGATGAAGCCCGGCGAGTGCATCCCGACCGGGTATGCGACGGTGCCGATCTGGTCGGCCGCACGCCGGTAGAGGTCGATGTAGGGGGCGAACCGCTCGGGTGCCCCACCGATGATCGCGAGCATGAGCGGCAGGCCGTGGTACGCGGTGCGCACAACGGACTGGGGCGAGCCGCCGACGCCCACCCAGGTGGTCAGGCGGCCGGACTCGGTCTTGGGGTAGACGTCGGCGTTGTCCAGCGCGGCGCGAGTGGTTCCGCTCCAGGTGACCGGCTTCTCGTCGAGCAGTTGGACGAAGAGCTGGAGCTTCTCATCGAACAGCACGTCGTAGTCGCTCAGGTCGTAACCGAACAGCGGGAAGGACTCGGTGAACGAGCCGCGGCCGAGGATGACTTCGGCCCGCCCGTTGGAGATGGCGTCCACAGTCGCGAAGCGCTGGAACACCCGAACCGGGTCGTCCGAGCTCAGCACGGTCACCCCGGACCCGAGCCGGATGCGCGAGGTGCGCGCCGCGATCGCGGCGAGCACGGTCTCCGGGGTCGAGATGGCATATTCGGGCCGGTGGTGCTCGCCGAGTGCGATGGCATCGACGCCGAGGTCGTCGGCGAGCACGGCCTCCTCGACCACCTGCCGGATCGCCGCCGCGTCGGAGACGAGGGCGCCGTCGTCGTCCTCCGGGACGTCGCCGAAGGTGTCGAGCCCGAAGGTGAGCTCTGTCATGGGATTTACTCCTTTGAAGTCGGGGTCGCCGGCGGGCTGGAGGGTCGAGCGTGGGCGGTCAGGCATGGACGGGGTCCGTTGCGAGGAGCTCGCGGACACGCGGGAGGACCTCGCGGCCGAGCAGCTCGATGGTGCGCGCTCGCGCAGCACGAGGCAGATCCATGACGTCGTACTTGAGGTCGAAGCGGCTCAGCCGCAGGTCGCGGGCCGCCGTCGCGATCTTGTTGGCGACGGTCTCGGGCGAGCCTACGAACAACGCCCCGCCGTCGATCTCGGCCTCGTACCGCTCCCGAGTGGGTGCGTAGAAACCGCGTTCCCGCGCGATCTGCTCGACGACCGGTCGCCAGTACAGCCACCAGGTCTCCCGTGCTTCGTCGTCGGTATCGGCAACGAGGCCGAGTGAGTGCTGGCCGACCGGCTGGACAGGCCGTCCCTCCTGCTCCAGTGCCCGCTCGTAGAGCTCGACGTGGCGGGCGAAGCGTTGTGGCCCTCCACCGATGATCGCCAGCATGAGTGGCAGTCCATAGCGGGCGGCACGCAGTACCGAGTTCGGGTTGCCGCCCACCCCGATCCAGGTCGGGATGCCACCCGGACGCATCACCGGATGCAGCCGCTGCTCGACCAGCGGTGACCGGACGGTGCCCGACCAGGTGACCTGTTGCTCTCGCTGCAGCCGCACGAATAGGTCGAGCTTCTCGTCGAACAGCCGCTCGTAGTCGGCCAGGTCGTAGCCGAACAGCGGGAACGACTCCGTCGCCGAGCCTCGCCCCAGAATCACCTCGGCGCGGCCATTCGACACCGCGTCCAAGGTCGAATACTCGTGGTACAGCCGCACTGGGTCGTTCGTGCTCAATACCGTCACCGACGTTCCCAGCTGGATCCGCTCCGTCGCGGTCGCGATCGCCGCCAGTAATACAGGGGGCGCTGAGTCGTTGTGCCCCTCCCGGTAGTGCTCGCCCACGCTGAACCTGTCGAGACCCGCCGACTCCGCCAGCCGTGCCTCGTCGACGAGGAGCCGAACGGTCTCCGCGTCGCTCAGCTGCCGGCCGCCGTCGTCCGTCACCACCTCGCCGAACGAGTTGAGTCCGAGCTCAAAATTCCTGGTCATGGCCCCTTCAACATAGTTGACACGTCAATTATTTCGTACGTATGATTGACGTGTCAACGAGGAGGGGTATGACACAGCACGCCTCAGCCACCCGGTCGCGTCGGCGATCCCCGACGGCGGAGCAGTTGCGGATCTGGCGAACCTTCATCGAAACCGCGGAAGATCTGCAGTCCGCCCTCGCCGCCCGCCTGCAAAGCGAGTCCGGCCTCTCCCCCGGCGACTACGCCGTCCTGCTCGCCCTCTCCGAGGCCGACGATCGGCGCCTGCGCTCGTCCGAGCTCGCCGACCACATCGGCTGGGAACGGAGCCGGCTGTCACATCACCTCGGCCGTATGGAACGGCGCGACCTCGTCCACCGCGAACCGTGCACCACCGACTACCGCGGTGCCTGGATCATCCTCGCGCCGGCCGGCGCCGACGCCTTCCGCCGGTCCTCCGTCCGCCACCTGCACGCCATCCGCGAACTCTTCGTCGACGCACTCACGCCCGAGCAACTCGACGCCGTGCAGGACATCACCACAACCCTTCGCGCGCACCGCACTAGGCCGCGCACATGACCCGGCAACCGAGCTGAGCGCGCCGGACAAGCGCATCGATGGAAGCTGCTGCTGCGAGGCCCGTGTTGCGACCGGGGTGTCCACGGATGGTTTCGCCGGTCTGCGCCGGCCAGAGTTGACCGTGCCGATGCTGCAGCGCTGAAGTCTTGGGCGCGGACACCGCTCCTGGGACGAGCGGGCGCTAGGAATGAAGGAAGGGCGGAATAGCGTGCGCGTCATCACACTCATCGCTTGTCTCGTCGGTGCTGCGGTGGTGACAGCTTCGGCGTTGCTCATCGCACCGATCGGGGCTCCTTCCGCGTCTGCGGAGCCCTGCTCTGATGTCGAAGTGGTGTTCGCACGCGGAACCAACGAGCCACCTGGTGTTGGAAGGATCGGACAGGCATTCGTCGACGCGCTTCGCGCGCAAGCTGGCGCGAAGTCCGTAGGGGTGTACGCGGTCAACTACCCGGCCAGCATCGAATTCGCCGCAGCGGTCGACGGCATTGATGATGCGAGCGCTCATGTCCAGGACATGGCGGCGAAATGTCCCAAGACCAGAATGGTGCTCGGCGGTTTCTCCCAAGGTGCGGCCGTGATCGGTTTCGTCACCGCGGATGTAGTCCCGGATGGCGTAGTTGCTTCGGACGTGCCCCGGCCGATGCCGCCTTCGGTGGCTGACCACGTCGCCGCGGTAGCCCTCTTCGGCAAGCCATCGAATCGGATAATGAGCGCGATCGGCCAGCCGCCCATCGCAATCGGCCCGCGATATGCGGCCAAGACCTCCATTGTGTGCGCTCCCGACGACCCGGTTTGCTCCGATGGCGGAGACTGGGCCGCACACAGTACGTACGCAACTGACGCGATGGTCAACCAGGCCGCAACCTTCGCCGCGGGTCGCCTGTAGCCAACCGCCCGTGTTCCGACCCGGGTCGCCACGGATGCAACGCCCGTGCCGGCCAGCCAAAGTTGACCACGCCGGTTACATGCACGACCGGCACAAACCGCGCGTAATTCCGCGGCAGATCTGTGAGGCGAACCGATGACGACCCACGATGCGGGTTACCGCAGTCGGCAATCCGAACAAAGTGGCCCTGCGGGCGGCGCAATGGGGTTGCGCCCGCGACGTTCAACGCGACGTCGGCGCCGGTCCTATGTCGCGAGCGGTATGGCCCTGCTGGTGGGGCTGCTCGCCACAGTGGAGAGCCCGTCAGCCCACGCCGAGCCGGTGAACATGGCGCCACAGCACTACTCCAAGGCGACCAGGGACGGCTGGAACCTCAACATCTCGATCGAGGGTGAACGAATCAACTCTGTTCCCAATCTTGCCGCCGCGGCCAATTCCCGAGAAGCCTTCGTGACTCTGTCCGCGACCGCGACGGCGACGGGTGGAACGGCGCCGATCACCGATAGCGCGTTCATCACCGGCTACCAATTGGGTTGCCAGACCGATGTTTCCAATGGGCTACAGACCGGCATCGGCGGGGCCTCTGGCCCGTCGGCATCCCTGGGCGCACCCATCGCCAACCCCATGGGCGCAGCCGGCAACTTCGGGATCGCCGGCGGGGTGAGCGGATTCATCCAGGGCATCATCCAGCCAGGGGTGATCGTCGAAGTTCCCATGTCCAACATGGCGCTTAGCGGCGGCGGCCGCGCCATGCTCGATATCGACAACATCCACATCAAGGCTGATGCCTGTGGTGGCGACGTCACCATCCGGTCGTACGCCTACCTTCGAATCTCGACCGCCGACGCACATTCGCAGTTCGCGATCTACGGCGATCCCATGAAGATATGAACGGGGCAACGATGAAAATGTCAGCGACTGCACGGCGGGGCGTCCTCACGGCGGCCTGCTTGCTAGTACTCCCGATACTTTCCGCGGTGCCCGCGCACGGTGACCCGCCTCTGCCACCACTACCGCCCGCGCCGGGATACCCACCCCCGGGCGTGATCGTGCCGGGCTCGTCGCCGCCGATCGTCTTGGGCAACCCACCCGTCGTCGGTCCCCTACCACCGAGCACCATCGACGCCCGCGGCGTCGATCTGAGCTTTACCACCGATGAGAGTCAGCCAATCCTGGGCATGCCCGGATCACGGCTCGGAACACCACTCACCAGGATCGGTGTTTTCGGAGAGACCCCCGATGGCGGCGTGAGCGTCGGCTACACCGGACCGTCCGCCGGTCTGGAAGACCTCCACGGCAACCCGCCGCCCAACGGGCTTCCCAACCTCGAAACAACCCCAGCGGCGCCAGCGCCCCCGTGGGCCGGCCGCACCCCGTACACCTACTTGCGAGCGCGGTGAACCCGCCGTCCGCGACAGCACGCTGATCGGAGGGCTATTCCTCGGGTTGTCTAGTCGCACCGTTGGTTACGAGTTCGCGCAGGACGAGGTGCGCGGTGCGGACGAATGCGTCGCGGTCCAGATCGGGATTGTGGACGGCTCGCACGATCAGCCCCTGGAAGATCGCGGCGATGGCCTCGACGCGGTCGGCGACCTGGCGCGGACCGAGGCTCGAGAGCCGCCCGGAGAGCGCCTGGATCAGGCGATTGCAGGCGGTCGTATCCGCCGAATGGACCTTTTCCGCAATCCTCGGATTTCGCGCGGCCTCGGCAAGAATTTCGAGCCGCAGGGCGGCCCTGTCCCGGTCGAGATGGCGTTCCACCCTTTCGTCGAGCCGATCCATCATCGCCGCCACCACGTCGTCGGCGCCCGAGAAGTCGTCCAGGATGCCGGGCGCCTCTTCGATGTCCTTGTCGACGATCGCCTCGATGATCGCGTCCTTGCTCTCGAAGTAGTGGTAGACGTGGCCGACGCTCATGCCCGCCCGCTTGGCGAGCTCGGCCATGCTCGAACCGTGAAACCCGTTCTCCACGAAGCACTTCACGGCCGCTGACAAGATCTGGTCACGCCGCGCACGGTGCCGCATGGTGGCGGCGGACGGCGCGGGCTCCGTGCCGAAGGTTTGAATGTCCGTCGCGGACAGCTGATTACTTCGACTTCGTCTTTGAACTGTTCGACGCTCTAGCGGGATCGTCGATGCGGGCGATGATCCGGTCCGCGATCTGCCGAAGGGCGTGAAGCTCGGCGTCGTCGAGCCCGTCGAAGACCAGGTCTCGCACCGTCGCGACGTGGCCGGGGGCGGCGGCAACCACGTGCTCGTAGCCCGCCTCGGTGAGGACCGCGTTGGTATAACGGCCGTCGCTCGGGTCGGGTTCACGCCGGACGTAGCCCCGTTTCTCCAGCCGGGTGATGAGGTGTGACAGGCGGGAGAGCTCGGCGTTGGTGAGTACGGCGAGCTCGCTCATCCGCATCGCGCGGTTGGGCTGCTCGGACAGGCCGGCAAGCGCGTAGTACTCGATGTAGCTCAGCTGCGCGTCGCATTGCAGCTGTGCCTCCAACGCCGTGGGCAACCGGGCGAGCATCAGCGTGACGGCCTGCCAGGCCTCGAGCTGCGTCGGGGTCAACCATCGGGGGGATCGGGCCATCGATGCAGTCTAGCCGAGTCACTTGAAGTTTCAAGTCATGTTGGTTAGCGTGACATGAAGATTCAAGTAATGATCCGATGGGCACCACCGCCCTCGTTCAGTACCGAATCGACCGACCCCGCCAGAAAGGGAAATCCATGAGTGAGTTGAAGATTGCCATCATCCTGGGCAGCACCCGACCGGGTCGCAACGGCAAGGCCGTCGCCGACTGGGTGCTCGCCAAGGCCTCCGACCGCGCAGGCGCCGACTACGACCTCATCGACCTCGCTGATCACCCGCTCCCCCACATGGATGAGCCCTTGTCTCCCATGCTGGGCCAATACGCGGGCGAGCACACCAAGGCCTGGGCGGCGACCATCGCCCCCTACGACGGGTTCGTGTTCGTCACTCCGGAGTACAACCACTCCACCTCCGGCGTGCTCAAGAACGCCATCGACTACCTCTACGCCGAGTGGACCAACAAAGCGGCGGCCTTCGTCAGCTACGGCGGCGTCGGCGGAGCGCGGGCAATCGAGCACCTGCGGGCGATATGCAGCGAGCTGCAGATCGCTCACGTGCGCCAGCAGCTGTCCTTCTCGATGTTCACCGACTTCGAGAACTTCGCCACGTTCCGCCCCGTCGCGGCAATCCACGACGACGCCGCCACCGTCATGTTCGACCAACTCGAAGCCTGGACCGGCGCCCTCAAACCGTTGCGCAACTGAGCAGCGCGCCGCGCTGTTGATCTAAGGAACGCATCGCGCTCGACGTCGAGCGACCGCTCGCGACAACCCATCTCAACGACTGGAGGACCCATGTCTGACGCAACGACCCTGCTCAAGGAATTCCTTGGCAATTTCCGCGACCCGGAGAAGGCGTCAGCCCTCTTCGCCGAGGACGGCGCCTTCGAGATGCCGTTCTTCGTGTCGCTGGGCCTGCCCGGCCGCTTCGAAGGCCCCGAGGGTGTCAAGGGCCTCATCACCACCGTCCTCGAGTACTACCCCGACTTCGAGTTCAAGGACGACGACATCACCGTCCTCATCGAGACCCCGGACCAGGTGTTCGCGGAATACGTCACTCACGCCACCGCGGCAGCGACCGGTCGACTGACCCACCACCTGTTCATGGGTCGCCTCGTTGCCGAGAACGGTCAGATCAAGCTGATTCGCGAAGCCCTGAACACCATCGCTGCGGCGTCTGCACTGCTCCCCGGCGGCACCCACGATCTGCCCGAGCCGACCGACGAAATACACGCTTTCTGATCGCGCCGATCGGTTAGCAGCAAAGGAGACAACACAAATGGGCTTTGTCGACGGCCGGGTGGTCGCGGTGACGGGCGCTGGCCGCGGCATTGGGCGGGCGCATGCGCTCGGTT